>NZ_DATDBG010000047.1:0-2603 GCF_036524955.1 Streptomyces sp.
TTGCCGCCAAAGCGGCGACCGAGCCGCAGCGGCAGGGCCGCGGTATAAAAGGCGGTGGCACGATCCAGATCGTCCACGTCGATGTTGATCAGCAGGGTCAGGGCCATGCCGACACATTATGGCGATGCCGGCGCTGCTCAAGAGTTCGGTGGAATCATATCGGCGCGAGCGGGCGTATGAGGCTCACGCGGATGGCTGCGCAGCCTATGGTTTAACCCGGATCATTCAGTGCGCCCCAACGGCGCGGTTCACCAGTGGAGGAAGGATCCATCCGGGGAGTTGTCGGTAGACCCTGGTAGCTGACGAGCGGCTTGGTCGGGCAACCGGTCTGGTCGAAGCCTCGTGACAAAGGCCGCCTTTGGGCGGTTGAGCAATCCGGCAGGCCGTAATGTGAGTGAAGCCTGAGCAGGCCTCGAAAGTGAAGTCATGGACGCCGACCCGCCTGAATTTCGGGGAAGGCCCAGGTGGAACAGGGAAGCAACCGACAGACGCACCTGTTCCGGTCCATCGGGGTAGTGGGCACGGCATGTCGGAAAGGTGAGCCGGGTAATTGGGGGAGACCCGCCATGGGCGAGGGTAGCGACCTCGACGTCGTCGCAGGGCGGCGGCTCCGGCGGGTGTCGGACAGGGCCGTAGTACCGATGAGGCTGGGTAACGCCAGCGGAGGGAAGGGCCCTGACTTCTGGCGTGCTTTCGACGGAGCTGAGGAGCGGTGATTGGCGATGAGCCTGGCAACACCGGATAGCATCAGGACGCTTCAAAGGAAGCTGTATCTCAAGGCGAAGGCGGAGCCGGGCTTTCGGTTCTACCTGCTCTACGACAAGGTCCACCGCGCAGACATCCTGCGTCATGCGTACGACCTGGTGCGCGCCAACCGGGGCGCACCCGGCGTTGATGGCGAGACCTGCACGGCGATCGAAGCGGCGGGGCTGGCGAACTGGCTGACCGGCATCGAGACGGAACTACGGACCAAGACGTACCAGCCCCAGGCGGTGCGACGGGTGATGATCCCGAAGCCCGGCGGCGGCGAGCGTCCGCTCGGCATCCCGACGATCCGGGACCGGGTGGTGCAGACCGCGGCGAAACTGGTGCTGGAGCCGATCTTCGAGGCGGACCTCGAACCCAGTGCCTATGGCTACCGACCGGGCCGCAGCGGCATCGATGCGGTCAAGGCGGTGCATCGACGGCTGTGCCAGGGGTTCACCGATGTGGTGGACGCCGACCTGTCGAAGTATTTCGACACGATCCCGCACGACACGTTGCTGCGCTCGGTCGCGGCGCGGATCGTCGACCGTCATGTCCTGCGCCTGATCAAGCTCTGGCTCAAGACACCGGTCGAGGAAACGGACCCGGAGGGACGGCGGCGCATGAGCGGCGGCGAGCAAAGCACCTGCGGTACGCCGCAGGGCGGGGTGATCAGCCCCTTGCTGGCCAACCGCTACATGAACCGCTTTCTCCGGCACTGGCGGCAGCAGGGATGCGGCGAGGCGTTTCGCGCCCATGTCGTGAGCTATGCCGACGACTTCGTCATCCTCAGCCGCGGCCACGCGGAGGAGGCACTGACGTGGACACGGCGGGTCATGACGCGGCTCGGCCTCACCGTGAACGAAGCGAAGACCACCGTGCGCGACGCGCGGCAGGAGCGCTTTGACTTCCTGGGCTACAGCTTCGGACCGCACCACTATCGGAAGGATGGCCACTGGTATCTTGGAGCGAGCCCGTCGCAGAAGAGCGTGCAGCGCCTCAAGAGACGTGTGGGGGAGATCCTGGTCCCCTCCAAAGTCGCGCCCTGGGGTGAGGTGCGCGGCCGGTTGAACCAACTGCTGCGCGGCTGGGCGGGGTATTTCGCCTATGGCACGCGGCTGATGGCATATCGGGCGGCGGACAACCACGTCTATGAGGCGGTCCGTGGCTTCTTGAAGCGGCGACACAAGGTGCCCTCGCGCGGCACCAGGCGTTTCTCGGACCAGGCCGTGTTCGGGGAACTGGGCGTGCTCCGGCTGCGCCGGATGCACATCGGCGCGCCGCCGACAGCCGCAGGATGAAGTCAGTCGGAAAGCCGGATGCGGGAAATCCGCACGTCCGGTTTGATGAGCGGGGACGGGAAACGGGGCGATGCCGGACACGGCCCAAGCCACCGCGCCCGTCCTCGACTCTACCCGGGACAGTATTCCGGACGGCAAGGGCGGGCGTAGGGGCGCACCCGTGGGTGGCGCGGGACGCGCGGATTGTCGGGGCTTGGGGTTGCGGGGACGGGCTCGGGCGGGGCACGTGGCCCCTTGGCTCAGGGCGGCAGCTTGGCGGCCCGGGCCGCGAGCAGCGCGAGGCTGTCCTGGTAGGGGTAGCCGGACGGCAGGGCCACCTTGATCCGGGTGGCCAATTCGGTGACCCGACCGGCGACCTTGACGAAGGCGAGCCGCAGCGTGTCCAACTGGGCGTCGCGCCAGAACCCAGCCTTGGGCGCCAGCCCGCGCAGGCTGTGCAGCAGCCAGTAGGCGGCCCCTATGGCACGGCGGGGCCGAGCCATTCCCTGCGGGACCGGATCGACAGCGCTGCTGTCGATGGATCAGCAGCCGGAACTGGTTGGCCGTGGCCTTGCTGCA
>NZ_DATDBG010000048.1:0-5125 GCF_036524955.1 Streptomyces sp.
TCATAAGCCTAGAGCCTGTCCCGTGGAGCGGGTTTTGCGTGATCCACGGGGCAGGCCCGGGCGGGCGGGGCTCCGGGAGGGCGGGCCGGCCCGGTGGGTCAGGGGGCGACGGGGGGCTTCGGCGGCTCGGTGAGTACGGTACGGCGCGGGTTCGCGGTCCGCTGCGGCAGCGCGCGCTGCGGCTCGGCGGTCGGAGCGGCGGCGCTCGCGGCCTCGCTCGCCGTCCCGGCGGCGGCTGCCTGGCCGACCAGCTCGCTCGCGTCCTTGAGGTGCGCGAGCGTGGTGCGCCGCGGGTTCGCGATCATCTGACGGAACATCAGGGGGGTCTTCATCGGTGATCGGGACCTCGGAGCTCGGGGCGCCCGGCGGGGCGCACGGCGGTTGACGGAAGCGTGCCGAAACGATCGGCACCGTGATCGACACGGTGCCGTTTGTGTAAAGCATCAGGCTAATCGCGCCTATGCCCCGGATCACCGCGGCACAGACCTGTGCCGCGGTGATCCGGGTTGTGATTTTGATCACGAGACGG
The DNA here is from genome assembly GCF_036524955.1 of Streptomyces sp. Classification (GTDB taxonomy): domain Bacteria; phylum Actinomycetota; class Actinomycetes; order Streptomycetales; family Streptomycetaceae; genus Actinacidiphila. The sequence continues at coordinate 530 of NZ_DATDBG010000048.1, forward strand.
GTCGCACAGCGCCGCATTCCGGACGATTTCCGGGCGAGAGCACGGCGGTACATCAACTTCGAAATCCGGCAAACCACCCATGACATACCAACCCGAGGCACCGCTGGGCGCCGCGCAGCCCGGGCGCCCACGCCCACTACGCCCCCTTTCCACCCTTTCGCGGCTCGACGCTCCGTACTTGGCTCAATGCTCCGAGTGACACATCCCACCAGCTCGGCTACGGGCCTTGTTGCGAGATCCAGCACTGTGCTGGAATTCCCCGGACCGCCGCATCACCTCAGAGCCGGCGCGCAGGGGGCGCGTACGAGCACCGAGCGGCGGCGAAGGGCACCACGGCCTCCTCGCAATCCGGGGCGGTCTGAGCCCCCATGACTCGACACCGTCCTGTCCGCTTGACTGCGGGGGACGCCTGGTCCAGAGGTTGCGACGCTAGTGCAGGGACGTTTCAAGAGGGACAGCGGCGCTGCGGGTGACCCGGAGCAGCAGCCCGGCGGGACCGGCAGCGGTTCGACGCAAGCGGCGGGCGACTCCGGGACCGCCACGCCGGGGACCACTGCGGCCGGCGGGCGGATGAGTGTGTCCAGCGGCATGGAGGCCGGCAGGATCACCGGCCTCGACGGCTCGCCGGGCCCCCGAATAGCCCTGCGCAACTGGCGGATCAGCACCAGGCTCGTCTCCCTGCTCGCCCTCCCGGTGGTCACCGCCTCCGCGCTCGGCGGACTGCGCATCAACAGCTCGCTGGAGAACATCGGCCAGCTCGAGCACATGAAGACGCTGACCGACATCACCGAGCAGGCGACCGGCCTGGCGGCCGCGCTGCAGGAGGAGCGGGACGCCTCGGCGGGCCCGCTCGCCTCCCGCCAGCGGGGCAACGACTCGGTCGCCTCGGCCCGCGAGTTCGCCGACCGCGCGCTCAAGCGCTACCAGACCGCCAGCGACAACATCTCCGTGCGCGACCCGGTCTTCAAGGGCGTGCGCGCCACCCTGCTGTCGATCGGCACCCAGCTCGCCAGCCTCAACGAGATCCGTGACGCGGCGTACTCCGCCGAGACCGGTATCGCGCAGACCGTCTCGCAGTACGACGGCCTGGTGCAGTCGCTGCTGTCGCTCTCCCAGGACATGGCGCAGGCGACCAACAACCCGGAGATGATCCAGAGCACCCGCGCGCTCGCCGCCTTCTCCGCCGCCAAGGAGTACGAGTCGATCCAGCGCGCGGTGATCAGCGCCGCGTTCGCCACGACGGGCAGGCTCAACCCGAACGACTACGAAGCGATCCGGTGGAGCTACGCCTACGAGGACACCCAGCTCACCAAGTTCGAGACGATCTACGGCAGCGCCGACGCCGCGCAACTGCTCAAGCCCATCGAGGGCGGCAACGACACGATCAGCGCGCACGACACCCTGCGCGACCGGATCGCCGCCTCGCAGACAGCGATCACCAAGATCCACAGCTCGTACCTCGACTGGGACGACAACGCCAGGGCCAAGATCCAGGCGATGAACCAGATCGAGCAGTCGCTGCTCAACGAGATGCAGCAGAAGGCCCTCAAGCTCCAGAGCGAAGCCCGGCGGGAGGCGCTGATCTCCGGTGCGGTCATCCTGCTCGTCCTCGGCGTCGCCGTGGTCGGCGCCTTCGTGGTGGCCCGCTCGATGATCCGCTCGCTGCGCCGTCTCCAGGAGACCGCGCAGGACGTCGCCCAGAAGCGGCTGCCCGAGCTGGTCAAGCAGCTCTCCGAGTCCGACCCGCAGGACGTGGACACCTCGGTCGAGTCGATCGGCATCAACAGCCGCGACGAGATCGGCCAGGTCGCCCGCGCCTTCGACGAGGTGCACAGCGAGGCGGTACGGCTGGCGGCCGAGCAGGCGCTGCTGCGAGGGAACGTCAACGCGATGTTCACCAACCTCTCGCGCCGCAGCCAGGGCCTCATCCAGCGCCAGCTCTCGCTCATCTCCGAGCTGGAGTCCCGCGAGGCCGACCCGGACCAGCTCTCCTCGCTGTTCAAGCTGGACCACCTGGCCACCCGTATGCGCCGCAACGGCGAGAACCTGCTGGTCCTCGCCGGTGAGGAGCCGGGCCGCCGGTGGACCCGCCCGGTCCCGCTGGTCGACGTGCTGCGCGCCGCCGCCTCCGAGGTGGAGCAGTACGAGCGGATCGAGCTCACCTCGGTCCCGTCGGCCGAGGTCACCGGCCGTATCGTCAACGACCTCGTCCACCTGCTGGCCGAGCTGCTGGAGAACGCGACCTCGTTCTCCTCGCCGCAGACGAAGGTACGGGTCACCGGTCACTCGCTGCCCGACGGCCGGGTGCTCATCGAGATCCACGACACCGGCATCGGCCTGTCCCCCGAGGACCTGGCCGACATCAACGAACGGCTGGCCAACCCGCCGACGGTGGACGTCTCCGTCTCCCGCCGCATGGGCCTGTTCGTGGTCGGCCGGCTGTCCCTGCGGCACGGCATCCGCATCCAGCTCCGCCCGTCCGACTCGGGCGGTACGACGGCCCTGGTCATGCTGCCGGTCGACGTCACGCAGGGCGGCGCGAACCCCAAGAGCATGAACTCCGGGCGCCCCGCCGGCACCCCCCAGGCCCCGGCCGGCTCCGGTGTCGCCGGCGCCTTCAGCGGCACGCCGCGGGCCGGCGCTGCCCCGCAGCGCGGCCAGGTCGGCGGCGGCGCCCCGCGTCCCGCTCTCGACTCCGGGGCCGGCCGTCCCGGCGGTGCCCCGCCGCAGCCCGGTACGCCGCAACCCGGTACGCCGCACTGGGCTGCGCAGGACGGCCCGCAGGACTTCCCGGACGACCGCGGTCTGATGGACACCCCTCGCGGGCACGAGGACGTCGAGGCGGCGCCCGCCTTCGACGCGTTCGACACGCCCGTGGGCGGCTCGCGCGGCGACTTCGGGCGCACCGACCTCGGGCAGCAGGGCTCCGGCGACCCGTACGGGCAGCAGGGCCGCCCCGGCAGCACGCAGGACCGTCCCGCGCCCGTCGCCCGTCCCGGCGGCTTCCCGCCGCCGCAGCCGCAGAGCACCGGCCCGGCCGGTTTCCGCTCCGACGTCTTCGGCGGCCGTCCCGGGCCCATTCCGCGGCAGAGCGGCCAGGACGCGCAGAACGAGCAGGGCGGCCCCGGCGGCACTCCTCCTGCCTCCGGCGGGGGAACCCCCGGCCGGTTCCCGGTCCCGCCGCTGCCGGCCGCGGCCGACCAGCAGGGCGGCCAGGGCTTCGGCCAGGGCCGCACCCCGCAGGAGATCTACGGCACGGGCCAGTACGCGGTACCGGGCCAGGGCGGCCCCGGCGACACCGCCGAGTTCCCCGCGATCCGCGCCGAGGCTTCCCCTGCCTCCGGCGGGGGGAACCCCACGGGCGAGTTCCGGGCCCCCGAGCCTCCGCAGCCGGGTCAGTTCCCGGGCCGTCCGGGCGGCCTGCCGCAGCGCGGCTCGCACGGCCCGCAGGGCTCCCCCGGCTGGAACCCGGGGACCCCGGGAAGCCAGGACCCGTTCGACACCGGCGCCCAGCCCGTGCCGGGCCGGCCGGACGAGGTTTCCCCGGTCTTCGGCGGGGACGCTCCCGGCCAGTACCCGGTCCCGCGGCGGCAGGACCGGCCCGGCCGGCCGGGCGACAGCGGGCAGTTCCCGGTCCAGTACCCCGACCGGTTCCCGCCCCAGCCGCAGCAGGACACTCCCCCGCCGTTCGGTGAGGGGACGCCCGGCCGGCATCCCGCCGCGCAGCTGCCGGCCCCGCAGCCCGCGGAGCGGCGCCCGGCGCCGCAGCGGCCCGAGCCACAACTGCCGCCGGCCGCCGAGCCGATGGCGCTGCCGCCGGCTCCGACCCGTGGGGACGAGCCGACCCCGATCTTCTCGTCGATGGAATCGGACTGGTTCCGCACCGGCCAGGCCGAGCGGATGCAGCAGATCCACGTCGAGCAGGGCGCGCGAGGCCAGCAGGCCCCGCCGCCGCGCCCGATGGGCCGTACCGCGCCCCCGCAGCGCCCCCGTACCGACCGGCCCGGCTTCGGTGGCCCGCAGCGTCAAAGCGGCGCCGCGCAGCCTGCCGCCCAGGCCACACCCGCGGCACCCGCACCCGCTCCTGCGGCTCCCACCACACCGGTGGCCCAGCCGCTGCCCCGCGAGACGCCGAACTGGCGCACCTCGCCCAACGACGCGCTTCGCCAGCGGGCCGAACAGGTCCGTGAGCCCTCGGCAGGCGGTGTGACCCCCTCGGGCCTGCCGCGCCGTGTGCCGCGGGCCAACCTGGTCCCCGGCGGCGCGGCCCAGCAAGCAGCGCCGCAAGGCGGTCCGCAGGTCTCGCGGGCCCCCGACGACGTGCGCGGACGTCTGACCAACCTCCGCAGGGGTATCCAGCAAGGCCGCCAGGCCGGCGGCAACACCGACGGCCTTGGTTTCGGTCCGAATCACCAGGAGCGCTAGTTGAGTGCGATGAGCCAGGCGGCACAGAATCTGAACTGGTTGATCACCAACTTCGTGGACAACACCCCCGGGGTGTCCCACACGGTGGTGGTCTCCGCCGACGGCCTGCTGCTCGCGATGTCCGACGGATTCCCCCGCGACCGCGCCGACCAGCTCGCGGCCGTCGCCTCC
>NZ_DATDBG010000049.1:0-7901 GCF_036524955.1 Streptomyces sp.
GACCTGGAGCGGTCGTGGTGTCCGGCGACCTCGACGTGCTGGACGAACTCCTGGAATCGTGCGTTGCCGACGGCATCAGGGCTCGCCGCCTGCCGGTGAACTACGCGGCGCACTCCGTCCAGGTCGAGGCGATCCGCGAGCAGTTGCTCGCCGACCTGGCCGACATCGTGCCGCGCAGCGCGGAGATTCCGTTCTATTCCACGGTGACCGGTGAGCCGGTCGACACCGTGGACGCCGACTACTGGTACCGTAACCTCCGCGAGCCGGTGCGCTTCGACCTGGCCATCCGCAAGCTCACCGCCGACGGCCATGGCCTGTTTCTGGAGGTCAGCCCGCACCCGGTGCTGGTGCCCGCGATGGACGCCTTCGCCACCGGAACGCTGCGCCGCGACCACGGCGGCCTTGCCGAGTTCCTCGCCGCGGCAGGACGGCTGTTCGTCGCCGGAGTGGACGTCGACTGGTCGCCGGCGTTACCCGGCAGGCCGCCCCGGGTGGACCTGCCCACGTACGCCTTCGAACGCGAGCCCTACTGGGTGACGGCGACCCCGTCGGCACCTCGGGACAACTGGCGGTACGAGGTGAAGTGGGTCCCGACGACCGGCGTGTCGGCCCCGGTGGACCCGGCCCGGTGGCTGGTACTGGCCACGACAGAACATCCGTGGGTGGAGGCTCTGCGCGAGCAGGGCTTCCCGGTGACCGACACCTTGGACGGTCGGTCCGAGGCGGACGGCGTGCTGTCGTTGCTGGCGCTGGAGGAGGAACCGCACCCCGACCACCCGGCGGTCCCGATGGGCCTGGCGCGCACGCTGGACCTGATGCGGAAGCTGGACATCCCGCTGTGGTGCGCGACGCGCGGCGCCGTGAGCACGTCGAGCACCGACCCGCTCACCAGCCCGGCGCAGGCTCTGGTGTGGGGTACCGGCGCGTCTGCGGCGCTGGAGTTCCCGCAACGCTGGGGCGGCCTGGTCGACCTCCCTGCCGTGCCCGACGAGGTGAGCGTGCGCCGGCTGCTCGGCGTGCTCGCCGGGACGGGCGAGGACCACGTGGCGATCCGCACCACCGGACAGTTCGTCAAACGCCTGCGCCGTAAGGGTTCCGGCGGTATCGCACGGCCCTGGCGGCCGCAGGGGACAGTGCTGGTCACCGGCGGCACCGGGGCGCTCGGCGGACACGTGGCCCGCCGACTCGCCCGGCTCGGCGCGGAACACATCGTCCTGGCCAGCCGAAGCGGCCTCGACGCGCCCGGCGTGACCGACCTGCGCGACGAGCTGGCGGCAACCGGTGCGCGGGTGACCGTGGCGGCGTGCGACGTGGCCGACCGCGAGGCCCTGCGCGACCTGGTGCACCGCATCGGCGACATCCGCGCGGTCTTCCACACCGCCGGGGAGATCAGGGCGACCAGGTTGGCCGATACGACGTTGGCGGAGTTCGCCGAGGTCATCACGGCCAAGGTCGCCGGCGCGACGAACCTGGCAGAACTGCTGCCGGATCTCGACACCTTCGTGCTGTTCTCCTCCACAGCGGGGGTGTGGGGCGACGGCCATGGCGCGGCGTACGCCGCGGGCAACGCGTTCCTGGACGCCCTGGCCGCCCAGCACCGCGCCCAGGGCCGGGCCACGACGTCCGTGGCGTGGGGAATCTGGGCCGAAGGCGGCATGGCCGCCCTGGAATCCGTGCAGCGGCAACGTACTCTGCTGGGTCTTGGCGAGCTGAGTCCGCACCGGGCACTCGACGAGCTCCAGGACGTACTCGACCACGACGACGCACTCGCGATCGTCACCGAGGTCGAGTGGACCGAGTTCGCCCGCGCCTACACCCACGCCCGGCCGAGCCGGTTGCTCCGTGACCTCCCCGAGGCGCAGATCCAGCCTCGGACACCCGAACCCCGCATCGTCGGCCGGACCGACCTGCTGGAGGTGATCACCACCCACGTGGCCGCGGTGCTGGGACACGCCGCCCCGGAAAAGCTCGACCCCAAGCAGGCGTTCAAGGACCTGGGCTTCGACTCGCTGACGGCGGTGGAACTGCGCAACCGCCTCACCGCCGCGCTGGGCGTGAAGCTGCCCCCGACCCTCGTCTTCGACCACCCCACACTGGCACGGCTGGCCGCACACCTGTCCGGCGAGCGGGCCACGCCGGAAATCCCGGTCGCGACCGCGACGGACGAGCCGATCGCGGTCATCGGCATGGGCTGCCGCTTTCCCGGTGGCGTCAGGTCCCCTGAGGGCCTGTGGCGACTGGTCGTAGCCGGCGTGGACGCGATCGGCGACTTCCCGACCGACCGAGGCTGGGATATCGACCGCCTGTACGACCCGACCGCGAGCCGCCCGCGCACCTCACGCACATCCAAGGGCGGGTTCCTTGACAACGCCGGTGACTTCGATGCGGCGTTCTTCGGCATCTCCCCCCGAGAAGCACTCGCAATGGACCCGCAGCAACGAATCCTGCTGGAAACCGCGTGGGAGACCATTGAGTACGCCGGCATCGACCCGACCTCTCTGGAGGACACGCAGACAGGCGTGTTCACCGGAATCTGGTCGACGGGCTACGCGGCCGGACCGATCCCGGACGACCTGGAGGGCTATCAGGTCACCGGCACGGCGACGAGCGCGGGGTCCGGCCGGCTGGCTTACCAGCTGGGCCTGCTCGGCTCAGCGCTGTCCTTGGACACCGGCTGCTCGTCGTCCCTGGTGGCCCTGCACCTGGCCGCTCGGGCGCTTCGCTCCGGAGAGTGCTCCCTGGCCCTGGCCGGCGGCGTCACCATCAACGCGGCACCTACGCTGTTCACCGAGATGTCCCGGCAGGGGGCGAGCGCGCCGGACGGCAGAAGCAAAGCCTTCGCAGCCGCGGCCGACGGCGCAGGCTGGTCCGAGGGCGCCGGTCTGGTCCTGCTGGAGCGCCTGTCCGACGCCCACCGCAACGGTCACGAGGTGCTGGCGGTGGTCCGAGGCTCAGCCACCAACCAGGACGGTGCCTCCAACGGCCTGACCGCGCCGAACGGCCCTTCCCAGGAACGCGTCATCCGCGAGGCTTTGGCGAACGCCGGCCTTGACCCGTCCGATGTGGACGCCATTGAAGCCCATGGCACCGGCACAGCGCTCGGCGACCCCATCGAAGCCCAGGCCCTGCTGGCCACCTACGGCCGCGCCGGGCGGGTCAAGCCGGTGTGGCTCGGGTCGGTCAAGTCCAATATCGGGCACACCCAGGCCGCCGCCGGCGCGGCGGGCCTGATCAAGATGGTCATGGCGATGCGTCATGGCCGGTTGCCTCAGACCCTGCACGTCGACGAGCCCACACCACATGTCGACTGGGAGTCCGGCGCGGTCCGTCTGCTCACCGAACCGGTCGCCTGGCCGGAGACCGGGCGGCCGCGACGTGCCGCCGTCTCTGCCTTTGGCATCAGCGGCACCAATGCTCATGTGATTGTCGAACAACCCGCCGAGGTGCGTTCTGTCGCTGAATCATCCTCCCCGGGTCCTGCGGACGATCACATCATCTGGCCGCTGTCTGCGAAGTCGGATGCGGCGCTGCGCGCCCAGGCGCGCCGGCTGCGCGCGTTCGTCGCCGAGCATCCCGAGGTGAGTCCGGCGGCGATCGGGAGCGCCTTGGCCGCTCGGACCCGGTTCGATCACCGCGCGGTGGTGGTCGGCGCTGTCACCGGCCTTGACGCCCTGGCCGAGGGCGGTGCGGCGCCGAGCCTGGTCACCGGGACCGCCGGCCCGCTGGGCAAGACGGTGTTCGTCTTCCCCGGGCAGGGGGCGCAGTGGGTCGGCATGGGCCGCCGGCTGTACATGACCGAGCCGGTGTTCCGCGCTGCCATCGATGCCTGCGGGACGGCGTTGGCGCCGTACACGGACTGGTCGCTGGTCGAGGCGCTGACCAGCGGCTCGCTGGACCGGGTCGACGTGGTGCAGCCCGCGCTCTTCGCCATGATGATCGCGTTGGCGGAACTGTGGCGAGCCCACGGGGTCGAGCCGGACGCCGTGGTCGGGCACTCGCAGGGCGAGATCGCGGCGGCTCACCTCGCGGGGGCCCTGTCGCTGGACGATGCCGCCCGCGTGGTCGCGTTGCGCAGCAAGGCCTTGGTCGCTCTGGCCGGACACGGCGGGATGGTCTCGGTCACGCTGTCCGCCGACCAGGCAGTCGGCTACCTGAGCCCCTGGGGCGACCGGATCACGATCGCGGTGGTCAACTCGGCCACCACCGTCGTCGTGTCCGGCGAACCACAAGCCCTGGACGAGCTGCTGGAATCCTGCGCCAGGGACAGCATACGCGCCCGCGCCATCCCCGTCGACTACGCGGCGCACTCGGCACAGGTCGAGGCGATCCGCGAGCAGCTGCTCACCGACCTCGCGGGCATTCGGCCGCGGCCGGCGGTGATCCCGTTCTACTCCACGGTCACCGGTGAGCCGGTCGACACCGTGGACGCCGAGTACTGGTACCGAAACCTGCGGGAACCGGTGCGGTTCGATCTGGCCACCGCCAAGCTGACCGAGGATGGCCACGAGGTGTTCGTGGAGGTCAGCCCGCACCCGGTGCTGGTGCCCGACCTGGACGGCGTGGCCACCGGAACGCTGCGCCGCGACCACGGCGCCATCGAGGACTTCCGCGTCGCCCTGGCCCGCCTGCACGTCCAGGGCGTCGCAACAACCTGGCCACAGTACGGTTCACGCAAAGTAAGGCTGCCGTCCTACGCCTTCCAGCACACGACGTACTGGCTGACTCCCACAACCGGCGACCACGGCAGTGGGCATCCGCTGCTGGGCACCTCCGTCGAGTTGCCGGACCAAGGCGTCGTGCGCAGCGGCCGGATCTCCACCCGCACCCACCCATGGCTGGCCGACCATGCCGTCAACGGGACGGTCCTGCTACCGGGTACCGCCTTCCTGGAACTCGCCACCTCGGCCGGTGGGACGCTGGACGATCTCGTCCTGCACCTGCCTCTCCCGCTGTCGGACACGCCGACGAACATCCAGGTTTCGGTCGGCGCACCGGACGAAGCCGGCCACCGCCCGGTCACGGTGCACTCGAAGGGCGACGAAGGCTGGGTCCACCACGCGTCCGGGACCCTTGGCGGCCGGGTGACAGCCGGACGTTTCAGCTGGCCGCCACGGAACGCCGAACCTGTGGACCCGGAAGGGTTCTACGCCTTCCTTGCCGGCCTCGGCTACGCATACGGACCGGCGTTCCGAGGTGTGCAGGCACTATGGCGAGGCGACGACGAGCTGTTCGCCGAGGTGTCCGTCCCCGACGGCGCCCAGTTCGGCATCCATCCGGCACTCCTGGACGCCGCACTGCAGCCGCTCATCCTGCTCAGTCCGGACGCCCGGGTCCGGCTGCCGTTCTCCTTCTCGGGCGTCGCCGTGCACGCGACCGGCGTGTCTTCCGCCCGGGTCCATCTGTCCCGCAAGGGAACCGACACCTACCGTGCGACGCTCACCGACCTGTCCGGCAACCCGGTCGCGGACATCACCACGCTGACCGTCCGTCCGGCGGCCGAGTCCCGGACCGCGGTGCTGCACACCGAGTGGGTGCCCCTCACCGCGAGCGCGCCGATCGACGTGGTGGCGAGCCCGGTGTTCACCGCGAACGAGGACGCGGACGCCGTACACGTACTCACCCAGCAGGCCTGCGAGCTGGTCCAGGATTTCCTTGCGAAGCAGCCGGAGCAGGCGGTGTCCCGCCTTGCCGTCCTGACCAGTGGCGTGGCGGGCGCGGCTGTGCGCGGGCTGGTCCGGAGCGCCGCAGCCGAGCACCCGGGCCGATTCGTGCTGGTCGATATCGGGGACGCGTCCGAGGAACAGGCCGTCCAAGCCGCCATGGTGGCCGGTGACGAACCCGAGCTGGCCCTCCGGGACAACACGATTCTCGTGCCACGGCAGGCGAAGTACGTCCCGGAGCTGATCGCACCCGATGGCGCGTACCGGCTGAGCGAGTCCGGCACCGGAAGCCTGGACGACCTGGCCTTGGTCACCTACCCGGAGACTCCGCTGGAGCCGGGCCAGGTACGCGTCGCCGTGCGCGCGGCGGGCCTGAACTTCCGGGACGTGCTGATCGCGCTGGGCATGTACCCGGACCAGGCGCTGCTGGGCGGTGAAGGCGCGGGCACGGTCGTCGAGGTCGGCCCCGGTGTTCCGGCGTTGCGGCCGGGCGACCGGGTCATGGGAATGATCCCCGGTGTGATCGGGCCGCGCGCGGTAGCCGATCACCGGTTGCTGGCAACCATTCCGGACGGCTGGAGCTTCACCAGGGCCGCGTCGGTGCCGATCGCGTTCATGACCGCCTGGTACGGGCTCTTCGACCTGGGCGGGCTGCGCCCCGGCGAGCGGGTTTTGATCCACTCCGGCGCGGGTGGAGTCGGGATGGCGGCCATCCAGCTCGCCCTCAACAGCGGCGCGGAGGTGTTCGCCACCGCGAGCCCGGCGAAGTGGGACACCCTGCGGCGCCTTGGATTGCCGGACGACCATATCGGGTCGTCCCGCAGCACGCAGTTCGCGGACCGGTTCCCGGCCATGGACGTGGTCCTCAACTCGCTGGCGGGAGAGCTGACCGATGCCTCCCTACGGCTGCTCGCCGACGACGGCCGGTTCGTGGAGATGGGCAAGACGGATGTCCGCTCGCCCGAGGGCGTGACCTACCGGGCGTTCGACCTCAACGAGGTGGACCCGGTGCGGCTGGGCGGAATTCTCGCCGAGGTCGTGGCGATGTCCGCCGACGGGTCCTTGGCGCCACTGCCGGTCACCGCAGCGGATCTCCGTCAGGCTGTCGGCTCGTTCCGGCTGATGAGCCAAGCCGGCCACACCGGCAAGGTCGTGCTCAACATTCCCAAGCCGATCGACCCGGACGGCACCGTGCTGATCACCGGCGGCACCGGCACCCTCGGCCAGGCCGTCGCCCGGCACCTGGTGTCCCGTTACGGGGTACGGCATCTGCTGCTCGTCAGCCGCGGTGGCGGTGCGGCGCCGGAGTTGGACGCGGACGTGAACGTGAACGTCGCGGCCTGTGACGTCGCGGACCGGGAAGCCGTGGCGGAGCTGCTGGACGGGATCCCGCCGGCACACCCGCTGACCGCCGTGATCCACGCGGCCGGCGTGCTGGACGACACGGTCGTGGAACGGTTGACCGCCGAGCAGCTCGACCGTGTGCTGCGCCCCAAGGTCGATGGCGCGTGGCACCTGCACGAGCTGACCCGCGAGCACGACCTCGCTGCGTTCGTGCTGTTCTCCGCGGCGGCGGGCGTGCTCGGCAACGCCGGCCAGGCCGGCTACGCCGCCGCGAATTCCTACCTCGACGCCCTGGCGGAGTTCCGGCAGTCCCTCGGTCTGCCGGCGGTTTCGATGGCTTGGGGCTACTGGGCGCAGGAGAGCGGTATGACCGCCCACCTCACTGTGACCGACCGCGAACGCCTCGCCCGCAAAGGAATCCGACCGCTCAGCACGGACCGTGCGCTGGCCATGTTCGACACCGCATTGGCCAGCGGACGTCCGACGCTGACCACCGCCGACCTCTCGATACCCGCGGCCCTGCCGTCGCCGAAGACTCCCGGATCGGACCTGCTGGGGCTCATCACCACCCACACCGCCACCGTGCTCGGCCACGCCGAAGCCGCCGCGATCACGCCGAGGCAGACCTTCCGCGACCTCGGCTTCGACTCGTTGACCGCCGTGGAGCTGCGCAACCGCCTCGCCGCCGACATCGGACTGCGGCTGCCCGCGACGCTGGTCTTCGACCATCCGACCCCGGCCGAACTGGCGGAGCATCTGACAGCTGAGCTTTCCGGGGTACGCGGGGAGGTCGCTGTGTCCGTGCCGGCTGTGTCGGCTGGTGACGATCCGGTTGTCATTGTGGGTATGGGTTGTCGGCTGCCTGGGGGTGTGGCGTCGCCGGATGATCTGTGGCGG
>NZ_DATDBG010000050.1:0-3617 GCF_036524955.1 Streptomyces sp.
GGATGTCGGTGCCGGAGGCGCCACCCGCCGGAGCGGCGGCCTGGGCCGGCGCGGGAGCCGGAGCAGGCGCCGCGACCGGGGCCGGAGCAGCCGGGGCCTGGGCGACCGGAGCGGGCGCCACGGGGGCGGGCGCGGGCGCCGGAGCCGCACCGGCCGCACCCACGACGGCCAGCTTCGCGCCGACCTCGGCCGTCTCGTCCTCGGCGACCAGGATCTCCAGCAGGGTGCCGGAGACCGGCGACGGGATCTCGGTGTCCACCTTGTCGGTCGAGACCTCGAGCAGCGGCTCGTCGGCCTCGACGCTCTCGCCGACCGACTTCAGCCAGCGGGTGACGGTGCCCTCGGTGACCGACTCGCCCAGCGCGGGCAGCAGGATGTCGGTGCCGGAGGCGCCACCCGCCGGAGCGGCGGCCTGGGCCGGCGCGGGAGTCGGCGGCGCCGGGGCCGCAACCACCGGAGCCGGGGCGGGCGCGGGGGCCGCGACGGGCTCGGCGGCCGGGGCGGGGGCCGCGGCCGGGACGCCGTGGCCGTCGTCGATGACGGCCAGCTCGGCGCCGACCTCGACCGTCTCGTCCTCGGCGACCTTGATGTGCGCGAGTACGCCGGACGCGGGGGAGGGGATCTCGGTGTCTACCTTGTCGGTCGAGACCTCGAGCAGGGGCTCGTCGGCCTCGACATGCTCACCTTCGGCCTTCAGCCAGCGGGTGACGGTGCCCTCGGTCACGCTCTCGCCGAGCGCCGGCAGGGTTACGGAAACCGCCATGGTTGCGGTTACTCCTCACATCTGTGCGGATGGGGTGGCGTGGTGGAGGGGAGGGTCAGTCGTGCGAGTGCAGCGGCTTGCCCGCGAGGGCGAGGTGGGCCTCGCCCAGCGCCTCGTTCTGGGTGGGGTGCGCGTGGATGAGCTGTGCCACCTCGGCGGGCAGCGCCTCCCAGTTGTAGATCAACTGAGCCTCTCCGACCTGCTCGCCCATCCGGTCACCGACCAGGTGGACGCCCACGACGGCCCCGTCGCGGACCTGGACGAGCTTGATCTCGCCCGAGGTCTTGAGGATCTTGCTCTTGCCGTTTCCGGCCAGGTTGTACTTGAGGGTGACGACCTTGTCGGCACCGTAGAGCTCTTTGGCCTTCGCCTCGGTGACGCCGACGGAGGCGACCTCGGGGTGGCAGTACGTCACCCGCGGCACGCCGTCGTAGTCGATCGGCACGGCCTTGAGACCGGCCAGGCGCTCCGCTACCAGGATGCCCTCGGCGAAGCCGACGTGCGCGAGCTGGAGGGTCGGCACCAGGTCGCCGACGGCGGAGACGGTCGGCACGTTGGTACGCATGTACTCGTCGACCAGGACGTAGCCGCGGTCCATCGCGACGCCCTGCTCCTCGTACCCCAGGTTCTGCGAGACCGGGCCGCGGCCGATGGCGACCAGCAGCACCTCCGCCTCGAAGGTCTTCCCGTCGGCGAGGGTGACCCTCACACCGTCGGCGGTGTACTCGGCGCTCTGGAAGAAGGTGCCGAGGTTGAACTTGATGCCGCGCTTGCGGAAGGCCCGCTCCAGCAGCTTGGAGCTGTTCTCGTCCTCGACCGGCACCAGGTGGGGCAGGCCCTCGACGATCGTCACGTCGGTGCCGAAGGACTTCCACGCCGACGCGAACTCGACGCCGATCACGCCGCCGCCGAGCACGATCGCGGAGTTCGGCACCCGGTCCAGCACCAGCGCGTGGTCGGAGGACAGGATGCGGTTGCCGTCGATGACCAGGCCGGGCAGCGAGCGCGGTACGGAACCGGTCGCGAGCAGTACGTGCCGGCCCTCGATCCGCTGGCCGTTCACATCGACCGAGGTGGGGGAGGACAGCCGCCCCTCGCCCTCGATGTACGTCACCTTGCGCGAGGCCACCAGGCCCTGCAGGCCCTTGTAGAGGCCGGAGATCACGTCGTCCTTGTACTTGTGGACGGCCGCGATGTCGATGCCCTCGAAGGTCGCCCGGACACCGAACTGCTCGCTCTCGCGAGCCTGGTCGGCGATCTCACCGGCGTGCAGCAGGGCCTTGGTGGGAATGCAGCCGTTGTGCAGACAGGTGCCCCCGAGCTTGTTCTTCTCGATGAGGGCGACGTCCAGACCGAGCTGCGCGGCACGCAGAGCAGCGGCGTAGCCGCCGCTGCCGCCGCCGAGGATCACTAGGTCGAAAACAGTGCTGGCGTCGTTCGCCACGTCACGTCCTCCATGCATGGGTACGCCGAATCGGTCCACCATGACCGGTCGGCGGTTAGGTTCGGCCGTGTCTCAAAGGGGGCCCTGTGCTGCCGGGACAACATCTTCGCACTTCCTCGTGGCAGACGGGCCACCGGGCTGCGAGGTGAGACCGACGCGATACGGCTCCGAGGTCGCCACCCGGAGCCGTACGTGACGCATCTCACCCGTTCGGCGCAGACAGCTCAGCGCGGGACGCCGGGCGCCGGCCGGCTCACAGCACCTCGCCGTCCGCGGTCTGCCGGGCCAGGGCGACCAGCGTGCGGACCGCGGTGCCGGTGCCGCCCTTGGGTGTGTAGCCGAACGGCGCGCCCTCGTGGAAAGCCGGGCCCGCGATGTCCAGGTGCGCCCAGGTGATGCCCTCGCCGACGAACTCCTTGAGGAACAGGCCCGCGATCAGGCCGCCGCCCTGCCGCGCCCCCATGTTGGCGATGTCCGCGGTGGGGGAGTCGAAGGTCTTGCGGAGCTGCTTGGGCAGCGGCATCGGCCAGGAGTCCTCGCCCTGTGCGAGCGCGATGGTGTGCACCCGGGTACGGAACTCGTCGTTGTTGGACATGATCCCGAACCGGCCGTCGCCGAGCGCCAGCACCATCGCGCCGGTCAGCGTGGCCACGTCCACGATCGCGTCCGGGTTCTCCTCCGAGGCGCGGGCCAGCGCGTCGGCGAGCACCAGCCGCCCCTCGGCGTCGGTGTTGAGCACCTCCACCGTCTTGCCGCTGTACATCCGCAGCACGTCGCCGGGGCGGGTGGCACCGCCGCCGGGCATGTTCTCGGCCAGCGCCAGCCAGCCGGTGACGTTGACCCGCAGACCCAGCTTGGCGGCGGCCACGACCGCGGCGAACACCGCGGCGGCGCCGCTCATGTCGCACTTCATCGTCTCGTTGTGCCCCGGCGGCTTCAGCGAGATGCCGCCCGAGTCGTACGTGATGCCCTTGCCGACGAAGGCGAGGGTACGGGTGGCCTCGGCGTGCGCGTACCCGATCCGGACCAGCCGCGGCGGGCTCGCCGAGCCCTGGCCGACGCCGAGGATGCCGCCGTACCCGCCCTTGGCCAGCGCCTTCTCGTCCAGTACCTCGACGGTGAGGCCGAACTCCCGGCCGGCCTTCTGCACGGCGGCGGCGAACGCCTTCGGGTTCAGGTCGTTGGGCGGCATGTTGATCAGGTCGCGGGCCCGGTTGACCTCGGCGGCGACCGCCGCGGCGCGCTCGGCGGCGGCCTTGTGCTCCTTGTCCCGCGGCTTGGCGCCGACCACCGCGACCTCGGCCAGCGGGCCCTTGCCGTTCTCCGACTGGTAGGCGGTGAAGGCGTACGCGCCCAGCAGCGCGCCGGTGGCCACCGCCTCGACCTCCGCCGCGCTGCCCGCGGGCAGCC
>NZ_DATDBG010000051.1:0-39217 GCF_036524955.1 Streptomyces sp.
GACGGCCGGGGCCTCGCCATGTCCGGGCGCCGCGAAGGGTCAGCCCCGCGCGCGGGCCGTGCTGTGAAAATTTGTTCACAACGCCAGCGGCCTCGGTCAGCCCCGCGCGAGCGGGGGATGCGGGCTGATGCGGCGGTTTGCCGCGCCGGGGACTCCCAACCGGGCGGCGCGCGTGCGCTGCTGGAGCTCCCTCGGGGTCTCGCCGTACCGCCCCCGGAATGCTGTGCTGAAGTAGCCGGGCGACGAGAATCCGCAGTCCTCGGAAACGTCTGCGACCGTCTGATAGTGGAATTGGCTCAGCCTCCGGTGCGCCTCCTCCAGCCGCTCGTCCCGCAGCATGTCGCTGTAGGTGGTGCCGGCCTCGGTCATGGCCGACTGCAGGGTCCTTTGCGACCACCCGAGGTCGGCCGCGAGGGCTTTTGGATTCAGGGTCCGGGCTCCGTCTGTGCGGATGCGTTGACGCATCCGCTGGCGTGCGAGGGGCGCCAGGAGCCCTCTCTCAGCGCGGGACAGCTGGGGGTCTCCACCCAGGGCCTTGCAGATCAGGACCGCCAGGTCCTGGCATCTGGCGTCGAAGTCAAGGCCGGTGAGCGTGTCTCGCCACTTGGAGAGGTTTTGGATCATGTCGGAGATCATCAGGCCGTGCCCGGAGCGGAGATCTATCTGGGCAGAGAGAGGCGCGCTTAACCGAAGCGGTTCGCTGATATCACGGACGGGCAGTTCGAGAATGTAGCCCCGCAGACCGGACCCGGAGAACTCCATGACGCCCGGTGTGCCGATCACGGCCACCCCGGGGACCATCATGCCGTCATTGCTGCCCGTCCTGGCCATGGCCATTCCGCTGATCGGCACGAATACGCGGTAGTGGTCTGCGGGGTCCTGGCGCACGTGGCGGGCGGTGCGCCTGGCGTGGTGGCCCACATCCACCAGCGTGTGGAGTGTGTAGCGGTCGCTCCGCTGTTGGATCAGGCGGGGCTGGGCGCCCGGCAGCCCGTTCGGGAAGGTGTAATCGGCGTGGAGCACGCCGTCTGAGTAGGCCGTCCAGAAGTCGCGTCGCTCTGCCTCGCGTGCGCCTGGTGCGACGCGTGGGAAAGTAACCTGGTAGTTCACCTCTACCCCCACATGAATACACAATGCATTTTTGCGGTCACCGTGCGCAATAAACTTCTGTTTACGCGCGAGTAACTTTTGATCTGGCGCAAAGTGGAGCCAAGATGCCCCACGGAAGGTGTTGCCATCGTAATGTCCTCGCAAAGATCAGCCATGGGGCGAGGGACGGAATGACATCGGTGCATCTACCACAAGGGCTCGTGTTGCGCACGGCAGTGTGCATCTCTTCCGCCTGCATCGCGGGCACCACGGAATCCAGGCCGCCGCTCCGGGGCAGGCACGCGCAGCGCGCGACACACGGCGGTGGGCCGTGGGTCTGAGACCGGCGGCCGGCGCCGCCGCGCCCGGACGAGCAGACGGGCCCACTGCGCTGGCCACAGCCCAGCAGGGACCGCCCCCCGTGAGCATGGCCGTTCGCGCCACTGCGTGCCGTCTGCCGCGTGCTGGAGTCGCCTGCCGCTGCCCACGGACTGGCCGAGACGATCGCGACCGCCCTCCTCGACATCGGGCTGGTGCGGACAGGTGAGGGCGTCGCCTGGCAGGCACCGATGCGCGACAATGGGATCAGCGCAGGTCAGCCAACGCAGGGAAAGTCGGGTTGCGTGAGCGGCGCGTGAGCGGGCGTCCCGAAGCGGCCCGGAACAGCCGGTGTGAGTCGGAGTTCGCGGGCCGCTGACCTGGACTATCCGGAGTCAGTCAGACTGACCGGAGTGCCCCAGCGGGAAAACTACGGACTTGTAAAGCGTAGGTCGTCGGTTCGAACCCGACAGGGGGCTCCACTCAGGCAGGGGGCTCCAGCCAGGCCCGAGGCCGGGCGGGTCGATCGGCGGGCACGCTCCGGTGTGCGGGCCGATCGGCCCGAAGGCCCGGCCGTCCCTTTCGTCGCGCGTCTCTGTTGCCGGAGACCTACCGTCGAGGTATGAGCGTGAATGTGAAGTTGGTCCGCGCTGCGGTCGAGCCGAAGCCCGGGACGCCTGGTCTCCATGCTCGGTCGCTCACGTACCTCGACGATGAGGCCACCCGCTACGAGTACGAGGTGCTGCCCGGCGGACCGCTGGCCATCCTGGAGATCAAGCAGCAGGTCTTCCACACGAAGATCGTCTACGCGGCGAGTGCGTGGATCAAGGCCGAAGGGGACCGGCGGGGCGACCGAGGGACCCACCGCACCCTGCACTGAGCGGTCGTCGCTGGGCGAGTGGCGTGTGCGGGCCGACGGAGTCGGCGCCGGTCACGCTGTCCGGGAGAAGCCGGACCGCACGCGGGGCGGCTCCGACCGAACCCCGCGGCCCGCCGGAGGAGCGCGTCGGACTCCCGGCCGGCGGCAGGCGGGGGTTTGAGGGCGCTGAGGGTGCGCGCCGGGCACCCACGCGACAGGTCCACCCAACAACCTCAAGCGGGCTTGAAGTCAAGTGCGTACGGGATCGCGCCGGTCCTGCGGGACCACGCCCGCCGGTCGCCGCGGCCGCCTCACACCCGGGGGAAGCGGGCCAGCAGGTCCCAGACGGCCGGATTGGCGTCCAGGCCCTCGTGCATGTCGGTGAGATCGGCCACCAGGTCGTGCAGGAAGTCCCGGGCCTCCCGGCGCAGTTCCGCGTGGTGCAGGACGAGCGGTGGCTCGTCCTCGGCCCAGTCCGCGACCACCTCCACGTGCCCGAACCGCCGTACGAAGCGCAGCCGGTCCGCGGACTCCGTGAAGTCCAGCTCGGCGTACTGCGCCCGCGACGCCCTGCTGCCCCGCGGGTCCCGGTCCAGCGCCTCGACGATGTCGCACAGCGCCCACCCGAAGTCAAGTACGGGCACCCACCCCCACCGTGTGGCGAGCTCCCGTTCCCCCTCCGCCAGGTACACGTCCCCGCAGAAGAGGTCGTGCCGCAGCGCGTGCACGTCCGCCCGCCGGTAGTCCGTCTGCGGTGGGTCGGGAAAGCGGCGCGAAAGGGCGTATCCGAGGTCGATCACCTGGTGATGGTGTCACCCGCGGCACCCGGCCGCCCTGGAGGGTGAGGGACGCAGAAACGTTTACGTACACCCGCTCGGCCGTCGTCACGCTCTCCGGCACGCTGGAGCTTCCCGAGCCGCTCGGGTTCGTCCTCGACACCGGCGGGTTCTGACAGGCGACCGGCGCCCACCACGCGAACGGCCCCCGCCCCCCGGAGACGTGACCGGGAACGGGGGCCGTCGGTGTGCCGGGGCACGGTGCGGCCGGAGCTCAGATGCTGACGCCGAAGTCGGTGGCGATACCGACCAGTCCGGAGGCGTAACCCTGGCCGACGGCGCGGAACTTCCACTCGGCGCCGTTGCGGTAGAGCTCGCCGAAGACCATGGCGGTCTCGGTGGCGGCGTCCTCGCTCAGGTCGTAGCGGGCGATCTCGGTGCCGCCGGCCTGGTTGATGATGCGGATGTACGCGTTGCGGACCTGGCCGAAGTTCTGGCTGCGGGTCTCGGCGTCGTAGATCGAGACCGGGAAGACGATCTTGTCGATGTCGGCGGGCAGGCCGGCGAGGTTGACGTTGATCTGCTCGTCGTCGCCCTCGCCCGCGCCGGTGCGGTTGTCACCGGTGTGGACGATGGTCTGGTCCGGGCTCTGCTTGTTGTTGAAGAAGACGAAGTGGCCGTCCGAGTAGACCTTGCCGGTCGCGTTGACGGCGATCGCGCTCGCGTCGAGGTCGAAGTCGGTGCCGGTGGTGGTCCGGACGTCCCAGCCGAGGCCGACAGTCACGGCCGTGAGGCCGGGCGCCTCCTTGGTGAGCGAGACGTTGCCGCCCTTGGACAGGCTTACCGCCATGGGAAGTCCCCTTTTGTGGTCGTAGGTGTCACCGACGAAAGTACCGTCATCCGTCCCAACGCGGATCCGGGCGCGCACGGTTCCTGCCCGCGGGAAAACCCGGTGCGGATCAGCCCGCGGCGCGGGATCATGGAGGCATGTCCGGGCCACTCGTCATCCGCGGTTCGGTCTCCGTACCGGAGGCCGAGCTGATGTGGCGTTTCTCCCGTTCGTCCGGGCCCGGCGGCCAGCACGTCAACACCACGGACAGCCGGGTGGAGTTGCGGTTCGATCTGGCGAACAGCGCCTGCCTGCCGCCGGTGTGGAAGGAGCGCGCGCTGGAGCGGCTGGCCGGCCGGCTGACCGGCGGCGTGCTCACCGTCACGGCGTCCGAGCACCGTTCGCAGTGGCGCAATCGGGAGACGGCCGCGACGCGGCTGGCCGCCCTGCTCGCCCAGGCCACCGCCCCGCCCCCCAAGCCCCGCCGCCCGACCCGGATTCCACGCGGGATCAACGAACGGCGGCTGCGGGTGAAGAAGCTGCGCGGCGAGACCAAGCGGGGCCGCAGCGGCGGAAGCTGGGACTGAGCGCGTACGGATCGCCGGAAGGCCGCCGTACCGGCCCGCACCACCGCGGAGGGCTGACGCCCGAGCTCCCGGAGTGGGCGGCCGAGGAACGAGGCCACCCGCGCAGGGAGCGAGCAGGAAGACCGACCGACCACCACCGCGCCCCGGTCCGTACGGGCGTACGTCTCTCCGTACGCCCCTACCGCCGCCCTCATGTCAGATGGCGGTACCGCCCCCGGAAGTAGGTCAGCGGGCCGCCGTCCGCGCTCGGGGTCCTCGCCGTCAGCACGCGGCCGATGACCAGCGTGTGGTCGCCCGCCGTCACCCGCTGCTCGGTCTCGCACTCGAGTACCGCCAGCGCGCCACCGAGGACGGGGGCGCCGGACTCCTCGCCCCGGTGGTAGTCGACGTCCTCGAAGAGCAGCCGGTCGCTGATCCGCCCGCGCAGCGCGAACCGCCCGGCGATGTGCCGCTGGCTCTCACCGAGCACCGAGACCGCCCAGCGAGGCCGCCGTTCCAGCAGTTCGTCCATCCGGGAGCCGGCACGTACGCTCACCAGCACCAGCGGTGGTTCGAGAGAGACGGACATGAAGGCGGTCGCGGTCATGCCGACGTCCTCGCCGCGCGGCCCGTCCTCGGTGTCGTGCGCGGTGATGAGGACCACGCCCGCGGCGAGGCGGGCCATGGCGGCGCGGAAGTCATCGATGTCGACGGTCTGACCCATGGTCGTCCCAGAATGCCGTCCTGGCGAAGTGTGAGGCACGCTCTCACGCTACGGGTCGGTAGGAAATACGTGCATCCGACCGCGGACTCAATACGCGGGGACCCGGGACCTAGGTCCGCCCAAGCCACCGGCATTGCGGCCAGGACCGGAGCGGTACGGCGGAGTCGCCGAGCGGACTGGCCGCAGCCCCCGAGCGGGCTTGCGGAGCGGGGGGCGGGCCGAGGCCCGGCGCGGGCGCTGCGTATCCTTGGACTACGTTGTGTGCTCAAGCGCTTACGCCGTGGTGTGACTTGAGTCACAAGAGGTAGGAATTGTTGACCCTGTGTACCGATGGCACAGCTCGCTGTGATTCAGTGGCCGGTGTAATCGGATGAGTGCGAGTGCGTAGCAACAGCGGGGGGCGGCCCGGACTGCGGCGCCGATCCGGCGGCCCGGGACTCCCGGGAGGCCGGGGAAGCCCCGCCGGACTGGGAGGACCCGGCGGACGGGGAGGACCGGCCGGGAACCATCGGACGAAACGCTGTCGAGGGCGCGGAGAGGGGCATGGACACCGAGTCGGAGCCGTATGTCCGCCTCGCGACCTTGCGTCAACTGCACCGGGTCGTGGCGGATCTCAACACGGCGCGCAGTCTCGCCGACACCTTGCAGGCCGTGGCCGACGGGGTGGTGCGGGGGCTGGGCTACGAGCTGGCCGCCGTCAACCTGGCGAGGCCGGACGGCGATCTCGTCGTCGCCGCGTTCGCCGGCAGTGCGGCGGGCGAGGCGCTGCTGGCCGGGCGGGTCGGCTCGCGCGCCTCCTGGGAGCGCCGGCTCACCATGGGCGAGCGGTGGGGCACGCTGCGGTTCATCCCGCACACCGAGGGCTGGGTGCTGATCGACGACGACGTGCCGCAGTGGCACACCGAGGGGCCGCTGCCGCGCTTCCCCGACGAGTGGCACCCCGGCGACCGTCTCTACGCGCCCATGTACTCCTCGCAGTCCGTCGGCAGCGAACTGATCGGCGTGATCTCCGTCGACAAGCCCACCAGCGGCCGGCACCCCGGTCCGTGGGGCTGCGAAGCGCTCCAGATGTACGCGTTCCAGGCCGGCATCGCGATCAGCAACGCCCGGCTGCGCGCCAACATGCAACGCGCCCTGGTCCGGCTGGAACGCGACCAGCAGGCGCTGCGGGCCAGCGAGGAGAGCTTCCGGCAGGCGTTCGAGTACGCGCCCAGCGGCATGGCGATCGCCGAGATGGGCGGCGACCAGCACGGCAAGCTGCTGCGGGCCAACGACGCGCTCTGCCGCCTGCTCGGCCGGTCCGCCACGGTGATGCGGCGCCACTCCTTCTCCGACCTGGTGCACCCCGAGGACGTCGGGCTGCTGCTGCGGACCTCGGCGGAGGGGGGCCGGGCGGAGCTGCGACTCGCTCGCCGCGACGGCTCCTATGTGTGGGTCTCGCTCCGCAACTCGGTGGTCGCCGACACCGCCGACGGCCCGCGCTTCCTGCTCACCCACGTCGAGGACATCGAGGAGCGCAAGTCCCGCGAGCTGCAGCTGGCGCACCGCGCCAGCCACGACTCGCTGACCGGCCTGCCCAACAGCGCGGAGCTGCGGGCCCGGCTGTCGTCGCGGCTGTGCGCGCGCCCGCACGACATGGACGGGGCGGCGTCGGCGGCGGAGGCCGACGACCTCGACGAGTTCGCCTTCAGCTACGGGTACGGGCCGGACGAGATGGCCGCGCCGCTGAGCGCACTGGACTCGCACACGCATACGGTCGCCCCGGACGAGACCGACGAGGAGTCGGCGAGCAAGGGGCTCGCGGTCCTCTTCTGCGACCTGGACGGCTTCAAGGCGATCAACGACCGGTTCGGTCACCACACGGGTGACGCGGTGCTCATCGAGGTCGCCCGGCGGCTGACCGGCGCGGTGCGCGACGGCGACACGGTGGCGCGGCTCGGCGGTGACGAGTTCGTCGTCCTCGCGGACGGTCTCGCCCCGCCCGACGCGGCGGATCTCGCGGTGCGGCTCCGCAACGCGATCGTCCCCCCGATCCGGGTGGACGGCCGCGCCGTCCGGGTCGGCGCGAGCTTCGGCATCGGCTGGGCGGGCTGCGGCATGACCGCGGAGGAGGTGCTCCACTCCGCGGACCAGCGCATGTACGTCGAAAAGCGCAGCCGGTCCTCGTCCTCGCCCTCCCGCTCCTCCCCCTCCCGCCCCAACCACCGGCGCGCGGGCTGACCCCCGCGGGCGGCCCCACCGAGGGCATCGCGGCGTCCGACTGACCGGGGGCCGGGGGAGGGCCGCCTCCCCGAGAGCCCCCGCGGCGCCGAGCAGCCACGGCGGTGCGGGCCGGCGATGCGGGCCGGGCGGTGCGGGCCGGGCGGTGCAGGTCGCCGCAAGCGGCTGGGACCGCCGGGCGAGGCTGCGGGTGTGCCGCACAGGGAAGCGCACGGGTCCAAGCCGGTCAGCGGTGGCCGGGGGCCCCAGGGGAGGGGTGCGGGGTCCACCCTGCGGCGTAGAAGCGGATCGCTCTGGGGGGTGACCCCGGGACGAGTTCCCCTCCCTACGCTGGGTCGTGTGCAGCGCATCTACGACTTCCTCCGGCGCCACCCGACGTGGGTCGACAGCTTCTGGGCCGTCGTCCTGCTCGGCATATGCGCCGTGTGGGTCGCCGTCGACGCCAGACCCTCGCTCGCGGCGCGGGCGGCCGCCGCCCCCCTGTCCTGCGCCCTCGCCCTGGTTGTCGCGCTGCGGCGCCGCGCCCCGGAGAAGATGCTGTTCCTGGCCATCGCCACCGGCCTCGCCCAGCTCGCGCTGAACGTGGAGACCAACCCCGGCAACGCTGCCTTCCCGGTGATCATCTACACCTGCGCGTCCAACGGCGCGCGCTGGTCCTCCCGGCTGGCCCTGGCCGCCGGCCTCGCCGCCGCGCCGTTGTCGATGATGCGCTGGCCGCCGCACGACAGGTACTCCACGATCTGGACGACCCTGCTCCAGACCTTCTTCCTCACCGTGATCTTCGCCCTGTCCTGGGTGATCGGCGACCGCCTGCGCACCCGGCGGGCGTACTACGCCGAGCTGGAGGAGCGGGCCACCCGCCTGCACCGGGAGCGCGAGGCCCAGTCCAAGGCCGCGGTCGCCGCCGAGCGGGCACGTATCGCCCGGGAGCTGCACGACGTCGTGGCGCACAACGTATCCGTGATGGTCGTCCAGGCCGACGGCGCCGCCTACGTCCTGAACACCGCGCCCGATCAGGCCAAGCAGGCGCTGGAGACCATCTCGTCCACCGGCCGCCAGGCGTTGGCGGAGATGCGCCGGCTGCTCGGCCTGCTGCGGGCCGGTGACGACGCGGGCGGCGAGTACGTACCGCAGCCCGGCGTCGACCAGCTCGCCGACCTCATCGACCAGGTCCGCGGCGCCGGCCTGCCCGTCCGGTTCGAGGTGGCCGGCCAGGCCCGCCCGCTGTCCAGCGGCGTCGAGCTGACCGCGTACCGCATCGTGCAGGAGGCGCTGACCAACGTCCGCAAGCACGGCGGCGACGCGGCCACCGCCAGCGTCCTGCTGGGCTTCGGCGACGCCGCGCTCGACCTGCTCATCGAGGACGACGGGTGCGGCGCGCGGCACGAGCTGTACGAGCAGGGCGGCCAGGACGGCCTCGGCCAGGGCCTGATCGGCATGCGCGAACGCATCGGCATGATCGGCGGCACCCTGGACGCCGGGCCGCGTCCCGGCGGCGGCTTCCGGATCAGCGCGGTGCTGCCGCTGAAGACCGGCCGCTGAACCGTTACCGGCCGCTGAACCATCACCACGACCGTACGAGAGAGGCACCCCGATGGCGATCCGCGTCATGCTCGTCGACGACCAGGTACTGCTGCGCACCGGCTTCCGGATGGTGCTCGCCGCGCAGCCGGACATGGAGGTCGTCGCCGAGGCGGGCGACGGCGCGGAGGCGGTGGAGGTACTGCGGCACACCAGGGTCGACGTCGTCCTGATGGACGTGCGGATGCCGCGGATGGACGGCGTGGAGGCGACCCGCCGGATCTGCGGCGGGGACCGCGGCGAGCCGCGTCGGCGGGAGGAGCCCGGCGGCCCGCGCGTACTGATCCTCACCACCTTCGACCTGGACGAGTACGCGTTCGCCGCGCTGCGGGCCGGCGCCTCCGGCTTCATGCTCAAGGACGTGCCGCCGGACGAGCTGCTGACCGCGATCCGGGCCGTGCACAGCGGTGACGCGGTGGTCGCGCCGAGCACCACCCGGCGGTTGCTGGACCGGTTCACGCCGATGCTGCCCAGCTCCGCCACGGAGGAGCAGCACAAGGAGATCGACCGGCTCACCGAGCGGGAGCGCGAGGTGCTGCTGCTGGTCGCCCAGGGCCTGTCCAACGGCGAGATCGCGCGAAAACTGGTGCTGTCGGAGGCGACCGTCAAGACGCACGTCGGCCGTATCCTCACCAAGCTGGATCTGCGGGACCGGGTGCAGGCCGTGGTGCTGGCGTACGAGTCGGGCCTGGTACGGGCCGGGGGCAACTCCGCCTGACAGCACGGTTCATGAGAACAGCCGCGCACATGGCCGACTTCCCTTACCTTGAACTCACCTTGAACACAAGACTTGTTTGATGTTCAACAGAAGTGCCGGCTACGGGGAGTATCACAGTTGCGCGCCATCGTCTTCGAAGAGTTCGGCGGTCCCGAGGTCCTGAACGTCGTTGACGTCCCGGAACCGGAGCCCGGCCCCGGCGAGGTCACCATCGATGTGGCCTATGCCGGAGTGAACTACGCGGACATCAAGGCGCGCGCCCAGGGCTTCCGCGTGGAGAGTCTGCCGTTCCGGCCGGGTCTGGAGGTCTCCGGGCTGATCCGGGCGGTCGGCGCGGGCGTCACCGGGTTCGCCCCCGGCCAGGAGGTCACCGCCTTCCTGTGCGGCGGCGGTTACGCCGAGACCGTCGTCGCCCCCGCGGCCACCGTCTTCCCGCTCTGTTCGGGCCTGTCGCTGCGGACCGGCGCCACCCTGCCCAGCGCGCTGCCCACCGCGTACGCGCTGCTGCACGAGGTGGCCCGGCTGCGCGAGGGCGACACCGTACTCGTCCAGGGCGCGGCCGGCGGCGTCGGCACCGTCGCCGGACAACTGGCCCGGATGGGCGGCGCGTCGGCGGTCTACGGGGTGGTCTCCAGCCTCGACAAGGCCGAGCACGCGCTGAAGTCCGGGTACGACCAGGTGTTCACCGACACCACGTTCGACGCGGACGTACGGGAGGTGACCGGGGGGCGGGGCGTGGACATCGCGCTCGACCCGGTCGGTGGCGAGACCTTCCGCCGTACGCTCGCGGTCGTCGGGCGCTTCGGGCGGCTGGTCTCCTTCGGCAGCGCCGACTCCGGCGAAATGTGGCGGGTCGGGCCCGCGGACACCTATCCGCTGGCGATCTCCGTCTCCGGCTTCTGCATCCCGTCGATGGCGGCGGCCGATCCCGGGCGGCTGCGGGAGCTCGCCGACCGGGCGTTCCGCACGGTCACCGACGGCGGCGTGGAACTGCCGGTCAGCGCGGAGTTCCCGCTGGCGGAGGCGGCCGACGCACACCGGCTGGTGGAGTCGCGGACGAGCACGGGGAAGCTGCTGCTGCGGGTGGCGGAGTAGCTCCGGCAGCCGGTCAGCCGAGGCGTTCCGCGAAGGCCGCGGCGGCTTGGCGGATGTCCGTCTCCGTCCACTCCAGGGCGGGAGCCGTGACCGTCACCTCGGTCATGGACAGCCCCGGCAGGCCGGGTTCGTGGAACCGGCCCCGGCCGAAGAGGCTGATCTTCGTCTCCTCGGCCTGGCGCAGTGACGCGTCGTCGAGGGCGTCGGCCGGGTAGGGCAGCCAGAGCTGGAACTGGTGGGTGTGCGGTTCCTCCGGGTGGACCCGGGGCAGGGCCAGGCCGGCCTCGGCGAGACCTTCGCGCAGGGCGCGGGCGACGGTCTTGGCGTGGGCGACGTAGGAGGGCAGGCGCGGCAGTTCGTTCCGCAGTCCGGCGAGCGCGGCCAGAGCGGCCGGGAACTGCTGGAACGCCAGGCCGCCGTAACGGTGGCGCCAGGCCTTCGCCTCGGCGGTCACCTCCGCGGGGGCGGCCAGCGCGGCGCCGGAGATGCCCGCGAGGGACTTGTAGAAGCTCACGTAGACCGAGTCGGCGAGGCCGGCGATGTCGGTGAGCGGACGGCCGAAGTGCGGCGCGCACTCCCAGAGGCGGGCGCCGTCGAAGTGGACGACGGCGTCCCTGTCGCGGGCCGCCGCCACGGTCTCGGTCAGCTCCTCCCAGGTCGGCAGCACGAACCCCGCGTCGCGCAGCGGCAGTTCCACCATCAGCGTGCCGAACGGCTCGTCGAACTCCCGTACTTCCTCCGCGCTCGCCAGCCGGGGGCGCCTGGTCGGATGTACGGTGCGCAGTCCGCTCACGGTGTGCAGGGCGCCGCGCTCGTGCACCTCGGGGTGGGCCAGGGGGTGCAGGGCGACCACGGGGTTCCCGGTCCGCCCCGCCCACACCCGCAGCGCCACCTGCTGGGCCATCGTCCCGGTCGGGAAGAACGCGGCGGCCTCCGTCCCGAGCAGCCCGGCCACCTGTCGCTCCACCTCCTCGACGACGCCGTTCCCGTAGAAGTCCGGCGGCCCGTCGATCTCGAACGCCTCGGCCCCCTCCGCGCTCAGCCACGCCAGCCGCTCCCGGATGCTCGGCTGCTCCCCGTTCGTCAGCACCCGCTCACACGCCCGTACGGCAGCCCGCCGCCGCGCCCTGCCCTCGTCCTCCGCGTCACCCATGGGGAAAGCCTGCCGCATGGCTCACCCGGCCCGCGACGGGGTTTCGGCTCCCCGCGATCCGCAGCGGAGGCGGGTGTCGGGGATGCCTGGACGGGCAGGGGCGGGACGGCGCACCCTGCGGGTGTGGGGCACCCACCCACCCCGTGGAGTGAGGTGCGGGAGGTCCGGGAGGTCCGGGAGGCACCCCGGGGGAAGGACGCACCCCGCGGGCAGGGCGCGGCCGTGGGCGCCGTCACGCCGCGGGGGAACCTTGTCCTCAGGGCGTTCGCGTAGGATTGACGAGAAGTGGGGAGCCGCGGGAGGCGAGGCGTGGTGGTTGTGGAGCAGAAGCCGGCGAGGCTGGCTGTGGGGGTGGTGGGTGCCGGGCGGGTGGGGCCCGCGCTGGCCGCCGCGCTGAAAAGGGCAGGGCACCGGCCCGTGGCCGCCTCCGCCGTGTCGGACGCCTCGCGGCGCAGGGCCGAGGCACTGCTTCCCGGGGTCCCGTTGCGTGAGCCCGCCGCCGTACTCGCGGAAGCCGACCTCGTCCTGCTCACCGTGCCGGACGACGCGCTGCCCGCCCTGGTGACCGGGCTCGCCGGGACCGGGGCGGTCCGGCCGGGACAGCTCGTCGTGCACACCTCCGGGCGGTACGGGACCTCCGTCCTGGAACCCGCCCTGCGCGCCGGGGCGCTGCCCCTCGCGCTGCACCCCGCGATGACCTTCACCGGCACGCCGGTGGACGTCCAGCGGCTGGTGGGGTGCTCGTTCGGGGTGACCGCGCCCGGCGAGCTGCGGATGGCCGCGGAAGCGCTCGTCATCGAGATGGGCGGCGAACCGGAGTGGATCGAGGAGGCCGCCCGCCCGCTCTACCACGCCGGCCTGGCCATCGGTGCCAACCACCTGGTCACGCTGGTCGCCCAGGCGAGGGACCTGCTCAAGGAGGCGGGCGTGGCCGAGCCCGGCCGGATGCTCGGACCGCTCCTCGGCGCCGCCCTCGACAACGCGCTGCGCTCCGGCGACGCCGCCCTGACCGGCCCGGTCGCCCGCGGCGACGCCGGCACCGTCGCCGCCCACCTGCGCGAACTGCGCGTGCACGCCCCCGAGGCGGTGCCCTCGTACGTCGCCATGGCCCGCGCCACCGCGGACCGGGCGCTCGCCAACGGCATGCTCAAGGCCGAGTACGCGGAGGCACTGCTCGGCGCCCTCGCCGACGGGGGGACGACCCTGTGACCGGCCTGGTGCGCCACGCCCGGGACCTCGCCCCGGCCGCCGCCGTCGTCATGACGATGGGCGCGCTCCACGAGGGGCACGCCGCCCTGATCCGCGCCGCGCGGGCCCGCGCGGGCGGCGGCCTGGTCACCGTGACCGTGTTCGTCAACCCCCTGCAGTTCGGCCCCGCCGAGGACCTTGACCGCTACCCCCGCACCCTCGACGCCGACGTCCGACTCGCCGAGAAGGCCGGCGCGGACGTCGTCTTCGCGCCCGCCGTGGACGAGGTGTACCCCGGCGGCCGGCCGCAGGTCCGTATCAGCGCCGGACCCATGGGCGAGCGGTACGAGGGCGCGTCCCGCCCCGGCCACTTCGACGGCATGCTCACCGTCGTCGCCAAGCTGCTGCACCTCACCCGGCCGTCCGCCGCCTTCTTCGGGCAGAAGGACGCGCAGCAGCTCGCCCTGATCCGCCGGATGGTGACCGACCTGAACTTCCCGGTCGGGATCATCGCCGTCCCGACCGTCCGCGAACCGGACGGTCTCGCCCTGTCCAGCCGCAACCGCTACCTCTCCGCGGCCGAGCGCGAGCACGCCGGCGCCCTGTCCCGCGCGCTGTTCGCCGGGCGGGACGCCTTGAGCGAGGGGCCCGAGGCGGTCCGGAAGGCGGCCCTCGGGTCCCTGACCGGCGCCGAGGGCGTGGCCGTGGACTACCTCGCCCTCCTCGACCCCGCCGACTTCACCGAAGCCGCGCCCGGGCACACCGGCCCGGCGGTGCTCGCCGTCGCCGCGAAGGTCGGCGCCACGCGCCTGATCGACAACATCCCCCTGGAGTTCGGAGCCCCCGAATGACCGCGAACGGAGCCGGCCCGGCCGGCCGCAGCACCGGCATACGCCTGTCCGCGCCCGCACCCGGCTGGGCGATCACCTCCGACGTGGTCGTGGTCGGGTCCGGCGTGGCCGGGCTGACGGTGGCGCTCCGCTGCGCCGCGGCCGGCGCGAGGGTCACGGTGGTGACCAAGGCGCACCTGGACGACGGCTCGACCCGCTGGGCCCAGGGCGGTATCGCCGCCGCGCTCGGTGACGGCGACACACCGGCCCAGCACCTCGACGACACGCTGGTCGCGGGAGCCGGCCTGTGCGACGAGACCGCCGTGCGCACCCTGGTCACCGAGGGCCCGGACGCGGTACGCCGCCTGATCGCGACCGGCGCCCACTTCGACGCCGACCCACGCGGCGAGATCCTGCTCACCCGCGAGGGTGGCCACCACCGCCGCCGCATCGCCCACGCGGGTGGCGACGCGACCGGCGCCGAGATATCCCGCGCGCTGATCGAGGCGGTACGGGCGGCGGGCGCGGGCCGCGGCGACAACGGCGGCACCGTCGAACTCGTCGAGAACGCCCTCGTCCTCGACCTCCTCACCGACGCGGCGGGCCGCACCGCCGGCGTCACCCTGCACGTGATGGGCGCCGGCCGGCGTGACGGCGTGGGCTCGGTGCAGGCCCGCGCGGTGGTGCTGGCGACCGGCGGCATGGGCCAGGTCTTCTCGGCGACCACCAACCCCGCGGTGTCGACCGGCGACGGGGTGGCGCTCGCGCTGCGCGCGGGCGCGGAGGTCAGCGACCTGGAGTTCGTGCAGTTCCACCCCACCGTGCTGTGGCTCGGCCCGGACGCCGAGGGCCAGCAGCCGCTGGTGTCGGAGGCGGTGCGCGGCGAGGGCGCCCACCTGGTGGACGCCGCCGGGGTCCGCTTCATGGTCGGCCAGCACGAACTCGCCGAACTGGCGCCGCGCGACATCGTCGCCAAGGGCATCATGCGCCGGATGCGGGAGACCGGCGGGGAGCACATGTACCTCGACGCGCGGCACTTCGGCGCCGCGATGTGGGAGCGGCGCTTCCCGACCATCCTCGCCGCCTGCCGCGCGCACGGCATCGACCCGGTGACCGAGCCGATCCCGGTCGCGCCCGCCGCGCACTACGCCTCCGGCGGGGTGCGCACCGACCTGTACGGGCGGACGACCGTGCCGGGCCTGTACGCGTGCGGCGAGGTGGCCTGCACCGGCGTGCACGGCGCGAACCGCCTCGCCTCGAACTCCCTGCTGGAGGGCCTGGTCTTCGCCGAGAGGATCGCCGCGGACATCGCGGCCGACCCGACCGCGCCCGGCGAGCCGGTGATCCCCGGCTCCGCCGACAACCCGCTGCTCGCCTCCGAGGCCCGGTACGAGGTGCAGCGCATCATGACGGCGGGCGCCGGGGTGCTGCGCAGCGCGGAGAGCCTGGCGGTCGCGGCCGGCGCACTGGAGCGGCTGCACACCGCGGCCGTGGAGGCGTACGACCGGGACGGCAAGACCGCCGAGCCGTGCGTGGAGACCTGGGAGGCGACCAACCTGGGCCTGGTCGCCCGGGTCCTGGTGGCCGCCGCCCGGCGCCGCGAGGAGACCCGCGGCTGCCACTGGCGCGAGGACCGCCCCGAGCGCGACGACCACGACTGGCGCCGTCACCTGGTGGTACGCCTCACCCCGCACCGCACGCTCGCCGTCCGCACCACCGAGGGCGCCGGCTTCCCGCCGGTGAGCACGGCCGGCGGCGTCGAGGATCGGGCCGGGATCGGGGATGATGGGGCCGCCGCGTACTCCCTCGCGTACGAAGGCGCACAACCGGACGCGGACCCGCGGCGAGTCCCGCACCGCGACACGTGACCGGACCCGTACCCGCGACACCTACCGCAACGCCGCTTCGAAGGAGCAGCCGTGACCACCCCGGACCGTCCCCAGCCCGTCAGTCTCCCCATGCCGCAGTTCGGGCCGCCGGGTGCGGCGGCGGGCGGCGGTGGCTGCGGCGACGGCTGCGGCTGCGGGGCGGCTGAGGACTACGAGGGCTACGACATGGACCCGCTGGAGTGCGGCCTCGACCCCGACCTCGCGGAGCTCATCGCCGCGGCCGGACTCGACCCGGTCCAGGTCGAGGACATCGCGCACCTGGCCATCGAGGAGGACCTCGACCAGGGCGTGGACATCACCACGGTCGCGACCGTGCCCGAGGAGGCCCGCGCGATCGGCGACTTCACCGCGCGGGAGGCCGGTACGGTGGCCGGGCTGCGGGTCGCCGAGGCCGTGCTGTCGGTGGTGTGCACCGACGAGTTCGAGGTGGAACGGCACGTGGAGGACGGTGACCGGGTCGCCGCCGACCAGAAGCTGCTCACCGTACGGGCCAGGACCCGTGACCTGCTGACCGCCGAGCGCAGCGCGCTCAACCTGCTGTGCCGGCTCTCCGGGATCGCCACCGCCACCCGCGCCTGGGCGGACGCCCTGGAGGGCACCCGGGCGCAGGTCCGCGACACCCGCAAGACCACGCCGGGCCTGCGGGCGCTGGAGAAGTACGCGGTGCGCTGCGGCGGCGGCGTCAACCACCGGATGTCGCTGTCGGACGCGGCGCTGGTCAAGGACAACCACGTGATCGCGGCCGGCGGTGTCGCCCAGGCGTTCAAGCTGGTGCGCGAGGAGTTCCCCGACGTGCCGATCGAGGTCGAGGTGGACACCCTGCACCAGGTACGGGAGGTGCTGGACGCCGGAGCCGACCTGATCCTGCTGGACAACTTCACCCCCGCCGAGACCGAGGAGGCGGTCGCCATCGTGGGCGGCCGGGCCTTCCTGGAGTCCTCCGGCCGGCTCACCCTGGGCAACGCCCGCGCCTACGCCGAGACCGGCGTCAACTTCCTCGCGGTGGGTGCGCTCACCCACTCCTCCCCGATCCTGGACATCGGCCTGGACCTGCGAGCGGAAGCGTAAGGGCGGATGCTGCTCACCATCGACGTCGGCAACACCCACACCGTCCTCGGCCTGTTCGACGGCACGGAGATCGTCGAGCACTGGCGGATCTCCACCGACGCGCGGCGCACCGCCGACGAGCTGGCGGTGCTGCTCCAGGGGCTGATGGGCATGCACCCGCTGCTGGGCGACCTCGGCGGCGGCATCGACGGCATCGCGGTCTGCTCCACGGTCCCCTCGGTGCTGCACGAACTGCGCGAGGTGACCCGGCGCTACTACGGCGACGTCCCCTCGGTCCTGGTCGAACCCGGCATCAAAACCGGTGTCCCGATCCTGGTCGACCACCCCAAGGAGGTCGGCGCCGACCGCATCATCAACTCGCTCGCCGCGGTCCACCTCTACGGCGGCCCGTGCATCGTGGTGGACTTCGGCACGGCGACCACGTTCGACGCGGTGTCGGCACGCGGGGAGTACGTGGGCGGCGCGATCGCGCCCGGCATCGAGATCTCGGTGGACGCGCTCGGCATGCGCGGCGCGCAGCTCCGCAAGATCGAACTGGCCCGGCCGCGCAGCGTCATCGGCAAGAACACGATCGAGGCGATGCAGTCGGGCATCCTCTACGGGTTCGCCGGCCAGGCCGACGGGATCGCCGAGCGGATGGCCCGCGAACTGGCCGACGACCCCGACGACGTCACGGTCATCGCGACCGGCGGCCTCGCGCCGCTGGTCCTCGGCGAGGCGTCGATCATCGACGAGCACGAGCCGTGGCTGACGCTGATCGGGCTCCGCCTGGTGTACGAGCGGAACGTCTCGACGACGTGAGAGCGGTCGGGAACCGCTGACGGCCGTGCCCCGGGCGGAGGGGGCCGCGAGGGAGAGGTGGTACCGCCGACGCACCGCGTATACCGCATTGCGCGAAGTTTGTCCTCTTAGCACTTAAAGTCCACACATGCCCACGCCACACGGAACCCGAGGCGGAATGGCGTTCAGCGCGGACGAAGTGCGCGTGGTGCGGCGCGCCCTCGCGGAGGTGCTGCACCCGAGCCGGACCGCCGCTGCCGCCGCCGTCGTCGCGCCGCGCCCGGCCGAGTACCCACCCCCGGCCGCGTACGTCCAGGACGTCCAGGACTACCTCCGGCTCGCGGAGGCGGTGGACGACGCGGCCTGCGAAGCCGGGCGGCTGCGCGCCTTCCTGCTGGACGAGCTGCGCCGCTATCGGCAGGCGCTGCCCGGCACCGCGGCCGGCTATCTGGAACGGCTCACCGCCGCCCTGACCGGCGGCTACCTGCCCGGCGCCGAGGACCTGGCGGCGCTGCGGCTGCTGCGCTCGCTGCCCTGCGGCGCCCATGAGTACCGGCGGCGCACGGCAGTGCTGCGCCGCTGCGAGACCCTCGCGGAGAACGACGTACGACTGCGCCTGGAGGCCCATATGCCCGCGCCGCGCCGCCTGCTGACCCTGCCGGGGCTCACCGAGGAGCCGGAACCCGACCAGAACCCGCCGTCTCCGCAGCCGCCGGCCCAGCCGGGGAAGGACCAGCCCGCCCCGCCGCGCCGCCGCACTCCCACCCCCGCCGAGATCTGGCCGCCCCACCGCCGGCGCACCCGCAGACCGGACCAGGCCCGTACGGCCTGATCCCGGCGGCCCGGCGCAGGCTCGTGCCGCGCGTCCCGCTCTCGTCCCCGTGTCGCGTTCTCATCCCCCGCGGCCCGCGGCGGCCACCGCGGCCGTCGCGGTGCCGAGGAGGACCAGGCCCGCGGTGGCCGCCACCGCGGCGCTGATCGCGCCGAGGCCGCCCTTGTCGCCGAGCTCCGGGGACAGGTGACCGGCCGGGTCGTGGACGACCTGGACGCGCCGGCCCGTGGCGGTGGCGCAGCCGCGGTCGTCCTGGTCGACCCGGTGGACGGAGCCGTCGGGGAGACGGACCCGGCAGTGGGGGACGAGGCTGCCGTGCGCCCAGGTGGCCACCGGCGTCGCCAGGGTGGCGGCCACCTGTTCGCCGCGGACCGCCAGGTACCACTGCGGGGCGTGCAGGAAGGCGGTGAAGAAGAGGACGGCCACCGCGGCCAGGCCCAGCAGATGGGCGAGGTCGCGCCCGCGCGACTCGGGGGTCCTGACCAGGAGGGCGACCACGCCGACGGCCGCGATGAGCGCCGTGAGCAGGCCGAGCAGCCGGTCGCCCAGGACGGAGGCGGCGCACACGGCCGCCAGTCCCGCTGCGGCGCCGCCCAGCACCCCGGCCCAGCCCGCGGCGACCCGCAGGGCCGGGGCCTGGGCCCGGAAACGGGCCTTCAGCCCCGCTTCCCGCGCCGGGAACAGGCCGAACTCGGAGACGATGTGCCGCACCTGCCGCTCACCGGGCGGGGTCGAGGCCAGCTCGCGCAGTCTCGGCATGTCGAACCCGGCTCGCGCCAGCGTCCTGCGGGTGCGCCCGGACAGCCCGTCGAGCAGCGCGCCGACCGGCCGGTCGTCCCGTTCCGCCATCTGCCCAAGCCCTTCCGTACCCGTCCGGAAGCCCTCATCACCGCGCACCCGATCATGATCGCGTTTTCCCGGTTCCGTTTCCCGCGAGTGTGGACCGCCCGCCGCACCCGGACAACCGAGGGCGGGCAAAAGGGCCACGGGTCGCGTGGCTACGCTTGACCGCATGGATTACGTTTCCGCGATCGTGCCCCCGCTGGTGATGGCGGTCTTCTTCGTCGGCGTCATCGTGACGATCATCAAGAATCAGGGTGGCGCCAACAAGGCGAAGGAGGACGCGGCCGTGGACGCCGCGTTCGCCCGGGCCGAGACGGCGCGGCAGGCGACCCGTGAGAACAATTCGGGCATCTGATCCTATCGGCCCGTAGTATTCCGAGTGTGCCCCGACCGCTGGGAGACCTCGAGGACGCCGTCATGACCCGGGTGTGGCAGTGGAACCGCCCGGTCACGGTTCGTGAGGTACTGGAAGACCTGGCGCGGGAGCGGACCATCGCCTACACCACGGTGATGACCGTAATGGACAACCTCCGCCAGAAGGGCTGGCTGCGCCGCTCGGCCGAAGGCCGCGCTTATCGCTATGAAGCGGTATCGACGAGAGCCGCATACTCGGCCGCACTGATGAACGAAGCCTGGGCCACGAGTGACAACCCCGCAGCCGCGCTCGTCCACTTCTTCGGCATGATGTCACGGGAACAGCGCGAAGCGCTCCGTGACGCATTGCGGGTCATCCAGTCCGTGGACCCCTCCGGACCGCCGGAACCCGAAGGACGATAGCGTCCGCCCATGCCCCTCGTGTCGAATGACGTCACCATCCGCCGCGCCCGCACGGGCGATGTCCGCGCCCTACGACGCCTGCTGGACTCGTATGTCCGTGACGGCATCCTGCTCGACAAGGCGACCGTGACGCTTTATGAGGACATCCAGGAGTTCTGGGTGGCCGAACGGGACGAGGACGCGGCCGTGGTGGCCTGCGGCGCGCTGCACGTCATGTGGGAGGACCTGGCCGAGGTCAGGACGCTGGCGGTGGACCCGCTGCTGCGCGGCAAGGGTGTCGGGCACCTGTTGCTCGGCAAGTTGCTGCAGACCGCACGGTGGCTCGGAGTCCGCCGCATTTTCTGCCTCACCTTCGAAGTGGACTTCTTCGCCAAGCACGGCTTCGTCGAGATCGGGGAGACCCCGGTGGACGTCGATGTCTTCGGTGAGCTGCTCCGTTCCAATGACGAGGGAGTGGCGGAGTTCCTCGACCTGGAGCGAGTGAAACCGAACACCTTGGGTAACAGTCGCATGCTGCTGCAACTCTGAGTGATCCGGTTTGTCCGGATCGCGCTACCTCGACCGAACCTCTTCGCGCAAGGGGTTTGTGTTTTCCGGGGAAAGGCGCTTTGCTTTTACCGTTAATCCGTTTTCGATGAAAGGGAAGCCGGTGGCACAGAAGGTTCAGGTCCTTCTTGTTGACGACCTCGACGGTGGCGAGGCAGACGAGACCGTGACGTTCGCACTCGACGGTGTGACGTACGAGATCGACCTCACCACGGCGAATGCCGACAAGCTGCGCGGCCTGCTCAACCCGTACACGGACAGTGGCCGTCGTACCGGTGGCAGGGCCGGGCGGGGACGCACCAAGGCGGTCCGCGGCAGCGGCGGTTCCGGGCCGGACACCGCGAAGATCCGCGCATGGGCCAAGGAGAAGGGCTACGAGGTCAACGACCGAGGCCGGGTGCCCGCGACCATCCGTGAGGCGTACGAGAAGGCCCACGGCTGATCCTGGCTGCGCGTCCGCAGGGTGATCCGATGGCAGGCCGTCGCCAGGGCGGCCACCAATGCCGGAAGACCGATGGGTGCCGGAAGACCGATGGGCGTCCCCGTCCCATCGGCCCCGCCCGCGACACGGAGCGCGGGCACGGTGGATTCCACGTCGAATCCCGGCCGAGGAGGCCGCAGCCACACCGGCGCAGACCGGTCGTACGCGGCCTCCCGGCGGCCCCACTCGGGATGGGCGGGCGCCCGCATCCGCTGGCCGGCGCCGAGCGCCGTCAGGTCCAGCGGGATGCCGCCCCACTCCAGCCACTCCAGCAGCCCCGGCAGCTCCTCCGCGGTGCCGGCGGCGACCAGCAACCGGATCCGGTGGCAGTCCAGCGCCACCGGCCCGAGCTGATCGGGCCGGGAGAACCGGCTCAGCATCGCGAACCCGGCCTCCGCCGGCACGTCCAGCGCGTCGAAGCGCACTCCGGTGACCAGACCCGGGGGCAGCGACCCGGTGACCGGCCACCCCAGCTCGTGCTCGTACCAGCCCATGACGTATGCAACTGTCCGCCGCGGGCAGGGGTTACGTACCGTCCCGCCCCGCATGCCGTCCGTAGTGGTGAACGCGGGTTCAAACCTCACGTGACGGGGTGAAGTTGTTCGCCCGTAGCGCACTCGCAACCGCCTCGCGGTGTGGATTACGGGCAGGCGAGGGTAAGAAGTACCTAGTGGGAAGGGCTGGTGTTCGAGCAGGTGGGGCGGGCGTTCGCCACGGGCGTAGTTGATAAAGGGGTATTCGCCTGGCCTGCGGGAACATCGTCTCGCACCATCGAGGTTGTGGGAGTGACGTCAGCCGGTAGCGCAGCTTTCCTCGCGAGAGCGGGGGTGATTCGTGAGCGGCGCCGCTGTGCGGGACTAGCATGCGGTAGGACAGGGAGGGGACCGACCCCTCACTGCCCGACCGCTCTGAGGAGCGATTAACGATGTTCGAGAGGTTCACCGACCGTGCGCGGCGGGTTGTCGTCCTGGCTCAGGAAGAAGCCCGGATGCTCAACCACAACTACATCGGCACCGAGCACATCCTCCTGGGCCTGATCCATGAGGGTGAGGGTGTCGCCGCTAAGGCCCTGGAGAGCCTCGG
This sequence comes from Streptomyces sp., assembly GCF_036524955.1. Lineage (GTDB taxonomy): Bacteria > Actinomycetota > Actinomycetes > Streptomycetales > Streptomycetaceae > Actinacidiphila. The sequence goes on from NZ_DATDBG010000051.1 coordinate 22,246, forward strand.
GATTTCGCTCGAGGCGGTCCGCCAGCAGGTGGAGGAGATCATCGGCCAGGGGCAGCAGGCTCCGTCCGGCCACATCCCCTTCACCCCCCGGGCGAAGAAGGTCCTGGAGCTGTCGCTCCGCGAGGCCCTTCAGCTCGGTCACAACTACATCGGCACCGAGCACATCCTGCTCGGCCTGATCCGCGAGGGCGAGGGCGTCGCCGCCCAGGTCCTGGTGAAGCTGGGCGCCGATCTCAACCGGGTCAGGCAGCAGGTCATCCAGCTGCTGTCCGGATACTCCGGCGGTAAGGAGTCGGCCACGGCCGGCGGGCCGGCCGAGGGCACTCCCTCGACCTCGCTCGTCCTGGACCAGTTCGGCCGCAACCTCACCCAGGCCGCTCGTGAGACCAAGCTCGACCCGGTCATCGGGCGCGAGAAGGAGATCGAGCGGGTCATGCAGGTGCTGTCCCGCCGTACCAAGAACAACCCCGTCCTGATCGGCGAGCCCGGCGTCGGAAAGACCGCTGTCGTCGAGGGCCTGGCCCAGGCCATCGTCAAGGGCGAGGTGCCCGAGACCTTGAAGGACAAGCAGCTCTACACGCTGGACCTCGGCGCCCTGGTGGCCGGCTCCCGGTACCGCGGCGACTTCGAGGAGCGCCTGAAGAAGGTGCTCAAGGAGATCCGCACCCGCGGCGACATCATCCTGTTCATCGACGAGCTGCACACCCTGGTGGGCGCCGGCGCGGCCGAGGGCGCGATCGACGCGGCCTCCATCCTCAAGCCGATGCTGGCCCGCGGCGAGCTGCAGACCATCGGCGCCACCACCCTGGACGAGTACCGCAAGTACCTGGAGAAGGACGCGGCCCTCGAGCGCCGCTTCCAGCCCATCCAGGTCGCCGAGCCGTCGCTGCCCCACACCATCGAGATCCTCAAGGGCCTGCGCGACCGGTACGAGGCCCACCACCGGGTCTCCATCACCGACGAGGCCCTGGTGCAGGCGGCCACGCTGGCCGACCGGTACATCTCCGACCGCTTCCTGCCGGACAAGGCGATCGACCTGATCGACGAGGCCGGCTCCCGGATGCGCATCCGCCGGATGACCGCGCCGCCGGACCTCCGCGAGTTCGACGAGAAGATCGCCGACGTGCGCCGGGAGAAGGAGTCCGCGATCGACTCGCAGGACTTCGAGAAGGCCGCTTCCCTCCGGGACAACGAGAAGCAGCTCCTGGCCGCCAAGGCCAAGCGGGAGAAGGAGTGGAAGGCCGGCGACATGGACGTCGTCGCCGAGGTCGACGGCGAGCTGATCGCCGAGGTCCTGGCCACCGCCACCGGTATCCCGGTCTTCAAGCTCACCGAGGAGGAGTCCTCCCGGCTGCTGCGCATGGAGGACGAGCTCCACAAGCGCGTCATCGGCCAGAAGGACGCCGTCCAGGCGCTCTCCAAGGCGATCCGCCGCACCCGCGCGGGTCTGAAGGACCCCAAGCGTCCCGGCGGCTCGTTCATCTTCGCCGGCCCGTCCGGCGTCGGTAAGACCGAGCTGTCCAAGGCGCTGGCCGAGTTCCTGTTCGGCGACGAGGACGCGCTGATCTCCCTCGACATGTCGGAGTTCAGCGAGAAGCACACCGTCTCGCGGCTCTTCGGCTCGCCCCCCGGCTACGTCGGATACGAGGAGGGCGGCCAGCTCACCGAGAAGGTGCGCCGCAAGCCGTTCTCCGTCGTGCTCTTCGACGAGGTCGAGAAGGCCCACCCGGACATCTTCAACAGCCTGCTGCAGATCCTGGAGGACGGCCGCCTGACCGACTCCCAGGGCCGGGTCGTGGACTTCAAGAACACGGTGATCATCATGACCACCAACCTCGGCACCCGGGACATCTCCAAGGGCTTCAACCTGGGCTTCGCCGCCCAGGGCGACACGAAGTCCAACTACGACCGGATGAAGGCGAAGGTCAGCGACGAGCTGAAGCAGCACTTCCGCCCGGAGTTCCTGAACCGTGTGGACGACGTGATCGTCTTCCCGCAGCTCACCCAGGAGGACATCCTCCAGATCGTCGACCTCATGATCGGCCGGGTGGACGAGCGGCTCAAGGACCGGGACATGGGCATCGAGCTCAGCACCGAGGCGAAGGTCCTGCTCTCCAAGCACGGCTACGACCCGGTCCTCGGGGCCCGCCCGCTGCGCCGCACCATCCAGCGCGAGATCGAGGACTCGCTCTCCGAGAAGATCCTCTTCGGCGAGCTGCGCCCCGGCCACATCATCGTCGTGGACGTCGAGGGCGAAGGCGAAGCGGCGAAGTTCACGTTCCGTGGCGAGGAGAAGGTCACCGTGGCCGACACCCCGCCCGTCGAAACGGCGAGCGGCCCGCCGAACCTCTCCAAGGAGAGCTGACGCCCCAGGCGCGGTAGGCACAACGGAAGACGGCTCCCACGCCGCCGGCCCCGGACCCTTTGGCCCGGGGCCGGCGGCGTTCCGGTGTGTCAGAGGACGGTGACACGGGCGTGCGGGAGCCGGTCGGCGTTGAGGACGGTGTGGGAGGCGTGGACCACTACCTCGGTGAGACGGGGGAGACCGACGAGCGGGGCGAGGTCGAGTACGCTGCGACGCCTGGGCAGCAGCCGCACCCGGTCCAGGGCGGGGAAAAGCCGCTGGCATGCGTCGAGCCAGGCCGGGAACGCCGAGGTGGTCAAGGTGAGCTGTGAAACCCGGGCGGACGAGGTGTCCGGCAGCGTTTTCGGTAAGTCCGCGTCGATCCCCAGGACGGTCAGCTCGGGCAGCGCGAGGAGGTCCTCCAGGTCCGTGGCGGTCAGCAGCCCCTGGAAGTTGAATGCTCTGAGGTGCGGAAAGCCGTGCAGGAACATCATGTGGTCGACGTCCGCACCCCGCAGATCGATCTGCGTCACTCTCTCTCGGTCGAAGTAGGACGCGAGGCGGTGCACGGGAACCCAACCGCGTAATTCGATCCGTTCGACCCCGCCCATCCGGGACAGGACTCTCAGCTCCTCCTCGGAGCGTGCCAGGTACACGGTGTCCGCCCTGGGCAGTCGGGCCAGCACCTCTCCGGCGTACTCCTCCCGGTCGACGTTCGGGAGGAAGTTCCGCAGCAGACGGACGCTCTCCGGATTGGCGTGTGCCGCGAACCGGCGGAGAACGGGCACGGCGGCGTCGCCACCGATACGGATCGCCGTCCGGACGACGGACGCCGCCTCGTGGTGGTTGAGCCTGGCCGGGCCCGGAAGCAGTTCGAGCACGATGGCTCCCGCGGCGGCCAGCGCCTCGGCTTCCCGGTACGACCGCGGCGGAATCAGTTGCTCGGCCCTGTCCTTGACCGCCGACCGGACGTCCTGGTCCAGCTCCGTCGCGTGCTCCAGACACGCCATGGCCAGCAGGTGCAGGCGGGCCCGGTGGGTTCTGACGCGGTCGCCGCGGCTGATGATCTTTTTCAGCAGCCGGGCCCGCTCGTCCGGGCGGGCGTGAGCCACCGCCATCCGGATCACGTCCGACCACTGGTCCCGGTGGGCGTTGCGGGTCATGAGGTCGAAATCGCGTTCCTCCACCGCCGCCCGTGCGGCCAGGTAGTCCTGGAACGTGCGGTGAATGAAGTCGACCGCCCCCGCGGCCGGCTCCCGAAGCAGCCCGCTGCGCTCCAAGAGGTACTGGTACACCTCCGCCGCACCGCCGAGGGCGGCGGCCGCGGGCATCGAGGGAAGCGCCGAAGCCACGAGGCTGACCGCGTCGGAGCGGTCCATCTCGGCCTGGTTGTTCTTCACCAGCCAGTAGGCCAGTTTCTGCAGGAGCTGGATCTGCGGGGCCTCGGTGAGCTGGGGTGCCAGGTCGCGTTCCCGGTCGCGGCGGATGAGCAGCATGGACAGCGCCGCGTCGTACAACTCCTTGCGGCCCGTGGGGAGGTAGCCGTTGCGGTCGCGATGGAGGGCGCAGATCAGGCTGCACATCAAGGGGTTGGTCGCCAACCGGGTGAGGTCCGGTTTGGTGTGCAGGGCGTCCAGCAGGCCGTCCTGGTAGCCGTTGAGGCGGTGCAGCTCTTCGGGGTCGTCCGCGGCGGCCCTGCGCGCGGCGTTGTGCCAGCGTTCGACGAAGGCGTCGATGTCACGGCGGCTCATGGGGGACAAGGTGAGTTCCGCGAAGCCCTCATCGGCGAGCCAGTGCTCGGCCACGGCGGACGGACGCGAGGTGACCAGCCAGTGGTTGCCCGGGAACGCAGCGAGCAGGCCGCGCAGCCAGTCCCCGACCCGCTCCCGGGCCCGCTGGTCGATCTCGTCCAGCCCGTCGACCATGACCAGGGCACGCCCGTCCGCCAGCACCTTCTCCGTCCAGCCGGGTGGCCCGGTGAGCGGCACCTCCACAGCCGTGAGGAATTCGCCCGGAGCGGGCAGCCGCTCGCGCCGGGCGATGGTGCTCAGCGGCAGTACGTACGGCACCAGGTCGCGGAGGTAGTGCAGGTATCTGCCGAGTTCCTGCCGGGCGGCGGTGACCGCGAGCCACTGGACGAGCGTGGTCTTGCCGGACCCGGCCACGCCGCGTAACAGCACCCGGTCGTGCCCGGCCAGCGCCTGCTCCGCGGGCACCGGTCCGGCGGACAACGGAACAGCACTGCGCAGGCGGCCGTCTCCCTCGCCGACATCCCGCGGTGCGGCCTCCAGGCTGCAGTAGGCGGCGTCCAGCGGCCACGTGGCGCGCTTGCGGTCGGTCAGGTCGATGCCGAGCATGCGCAGGCTGCCGTGCCGTTGGGCGATGTAAGCGCTGTAGCGCAGCTCGAACCGGGCCGTCTCGTTCAGCGGGGTGGTGAGTACCGGATACTGGTGGTCCTCCAGCACCGTGCGGAAGTCCGGCTCGGCGAGCAGCCGGTGCAGACGGGTGACGGTGACCCTGCCGTGCTGCCAGCCCTGGGGATCCGCGGTGATCAGGCCGAGCAACGCGCCGCCGGCGAACACGGCCGCGCCCGACATGCCGGCCCACGGCGACACGCCGTCGGTCCGCGGCGCGGGCGGGGTGCCGTCGACGGTCAGCACGTCGCGGCCACTGAACAGGCCGGAGCCGGGTTTGTACGTGCCGATGAGCTGTTCGGTGTCGAGACGCCCCTGCCCGTCCCGCTGGACGTACGGGAAGCCGACGGCCCGGCAATCAGGAATCGGATCGAGTGATTCCGTCCGAGCCCAGCGCGCGGGGGTGTCCGAGCGCAGGGCGTTCAACGCGTGGGCCGAACTGAGGAGTGCCACGTCGAGACCGGCCGCCGGGTCGTACCAGGACCCCGCCTTGGAACACGGGCGTTCCTGGCCCGTGCCCGGCACGGCCACGCGGATGTGCTCGTTCCCGTCCACGATGTGCGCGGCGGTCAGTACCAGCCGGGGCGTCAGCAGGTAGCCGCTGCCCTGGCGCCCGCCGCAGCGGACGACCGCCAGGCGTTCACGTACCGGGCCGGTCACCGGGCCACCGCCGCTTCCCTTGTCACGTGCCGTCACGCACCGAATAAGAAGCTGGACGCATCGTCTTCGTCCGGGGCGCCTATCTCCACATGGCCGCCGGTGGCGACGTCCTTGGGCCGAAGCGTGAAGGAGACGGTGTGCGTCCGGCCCGCCGTGCGCGCGGACTCGCCGCCGACCTCCACCACCCACGCCTTGACACCACCCCGTCCGGTCCGGACCCGCTGCAGCTCGACGGTGAAGTCCATGCGGATCTCGCCGACCTCGAAGCGTATGGACTGACCGGCGCCCCGGGCGGCTCCGGTGATCAGGCCCTGGCGAATGGCTTCGACGGCGTCCGCGAGTTCGATGCCGGCGAGGGCCGGCTGCGCGGGGTCGGACGTGGACATGCTGTCCACGGTAGTGGAGGGAATGTGACCCGCGCCACGAATTCCGAGGAAATGGGGGCCCGCGGATTTAGTGCACTGTTGCCCCGAGGTGATGTGTCCCACGTGACCTGGCCCACTTACTAAACGGAATAGTGGGCGGTGGGCGGCACATGCCGCGGGCGGGGGCGCGGCGGTGCGGGAGGGGAGGAGGCGGAGCCCGTATGTCCGGCTTGCCCTCACTCCGAAGGGGGTGCAAAACGGGCCATCGGCTGGTTTTCGACTTCCCGAAGGGTTGTACGCGAAGGAGTCCGGTCTACGGCCGGGGTTAGTAATAGGGGCTCTTGTCGCCTCACGGAATGGCGGGATACCAAGGATTGGCAACGGGCCGCAGCCGGATCTGTTGCTCCCCCCATTCAGTGAGGTTATTTCTCCATGCGCAAGAACTCGACGATGAAGAACCGCACCCCGAAGTCCGTCACCCGCGGCCGGGTCGCCGTGGTGACCGGAGGACTGGTCGCGGCGATCGCGCTGGGGTCCACGGCGGCGCTTGCCGCCGGCGCGCAGCAGCACGAGGGATTCCTCGCTGCCGGGACCACGGGCAGCGTCTCCGAGGTCGTGCAGAAGCAGGCCACCGAGCAGCAGGTCGCCGCCGCCAAGGCGAAGGCCGCCGCGGCGAAGGCGAAGGCCGCCGAGGTGGCCGCGGCGAAGAAGGCCGCCGCGGCGAAGAAGGCAGCAGCGGACGCCAAGAAGCGGGCTGCCGCGAAGGCCGCCGCCGACCGCAAGGCGCGGACCGCGTCCTGGGTGTCGCCGACCACCGGTTACGCGCTGGGCGCCAGCTACGCGCAGTCCGGTTCGCACTGGGCGCACAAGCACTCCGGCCAGGACTTCGTGGTCTCCACCGGCCACACCGTGCGCGCCGTGCACGGCGGCACCGTGGTCGAGGCCGGCTGGGGCGGCGCGTACGGCAACAACATCGTGATCCGGCACGCCGACCACACGTACTCGCAGTACGGCCACCTGTCGAAGCTCGGCGTCCACGCCGGCCAGAAGGTGACCACCGGCCAGCGGATCGGCCTGTCCGGCTCCACCGGCAACTCGACCGGCCCGCACCTGCACTTCGAGATCCGCACGAGCCCGTACTACGGCTCCTCCCTCGAGCCGACGCACTTCCTGCGGGCGCACGGCGCGAACCTGTGAGGGAGTACGTGACGGCGGGCAGCCCGTTGCACGCGGTGCACCCCCTCGCGGGCGGCCCGTGAGTACGGTCTCCCCTCCGCGAGACGATCGAGGGCGACTTCGAGGACGGCCACGCGCCTCTCCTCGGGGTCGCCCTCGACGTTGCCCGGCACGGCGGTCCGAGGCCGCCCCGGTGATCGCGGGCCGGCCCTCGGCGGCAGGCCGAGGCCCGCACGACCGCGGAGCAGGCCCGTACGGAGGAACCCACGGGCGGTGGGCCGCGTCACACCGGCATGGGATACGGGGTTGGGACAGCAGCGGGGGCGCTGGTGGCGCTGGCCGCGGTGGCCGGGTGTGGCGGAGGAGGGACCGAGGTGCGGGCGTGCAAGGACATCGGTGCCGAGTCGGGGGTGTGGGTTCAGGTGACGGACCCGGAGCCCGGGGTGGTGTACCGGGTGTGTGCGGGGCACGTGTGCGGTGAAGGCAAGGAGGGCGGCCGCGGCTCCGGGCCCCACGGCGTGTTCCTGTGGGTCCACCTGCCGGACTCCGTGGGCGCCACACAGGCGTCCGTACGGTTCACCGCCACCCCCGACGGAAGCACCCGCCCCACGGCGGACGAACGGGCCACGGTCACGCTGAAGAAGGTCCAGCCCAACGGGCCGCACTGCCCGCCCGCCGCGTATCAGGGCGGACTCACCTACTCCCGGGACAAGGGACTGGCGACCGGGACGCCGAGTAACGGAGCCGGGGCCGGGTGGGGCCTTGTGGGGCAACCCGGTTGAACCGGGCGGCGGGTGCGGCTCAAGGCGGTGGGTGACGACGGCCGGCCGGGCCGCCCGCGCTATCCCGGCAGCCTGTACACGCCGTTCGCGAGCGGTTCCACCAGGCCGTCCTCGACCAGACCGTCCAGGGCCCGGGCGCGCTGCACCGGTTCGTGCCAGACCGCGTCGAGGGCCGCCTGCGGTACGGGTTCGGTGGACGCGCGCAGCACGGCGAGCAGCCGGCCCCGCACCTGGCGGTCGGTGCCGGCGTACGTCTGCCCGCGGCGCGGGGGTCCCTGGTGCGGGGGCGAACCCGCCAGCCGCCACGCACAGCGTGCCGCCACCGGACAGGGGCCGCACCGCGGGGACTTGGCGGTGCACACCAGGGCGCCCAGTTCCATGGTGGCCGCCGCCCACCGCGCGGCCGTCGCCTCGTCCGGCGGGAGCAGGGCGCCCGCGGTACGGCGCTCGGCGGCCGTCGTCGCGTTCGGCGGGTACTCCACGCCGGTGACCAGCCGGGCGAGGACCCGCCGTACGTTGGTGTCGAGTACGACGTGCCGCCGTCCGTACGCGAACGACGCGACGGCCGCCGCTGTGTACTCGCCGACCCCGGGCAGTGCCAGCAACTCGGCGTGCTCCCACGGGACTTCGCCGCCGTGCCGTTGCGCTATGGCGGTCGCCGCCGCGTGCAGCCGCAGGGCCCGGCGCGGATAGCCGAGCCGCCCCCAGGCCCGGACCGCCTCGCCGGGGGCCTCGTCGGCCAGGTCGGCCGGGCGCGGCCAGCGGGCCAGCCAGTGCGCGTGCACCGGCAGCACCCGGCTGACCGGGGTCTGCTGCAGCATGAACTCGCTGACCATCACCGACCAGGCGCCGGCGTCCGGGCGGCGCCACGGCAGGTCGCGGGCGTGCGCGTCGAACCAGTCGATCACCAGATCGTGCAGCACGGTGACGGCGGGGGGAGGCACGGCGGGCGCGGGGGCGTCCGTGGCGGCGGGCGCCGGGGCCGGCGTGGCAGCCGGAGCGGAGGCGGGCGTCTGCGGCCGGGCGGAGGCGTCGCGGAGGTCTGAGCTCATGGCGCTTCCGATCCTCGCACATGCCACGGACAGCCACCGGTCACCGCCGCCGGCGTGACGACCCGCTCCGGTAAACGTGATGATCCGCAAAGACCGGGCGCCGAGCGGCGGGTGTTGCGACGGCGCACGGGCGATCTCCCCTAGAGTGCGTCTGTGGGCTCTGTGCGCAATCCCGTGGGACCTCTGCCATCTTCCATTTACTGGCGGCGGCGGGTCGTTCTGCTGTGCCTGCTCGCCCTGGTGGTCGTGCTCGTCGCCGTCGGGCTCAACTCCGGGGGCGGGGGTGGGGACAAGGGCAACGGCGCGCCCGCCGGCACGCACACGCCGATCGCCACGATCACCGCGGGACCCGACCCCACCGGCACCCACATCTCCGGCCGGCCCGGCGGCCGCAACACCTCACCGGGCGACAACGGCTCCGCCGACGGCGGTGCGGCGGGCGGCAGTTCGGGCGGCGGTACGACACCGACCGGCGATCCCACGGCCACCCCCTCCGACGGCGGCGGTGCCTCCTCGGCGGGCGTGACCGGCGGCTCGGACGGCTCCGGCACGACCGGCGGGTCCGGTACCACCTCAACCACCGGCGGCCCGCTCCCGGCCGGCTCCACCCTGCCCGACTGCGACCCCGGTTCGGTCTCGCTCGCGCTGACCAGCGGCCAGAACTCGTACTCGCCGGAAGACACCCCCACCTTCCAGGTGCGTGCCACCAACTCCGGCGCCACCTCCTGCAAGCTGGACTTCGGACCGCGCCAGGCCGTCTTCACCATCACCGCGGCGGCCGACAGCGACCACGTGTGGGCCTCCGACGACTGCCCGGCCGGCGGCTCGTACCTGCTCCAGGTGTCCGCGCACGGCGCGACCACGTACACCCTGCGCTGGGACCGGAAGACCTCCTCGCCGCAGTGCGCGACGCCCAAGGGGCAGCAGGCCGGGCCCGGTACGTATCTGGTGCAGGCGGAACTGCCGGGTTACGGCCCCAAGCAGGTCTCGTTCGTGCTGGCCGCGGACTGAACCGGGGCCTGGGACGATCCCGGCCCGGACCGGCGGAACGATTCCCTACACGTACCGTTCCAGGATCGAGGACTCCGCCAGCCGCGACAGCCCCTCCCGTACCGAACGGGCACGGGCCTCACCGACGCCCTCCACGGCCTGGAGGTCGTCCACGCTCGCCGCGAGCAGCTTCTGCAGGCCGCCGAAGTGCTCCACGAGGCGTTCGATGACGGTGTTGGGCAGCCGCGGCACCTTCGCCAGCAGCCGGTAACCGCGGGGGGAGACCGCGGAGTCCAGCGATTCGGGGGAGCCGGTGTAGCCCAGCGCGCGGGCCACCGTGGTCAGTTCGATCAGCTCGCTCTGCGGCAGCGCGTCCAGCTCGGCCAGCGCCTCGGCCACGGTGCGGCTGCGCTTGGCGGTCGGCTCCGGTACGTAGTCGCGGGCCACCAGTTCCCGTTCGGGCTCCACGCCCGCGATCAACTCGTCGAGCTGGAGGGCGAGCAGGCGGCCGTCGGTGCCCAGCTCGACCACGTACTCGGCGATCTCGGTGGCGATCCGGCGGACCATCTCCAGCCGCTGGGCGACCGCGGTGACGTCCCGTACCGTGACCAGATCCTCGATCTCCAGCGCGGACAGGGTGCCGGCCACCTCGTCGAGCCGCAGCTTGTACCGCTCCAGGGTGGCCAGCGCCTGGTTGGCGCGGGACAGGATCGCCGCCGAGTCCTCCAGCACGCGGCGCTGCCCGTCCACGTACAGCGCGATCAGCCGCATCGACTGGCTGACCGAGACCACCGGGAAGTTGACCTGCTTGCTGACCCGGTCCGCGGTGCGGTGCCGGGTGCCGGTCTCCTCGGTGGGGATGGTCGGGTCGGGGACGAGCTGCACACCGGCCCGCAGGATCTTGGTGATGTCCTTGTCGAGGATGAGCGCGCCGTCCAGCTTGCACAGTTCGCGCAGCCGGGTCGCGGTGAACTCCACGTCCAGCACGAAGCCGCCGGTGCACAGCGACTCGACGGTCTTGTCCATGCCCAGCACGATCAGGCCGCCGGTGTTGCCGCGCAGGATGCGCTCCAGGCCGTCACGCAGGGAGGTACCGGGGGCGACCGCGCTCAGCGAGGCGCGCATCAGCCCACCGTCGGCGCCAGGACCTCCGCCGGACCTTCCGGCAGAGTCCCCTGCTGCCTTTCGGGCCGGGGCCGTGCCCCCTGCCCGGTCGTTGGCTGCCACTCTGCAATCCTCCGGTAGCTACGGATGCGCCTTGCCCGCGGGTGCGCTCTGGTGCGTGATGTCGACTGGTGCTGCCTGGTGCTGCCTGGTGCTGCCTGGTGGTGCTCGGCGGTGCCCGCTGGGCGCGAGGCGAGACCAGGGCAAAGTTTACGTCGTCTCCGGCGCGGGACGCGGGGAAGGCGGCCGCTTGGGAGCCGTGACACGCCTCTGACCAGGCATGACGGGCGCGGTGCCGGTCCGGAAGAGGCCGTTTCAAGGGGGCGGGAGCGGGTTCCACGGGCGCGGGGGCGGTGGGGGACGAGTCCTTACGCGCGCGGGGCACGCTTGGGGAGGGCCCGCAGGGCGTCCCCTATGTCCGACACCTCGATCACCTTCATGCCCGCCGGGATCCTGCCCGGGTCCGGCGGCACCAGGGCGTGCGTGAAGCCGAGCCGGTGTGCCTCGGAGAGCCGGCGCTGCACTCCGGTGACCCGCCGCACCTCACCCGCGAGGCCCACCTCGCCGATCGCCACCAGGTTCTTCGGCAGCGGGGTGTCGATGGCGGCGCTGGCGAGCGCGAGGGCCACCGCGAGGTCGGCGGCGGGCTCGGAGAGCTTCACCCCGCCCACCGTCGCCGTGTAGATGTCCTGCTTGCCGATCGACCTGATCCGACCGCGCTGTTCGAGAACGGCCAGCATCATCGACACCCGGGAGTTCTCCAGACCGGACGTCGTACGGCGCGGTGAGGGGATCTGGGTGTCCACGGTCAGCGCCTGCACCTCGGCGACCAGCGGCCGGCGGCCCTCCAGGGTCACGGTCAGGCAGGTGCCGGGCACCGGCTCGTCACGGCGGGTCAGGAAGAGGCCGGACGGATCGGCGAGGCCGGTGATGCCCTCGTCGTGCAGTTCGAAGCAGCCCACCTCGTCGGTGGTCCCGTACCGGTTCTTCACCCCGCGGATCAGGCGCAGCCGGGCGTGCCGGTCGCCCTCGAAGCTGAGCACCACGTCCACCAGGTGCTCCAGCAGCCGCGGGCCGGCGATCGCGCCGTCCTTGGTGACGTGGCCGACCAGCAGCGTGGACATGCCGCGTTCCTTGGAGGCGCGGATCAGGGCGCCGGCCACCTCGCGGACCTGGGCCATGCCGCCGGGGGCGCCGTCGATCTCGGGGGAGGCGACGGTCTGCACGGAGTCCAGGACGAGCAGGGACGGTTTGACGTCGTCGAGGTGGCCGAGGACGGCGGACAGGTCGGTCTCGGCGGCGAGGTAGAGGTGGTCGGCGATCGCGCCGATACGGTCGGCGCGCAGCCGCACCTGGGAGGCGGACTCCTCACCGGTCACGTACAGCGTCGGGCCCTGGGCACTGGACGCCTTCGCGGCGACGTCGAGAAGGAGGGTGGACTTGCCGACGCCGGGTTCGCCGGCCAGCAGGACGACGGCGCCGGGGACCAGACCGCCGCCGAGCACCCGGTCGAGTTCGGGCACGCCGGTGGTGCGGGCCGCGGCCTGGCGGCCGTCGACCTGGGCGATCGGCCGCGCGGCGGTGGTCACCCGGCCCGGGGCGGTGGTACGCACGGCCGACGCCGCGCCGAACTCCTCGAGGGTGCCCCACGCCTGGCACTCGCCGCACCGCCCCAGCCACTTCACCGTGGTCCAGCCGCACTCGGTGCAGCGGTAGGAGGGACGGTCCTTGGCGGCGGGTTTACGGGTGGCCATGCGGTTCACCGTAGCGGGCAGGTCGGACAACGGGGGCGGGCGGCAATCCGGGAGCTGGATACGGGAGCGGCACGCACCGGCACACACCGGTGTGAGCTGCGGTTGTACCGCGCGGCGCTTTCGGGGGCGCGCGCCGCGGAGATCGCGCACACACGCGCCTCTTCACTCGTACGCATGACTGGCCCGTCCGGTTTTGCCACGGATCACTACCCATAAGGATTAATGCGGGCCGGGAGTGGTGAACCCGGCGCTCCACCGCCCTACCGTCGCTCCGGTGATGAGCAGGCAGGAGACCCCCAACGCCAAGAGCACAGGCACCAATCGGACCACCGGCGCGCACCGGAAGCACCGAGCGCCGGCGGACCGGGACCGGGAAAGGGAAAGGGAAAGGGAACGCGGCCGGGATGGGGAGCGCGGCCGGGCCGGGGACCGGGCCGACGACCGGCACCGCGCGGGCGGCCGGCGACCGCACGGCACTCTGCCCATGCAACCGCCCGGCCACTACGAGGCGTATCTCGACGGCCTGTTCACGTACTGCCTGTCCATCCTGTGCGAGCACGACGCCGCCTCCTCGGCCCTCGGCGAAGCGCTGGCCGTCGCCGAACGGCAGCGGGCCAGACTTCGCGATCCCGCGCTGCGGCGGCCCTGGCTGTACGCGCTCGCGCGGTGGGTCTGCCTGCGGCGGCTGGCGGCGGGCGCTCCCGCCCCGCCCCGCCTCTCGGAGGCCGCGGCCGAGTCCCGGCGGGCCGAAATCGCCGCGCTGGCCTGGCCGGAGGCGGCCGGCACCACGCCCGAGCAGCGCGAGGCGCTGGAACTCGCCGTACGCCACCAGCTCCTGGCCGCCGAGGTCGCGCACGTCCTGGGGCTCGACCCGGAAGCCGCCCGCTCGCGGCTGGCCCGCGCCGCGTGCGAGGTGGAGCGAACCCGTACGGCGCTGGCGGTCGCCGACACCGGGCGCTGCCCGGCGGTCCGCCGACTCGCGGGCGGAACAAGGATGGTGCCCGGTACGGCGCCGCGCGCGGAGCTGGTGCGGCACGTGGACGAGTGCGAGGTGTGCCGCAGCACGGCCGAGCGGGTGGTCGCGGCCGGGCCCTGGCCGGGTACCGCCACCGACGCCACGGCCGTCCTCGCGCTCGCCGCGGCGGACCGGTCGGCCGCGTACGCGGCCCTGCTGCACGCGATGGACGCGGGGCTCGGGCGGACCCGGGACGCCACCCCGCGGTTCGACCGGCGGGGCTTCCCGCTGGACTTCAAGGACCGGGCCGCACGCCGGGCCCAACTGCGGCACCGGGCGGTCACCTCCACGGTGGTCGCCGCGGTGGTGGCCGCGCCCGTGCTGGCGATCTGGGCGGCCTACCGGGCGCAGCCGCTGGGCGAGGGTGCCACCGGCGGTGAGCAGCCCCACGCGGCGGCGAGCGAGCCGGACGGCTTCGGCGGTGTGCCCTACCAGAAGGCGGGCAGCGCCCGTCCCTCGCCCCGGCCGTACGCCACCGCGCCGGCCTCCCCGCCCCCGGGCGAACCGGGCGCCCCCACGGTGGCCGTCGCCACGGCGCTCACGCCGTCCGCTTCCGCCGACCCCGCAGGCGCCGGGTCCCTCACGGTCACCGCCCGCTCCTCCGGTGGCACCACGGCGGTCACCCTCACCGCGTCCGGCGGCGCCCCCGTCCACTGGTCCGCCACCACCCGCGCCTCCTGGCTCCGCCTCTCCGCGACCTCCGGCTCCCTCCGCCCCGGAGCATCGATCACCCTCACCGTCACGGTGGACCACACCCAGGAACCCTCCGGCCCCTGGGCCGCGACGATCACCTTCTCCCCGGGGGCCGCCGAGGTCACCCTCCGGCGCACCTCCCCCCACTCCCCGCCGCCCAGCTCCTCTCCCCCCACCCCGACCTCTTCGCCCTCCTCGTCCCCGTCCCCTTCCCCGACGCCCACGCCGCCCACGGAGACCCCGACCGACTCGGCATCGCCTTCGCCAAGCCCGACCGGCACGTAGCCGTCAGCCGCGGACTCCGAGCCGCCGACGGCGGGGGGAGACGGGTGTACGACCCCGGGCGAGCCCGCTCACCCACCGGTCGGCCCACGGTGACGTGGCCTTCGAGACGTCAAGGTGCGGATTGCGACTCCACCGCCCGGGCTCCCAGCACAAGCCGGTCGATCCGGTGGAGGCGGCGGTGTGGCGCCCCCGATTGCGCGTACGCAGGGGTGCTAGGCGGGGAGCTCGCCGGTCTTGACGGCGGCTATGAAGGACGACCAGCCGGCCGTCGGGAAGACCAGTGCGGGGCCGTGGGGGTCCTTGGAATCGCGGACCGGGACGCCTGCGGGGTGGTTGTCCAGAACCTCGACGCAGCTGCCGCCGTCGCTGTTGCTGTGCGACGACTTGCGCCAGCCGCTCAGCATGGCCGAGTCATGGATGATGCGCTCAGTCATGATGTCCGTATTCCTTCGCAATCGACCTCATCAAGGCGAGTGACTCCTTCAACGGGAGTGCGTCGCCCAAGGCCAGATCGTATGTGCCCTGCAGGCGCTGGACCAGGGCGGGAAAGTCATGGACCTTCCCCATGAACACGCCTTCGCTGTAGGCGGCCGGCGGTTGGTCCTCGAACCACATCAGCGTCATCATGCCCAGGAGCAGGGAGTGCGCGCCCAACCCGAGGGGCAGAACGTGCACGCGGATGCGCTCGCTTTCCACCAACGCGATCATGTGCGTGATCTGGTCCGCCATGACCTCCGAGCCGCCGACCGGACGGCGGAGCACCGCCTCGTCCAGCAGCGCCCACACTACCGGCGACACAGGGTCGTTGAGGATCTTCGCCCGCTCAAGTCGTGTGACAACGAGCCTGTCACATTCCTCGGCACTCCTTGGAGGGAAACCGACGCGGAGAACCGCACGCGCGTACGCCTCGGTCTGGAGGATGCCGGGAACGTAGGAGAGCGCGAACTCACGGATGACCGTCGCCTGTTGTTCGAGCTGACGGGCCGTCTCGAAGTAGTCGGCGACCGCCACGTTCTCATGCGGCAGGAAGTTGCTCAGCACGTTTCCCGTGTTCAGGGCCTTGTCCAGGCGCCGCGCGTCCTCCTTCGACGGGATGCGGCGGCCCGCCTCGATGTGGGCGATGTGCGAACGCGTCATGATCGCCGCGTCTGCCAACGCCTGTTGCGTCAACCCCGCTGCCTCGCGCTGGGCCTTCAACCAGTCCCCGTAGTTGTTACTCACCGTCAACTCCCGTGTGCCGGAGCACGTATCACCTGCTACCCACTGGCGAGCCTAGACGTTGCGGTCTCACTGTGTGAGTGGATCGC
Organism: Streptomyces sp.; assembly: GCF_036524955.1. Lineage (GTDB taxonomy): Bacteria > Actinomycetota > Actinomycetes > Streptomycetales > Streptomycetaceae > Actinacidiphila. The sequence continues at coordinate 38,247 of NZ_DATDBG010000051.1, forward strand.
TACACAGCGATGCCCACACAAAGGACCCCCGCGGCTGCTGGAGGCAACCCGGGGGCATGGCCACCAACCCACAGGAGTTGACGACGTGCCGCACTGTATCTCCCGCCTCTTCGAGCCGCTGCTCCGGCTTCTATTGCCAGCACCGGGCCGCCACCGGTCACCCGAGGCAACCCCCGCCCCGCACTCCACCGCGCCCCGAGCCGCCGTACCGCCGCCCCTCGTGGCGCCCCGCGCCGCCGTACCGCTGCTGCGAGGTGAGGACGCCCCGCTCGTCCGGCCGTACCTCCTCGCCCATGAACGGGGGCGCGAGGAGGCGCGGCGGCAGCGGGCGCGGCGGCGCGCCCTGTGGCTCGCGGTGCACGGCATCGACCTCGGACCGCGCGTCATCCACGGCGTCGAGGTGACCGCGTGAACGTCCAGACCAGCGGCACCGTACGTCTCCTGCCGTGGGCCACGGCCGACGGCAAGCCCTGCTACCTGCTCGGCGGCGGAGCCGGTTACGTGTCCCGCGTCGCCGACAACATCGAGAGCGTGCAGCTCGGCATGGCGGCCGACCTCCTCGACCACGCCGCCGACCTGCTCGCCGACCGCAAGGCCACCGCGCCGCAGGTGGACTTCCTGGCCCGCCGTCTGGCCGAGTCCCTGCGCGACGTCCACCGCATCGCAGAAAGCCGCGGCGCCCGCCTTTCTGCACCGGGGGAATCCGACGACCCGGCGGACTGCCCACCGTGACCCCGGCTGGGGCAGGGCCGGGGCCCCGGGAGCCGCAATCCCCTCACGCCAGGCGCAGCGCTTTCGCTCTCCTGATGTCGGGGTCGTTCGGCCCGTAAAGGTCGCGTCCGCGGAGTGGTGTAAATGATCTCGACGCGGGATGCCGTGAGTGATCTTATGCGGCGTCGGCGGCCGGTGTCACCGTCGGCGCGGTGACGGTCCGGATCTGGGTCGGGGGTTCTAGCAGGGCTCGGCGCAGG
>NZ_DATDBG010000052.1:0-24611 GCF_036524955.1 Streptomyces sp.
CCGCCGCCCTGGCGGCCTGCCTCGCCCTGTCCGCCGCGTGCGCCCTGGAGGCCGCTCACGACCTGCACGGTTCCATCGAGGCGGCCCGGGGAGAAGACGGCCCGCACGCCGACTGACGGCTCCGCCCCCGGGGCGCGGCCGGCCCGAGCCGGGCCGGGCCGAGCCGGGTGGTGTCGGCGGGTCGCGGAGAATGGGCGGGTGGATGCTTTTGAGCAGGCGTACGGGCGGGCTCTCGCGAGCGGGGGCGGTGAGGCGGAGATGGACGGCGCCGCGTCCGTGCTGGCCGCCGCCGGCGACGGGTGGGGCGAGGCCGCCGCGCGGACCGGGGCGCGGGTGGTGCGCGAGTGCGAGGCCCGTGGCTGGGCGGTGGGCGACCTCGTACGGATGGCCGGACGGGAGCTCACCCCGCGGCACCAGCGGCTCGCCGCGGCGCTCGCGGAGGGCGGCGGTCTGGCGGAGTTCGCCCGCGCCGAGCGGCTGGACCGCTTCTCGGCGGCGGCCACGTACGTGGAGGTGCTGTGCCTGTACGGCCGTCTCCCCCGTATCACCGCGCTCGTCCCGTCGCAGGCGGCGGCTCCCGTACCCGGCGAGTCCAAGGTCCTCGGGCGGATCAGGGCGCTGCTCGCCAAGGCCGAGTCGACCGGATTCCCGGAGGAGGCGGAGGCGCTCTCGGCGAAGGCCCAGCACCTGATGGCGCGGCACAGCATCGACGAGGCGCTGCTGTCGGCGTCGGCGGGAACGGGCGGCGGCCCCGGCGCGCGCCGGATCGGCGTGGACCGCCCGTACGAGGGCGCGAAGGCGCTGCTGCTGGACGCCGTCGCCGCCGCCAACCGCTGCCAGGCCGTCTGGTCGGGCGACTTCGGGTTCTCCACGGTCGTCGGCCACGAGCCGGACCTCGACGCGGTCGAACTCCTCTACACCTCGCTCCTGGTCCAGGCCGACCGCGCCCTGCACCGCGGTGCCTCCCGCTCCCGCGACTTCCGCGAGTCCTTCCTGATCGCGTACGCCGCCCGCGTCCGCGAACGCCTCACCGCCGCGACCGCCGAGGAGGTCTCCGCGCGGGCCGCCCCCGATCTCCTCCCCGCGCTCGCCGCCCGCGACCTCGCCGTCACCACCGCCACCCGGCGGCTCTTCCCCACGACCACCACGTCCCGCCTCAAGGGCCGCGACGCGGAGGGCTGGACCCACGGCGAGCAGGCCGCGGACCGGGCACGGTTCTGATGTCGCGTCAGCCGCGTCAACCGGAGGTTGCCCGGTTGCGACGCCCGGCAGGGCACCTCGCGGCGTTGCCGCATCGACCGGGCAGCCCCACGACGAGGCCGATCCGGCGCCTTGCGACGAACCGCACCGGACACCGCTCCGTGACGGGCACACCCTGACCGACGCGGCACCAGGAGCGTGTCGCGGTAACCGGCAGCCCGCCGGCCGGATTCACCGGGAGGCCTCACGGGGAGGCCTCCCGGTGAGGTCAGTGCAGTTCGAGCAGGCGCGAGAGGGTGTAGCCCGCGATGCCGTGGCCGGCCGCTTTCGCGTCGGCGTCCTTGTCGCCCGCGGCGCCGGAGTTGGGGCCGGCGATCGTGCTGTAGACGTAGCGGCCGTGGACGGCGTGGGTGACGGCGCACGGGACCTTGTCGCAGAAGTCCGGGACGCCGGCCTTGCCGACGAGCGGGATCAGCTTGCCCTGGAAGCCGGACTCCACGGCGTTCGCCGCGGTTTCGCTGGGGAAGGCCATCACGCCGACGGTGACCGAGGTGTCGCCCGAGGAGTACGTGGCCAGCACGACCGTGGTGCACTGGTTCTGGTCCAGGAGCCGGCCGAGACCGCCCTGGGTGGCCTTCCAGCAGGGGAACTCGTGCGAGGTGGTCTTCCGCACGAAGGTCTGCCCGTTGACCGGGAGGGTCGTCGCGGCGAACAGGTCCTTGCCCTGCATCGTGGGTGCCGGTGCGGCGCTGGGCGAGCCGGGGCCGCCGGGCGAACCGCTCGGGGAGGCGGTGGCCGACGCGCTGGCCGGGGCGGACTGCTTGGGGGTGGCCTCGTCCTTCGTGGAGCCGCCCAGCGCGAAGAGCGCGGCGACGCCGGCTCCGGCCACGACGAGCACGACGGCCGACACGATGACGGTGAGCCGTATCCGCCGCTTGCGTCTGGACTCGGCCTCCTGCCGCTCCGCCATCGCCGCCCAGTCGGGCCCGCTCAAGCCGGGCTGGTAGGGCTGGGGCGGCTGCGGTATCCCGGGCCGGATCTCGTACGGGTGGCTCGGCTGCAACTGCTGCGGATAGCCGTAACCCGACTGCGGCTGCTGCGGGTACTGAGGCGGCGGGTAGCCGTAACCCGGCTGCGGCTGCTGCGGGTTGACCGAGGTCGGCGTGGGGGGCACGGCACCGCTCTGATGCGGGATGCGAGGATCCTGTGGGCCCTGCGGTGTACTCATAACCTGGGGAGTTCGCCCTTCCGGTCACCCATTTAGGGGAATTGTATAGCCAGTCGCGGACAGGGGGCGGCTTTTCCCCTATGCGGACGCATCGTGAGATGCTCCTCATCATGCCTCCGCCTAGGGGGAGTCCTCGGGGGTGACCGGCCAGTCCCGCAGGTGCAGCGAGTCCAGGCCCTGCCGGAACGCCGCCTTGGTCCGCGGGTCGATGTCGAACCGGTAGTCGTACTGGCCGCCCTCGTCCTCGCTGTGCTGGAACCAGATGAAGCCGATCACGTTCGGGGTCCGCTTGATCCAGCGGAACAGGTCGGCCGTCCAGCCGGCCTGGTGCGGGCCCGGCGAACTGCCGGTCTCGGTGAGCAGGATCGGCTTGCCGGTGAACCGTGTGATCGTGTCCAGTGCGGGTTGCAGCACTTCGGTGGCGGTCCTCTCGCCGAAGCCGTAGCCGTCCAGGCCGATCCAGTCGACGTAGTCGTCGCCCGGGTAGAGCGGCCGCAGCGCGGTGCCCCCGGTGCCGCGGGGCACGTTCGGGCTCCAGACCCAGATCACCTCGGTCGCGCCGACCGCCTGGAACAGGTCGTGCACGTGCCGCCAGGCCTTCACGTAGTCGCCGGGTCTGTTGCCGCTGTTCCGCTCCGACCAGGGGTACCAGTCGCCGTTCATCTCGTGGGCCAGGCGCAGCACGATGGGCTGCCCGGTGGCCTTCACCTGGCGGGCGAACCGGATGACGTACGCGTCGTAGGAGCCCGTCGCGATCCGCTTCAGGGCGTACCGCGGCTGGTTGCGGTCGCGGGAATCTCCGAACGGCTCCCAGGTGACCAGCGGCAGCGCGCCCTGCTGGTAGCTGAGTTCCGCGTTGGCGGCGGAGAACGGCTCGTCCCAGCCCTGGTAGTACTCCAGGATCCGCGGATGGCGGCCGGCCGCCCTGGTCGCCGAGGCGGTGGTGGCGCGGGCCGGCGCGTGGAACGTGGCGAGGCCGAAGTACAGCCCGTCCGGGTGCAGGTAGTCGGCCTTGCTCAGCGTCCTGGTACGGGCCGTCGGCTCGGGCAGCGGTGCCGTGGCGTTCGGCGCCGAGGACTTCGGGGGCGGGGACTTCGGGGCCGTGCCCAGGCCGCGGACGTTCTCCTCACCGCCCGCGGAGGAGCAGGCGGTCAGACTCAGCAGCAGCGCGCCCGCCCACGCGCATGCCAGGAAGGACCTGCGCCGCGTCCGTGGTGTGAGGGCGTTCATTCCCGGCCATCCCGCTCTTCGGAGTCTTCTCCGCGCAGTCTTCGGACTGTGCCGGACTGTTCGGATCGTCAGCATGTGTGTCCGACGACCTTACGGCCGTCCGAGGGCGCGGTACGTCCAGCCCGCGGCCCGCCAGTCCTCGCGGTCGAGGATGTTGCGGCCGTCGACGACCTGCCGCCGTGCGGCGACCGCGGCCACGGCACGCGGGTCGAGTGCGCGGAACTCGGGCCATTCGGTCAGGTGCAGGATCAGGTCCGCGCCCTGCGCCGCTTCCAGCGGACCGGTGGCGTAGTCCAGTTCGGGATGCAGTTTGCGGGCGTTGTCCATGGCCTTGGGGTCGTAAACGCTGACCGAGGCACCGGCGCGGTGCAGCCGCCCGGCTATGTCGAGCGCGGGCGAGTCGCGTATGTCGTCCGAGTCCGGCTTGAACGCGGCTCCCCACACGGCGATCCGGTGGCCCGCCGGTCCGCCCGGGCACAGCTCGCCGGCCAGCGCCAGCACCCGCTCGCGGCGGCGCAGGTTGATCGCGTCCACCTCGTGGAGGAAGGACAGCGCCCGGCCGACGCCCAGTTCCTCGGCGCGGGCGGTGAAGGCGCGGATGTCCTTGGGCAGGCAACCGCCGCCGAATCCGACCCCGGCGTGCAGGAACCGCCCGCCGATCCGGGTGTCGTGGGACAGCGCCTGACCGGACCGGAGGGCCGCGATCCTGTCCGGCTCCACGTCGACTCCGAGCACGTCGTGGCCGAGTTCTGCCATGCACGCGGCGTGGGTGGCGCCGAGGTAGCCGGTGCCGATGACGGTGAGGCGCATTGCCTATGCCCTTCCGGGGTGTTCGCGCGGTGAACCGGCGGGAGTCCGCGTACGTCCGGGCGTTGACCCGTACGAGTCCGTGTGTGAGTCCGCGTAACTGCGCGGTGGTTCCAGGTGAGTCCGGGTGAGAGTAGCCCGATCGGCCGACATCCACACCGCCGCCCCGGATTTCACAGGTCGGACACTCACCCGTTACTCAGGGAGAAGAGTGGTATCTGAATGTCACTGCCGGGTAAAGCCGAACGCGTAACCACCGCGTAACGTTCGGGCGGCTCAGGGACCCCCCCCGATGCGGGGAGACTCAAGATCATATGATAAAAATCGTGTCTCTTCACTTACTATCTCTGCGGCATGCCGCGTCGTCAGCGGCCCGGGGGAATCGGCGCGATAGGAAGACATGCTGGCGTTCTTGCTGGAGATCCGCGAGTTGCGGCTTCAGGGGGTGGTGTACCCCTTCGCTGCTTTCATGGCGTTGATCTGGCTGCTCTGGTTGATCAAGGTGGTGCTCGCCCGCCGCTACAAGCCGTGGAAGCGCGCGTACCACGCCACGACATCCGTGATCATTCCCGTGGTGGACGAGCCCGAGGACCTATTCCGGGAAGTGGTCGGACGCATCATCGAACAGCAGCCGACCGAGATCATCGTGGTGATCAACGGCCGCCGCAACGAGGTGCTGGAAAAGATCTGCGACGACCTGGGCGTGCTGTGGAACTGGACGCCGATCCCCGGCAAGCGCAACGCGCTGAAGGTGGGCCTTGAGGCGTCCAGCGGCGAGATCGCGGTACTGGTCGACTCCGACACCATCTGGACCACCAACACGCTCAGCGAGCTGATCAAGCCGTTCCGCGACCCCGAGGTCGGCGGGGTGACGACCCGTCAGCGCATCCTGCAGCCGAGCCGGACCGTGCTGACCCGCTGGGCCGACTGGCTGGAGAGCGTGCGCTGCCAGTACTCGATGCCGGCCATGAGCGTGCTCGGCACCGTCGGCTGCCTGCCCGGCCGCACCATCGCGTTCCGCAGCCAGATCCTCTTCGACTGCATGGACGACTTCCTCGGTGAGAAGTTCCTCGGGGTCTTCCTGGAGGTGAGCGACGACCGCACGCTCACCAACTACACCCTCAAGGCCGGGTACCGCACCGTCTACCAGTCCACGTCGCTGGTCTACACCGACGCCCCGCTCCAGCTCAAGAAGCTGGCCAAGCAGCAGTACCGCTGGGCCCGCGGCTCGCAGTACAACACGCTGCGGATGATGCCGTGGATGCTGCGCAACGCCAAGATGCTGGCGCTGTTCTACTTCGCGGACGTCGCCGTGCCCTTCGTGCTGCTCGGCACCTTCGCGTCCTGGGTGGTCGCCGCCTTCCACAGCGGCCGGCCGGGCATCTACGCCGATCTGCCGCTGCCCAGCGACCCCACCAAGTCCCTGGTCACGCTGGTCGGGCTGGCGGCCGTGCTGTCGCTGTTCTCGCTGATGGTCCGCTTCGGCCGGCACTTCGCGTACCGGCCGCAGGACCTGCTGTTCCTGCCCACGTTCATGGTCATCAACACCCTGCTGCTGCTCCCGGTGCGCCTGCTCGGCTTCTTCCGCTGCGCGCACAACGCGAGCTGGGGCACCCGCGCCGACAGTTTCGCCGGCGAGAAGTCCCGCAGCGCGCTGGTCCTGGTGCCGTACCTGATCGGCGGGCTCATGCTCGGGGGCTCGGTGATGATGAGTGTCTAGCCCGAGCAGGAAGCGGCGCAGGGACAAGAAGCTGCACTGGTGGAGCCGGGGCACCGGCATCCGGCTGCGGATCTGGATGGCCGTCAACGCGGTATTGCTCTCGGCGCTGTCCTACGGCGTGTACATGGCTGTGGTGTCCAACGCGCAGGAGACCGGCTACACCGGTCTCGGCGGCGGCCCGAGCAGTCCCGGCGTCCTCGAGCGGATCAAGGGCAAGAGCGGCCCGGTCGTCCCGACCAAGGACCAGTTCCTGCACCCGGACGGGGTGTACTTCGGTGCGGCCACACTCAAGGCGCCCTACGACGCCAAGGAGGTCGACCAGCTCGCCACCGACGCCGGGGGCATCCGGCCCACGATGGCGTCGTACTTCCTGACCTGGGACCAGAAGTTCAACCCCCACTCGATCACCGCCGCCTACGCGCACGGCACACTTCCGGTGCTGACCTGGGAGCCCTGGAAGGGCGGCGACCAGAACCCCAAGCCCGACGTCATCCTGGACTCCAACGTCGTCCAGCCCGACTACCGGCTCGCCAACATCATCGCCGGCCGCTACGACGCCTACGTCACCGAGACGGCCGAGGCCATCGCGGCGGCCAAGTGGCCGCTGGTGCTGCGCTTCGCGCACGAGATGAACGGCGTCTGGTACCCGTGGGCGGAGTCGGTCAACGGCAACCGCAAGGGCGACTACGTGAAGGCGTGGCGCCACGTCCACGACCTGTTCGACAAGGCCGGGGCCACCAATGTGATCTGGACCTGGGCGCCGAACATCATCCGGCCGGAACCGCACATCAAGCTGAAGCCGCTCTACCCGGGCGACGCCTACGTCGACTGGGTCGGCATGACCGGCTACGGCGTCCGCGAGAGGACGCCGGCGATCACCTTCGGGGCGACGCTCCAGCAGATCAGGACCTTCACCCGCAAGGCGATTCTCATAGGCGAGACCGGCGCCCAGATCGACAAGTACCAGATGCAGTGGGTCAACAACTTCTTCCCCTGGCTGCAGCGCCACCCGGAGATCGTCGGATTCGTCTGGATGGAGAAGGACCGCGACACCGGCGCCCGGGCGAACTGGCGGTTCACCTCCAGCCCGGAGGAGAAGCAGGCGTTCCAGGCCGGTCTCGCCACCCTGCGCCTGACCACCGGTCAGCCGGCCACCAAGCCGACCACTCCGCCCAGCAGCACGCCGAGCACCGCGACCGGTGCCGGGACCAGCGCCGGGACCGGCGCACCAGGACCGGCCGGCTCGCCCGTAACCGGGAGCACGCCATGAGCGACAGGGAGATTCTGGACGCCCCGGACACCATCCCCATCGCGATCATCCCGCAGCCGCACACCGAGCGGACCGAGCCCCGGCCCAGCCGGCGCGAGGAGCGGGAGCAGCGCGAGCGGAGCCGCGGTCTCGGCCGGGGCGTGACCGTACTGCCGCCCGCCCTGGTCGCCCTCGGCCTGGGCGCGTACCGGCTCGGTGCGACGCAGGTCAGGGAGGACGAGTCGGCCACCTGGTGGGCGGCCCACCTGTCCTGGGGCGACCTGGGACGGCTGCTGGACAACACCGACGTGGTGCTCGCCCCGTACTACGTGCTGATGCACCTGTGGGTCTCCGTCGCCGGCAGCTCCCCGGCGATGCTGCGGCTGCCGTCGCTGCTGGCCATGGCCGCGACCGCGGGCCTGCTCGCACTGCTGGGCCGCCGGATGTTCGACGCGCCGACCGGCCTGGTCGGCGGACTGGTCTTCGCGGTCCTGCCGGTCACCACCCGGTACGCGCAGGACGCCCGCCCGTACGCGCTGGCCGCCCTCGCCGTGGTCGCCGGAGCGCTGCTGCTGTACCGGGCGCTGGACCACGAGGGTGCGGACCGCTGGGGCGGCTACGCGCTGGGCATGCTGTGCACCGGGCTGTTCCACCCGGTCGCGGCCACCGTGGTGGTCGCCTACCTGCTTGTGGTGCGGGCCACCGAACGGCAGCGGCTCGGCGCGTGGTTCGCGGTGACCCTGGTGCCGGTCCTGCCGCTGTTCGCGGTGCTGATGCTGGCCCGGGGCCAGAACCACCAGCACCCCGAGGTCGGCACCGGCGTCGACTCGCTGCGCCACCTGCCCGCGGACCTGCTGGGCTCCTCGTCCGTGGCTCTCGCGGTGGGCGTGCTCGCCCTGCTGGGCGTGGTGCTGGCCCGCAGGAACGGACTGCCGCTGCTGGTGTGGGCGGTGCTGCCGCCGCTCGCCGTGTTCTGCCTGCGGTCGTACGGCAACCTGTTCACCCCCTCGTACTTCGTCTTCACCGTGCCGGCCGTGGCACTGCTCGCGGGCGCCGGAACATGCGCGCTGGCCAAGGCGCTGCCCGGCCGGGCGCGCGGCCTGGCGACACGGCAACTCGTCCTCGGCCTGGTGGCCGCGGCCGCCGTCGCGGTGGTCTCGCTGCCCGCCTTCTCCGCGGTGCACTCCGATCCGCGACCCGGCCAGCCGGACTTCCGGGCGGCCGCCGCGTATCTGACGGCTCATCAGAAGACTGGTGACGGTGTCGTCTACAGCGGTGAGCCGGACGTCGTGACGCGCGCGCTGGCGTACCAGCAGCGCGACGTTCCGGTCCGGCCGCGCTCCGTGTACGTGACCGTGTCGCCGCAGCAGGACGGCACGTACACCGGACGCCCGTGCGCGGCTCCGGTGGTGTGCACCAAGGGCGTCAACCGTGTCTGGCTCGTCTCCAACGCGTCCCCGTCCACCCCGTACGCCGGACTGACCACGGACGAGACGAGCTTCCTGCGGACCCAGTACCGGCCGACCGCGGCGCGGGCCTTCGACGGCGGACTGCGCATCACGCTGCTCAGCCGGGTGCCGGCGAGGACGACGGCCCGGTAGCCGCGCAGCGCCTTCCAGGTCCGCGCTTGCGAGGTCCGCGGTTCCGGCGTCCTGCGGCTCCGGAGTTTCTGGTTCCGGGATCCCGTGGTTCCGGAGCCCGGCAGCGCTGGCGTCCTGCCTGCTCCGGCAGCCCGTCGGTCCGGCGTCCCGTCGGCTCCACCGTCGGTCCGGCGTCACGTCGGCTCCACCCGGTTCGGGCAGCCCCGCCGTTCCGGCCACCCCGCCGACTCCGACAGCCCCGACGGCTCTGCCAGCCCCAGAGCCTCCCCTGGCCGGCTCCGACGCTCCTCGGACGTCGGCCCCGACAGCCCCGAGAAAGCGAACGCATGTCAGACGACGACACCACGCGCAGCAGCGGACGAAGCCGCGGCCGCACTCGTAACGGTGTTGCGGGACGGATGAAACTCGTCGTGGTGAGCGCGACGGCCGCCCTGGTGGTGGGCGTGGGCGCGTTCGAGCTGGGCGGCGGCTCCGGCGGGAACGGCGGTGGTACGACCAGCGGCGCGGACGCCGGCCGGAGCGTGCCGCCGGCGCCCGCCGTGTCGGACCCGCAGCCGGTCGTCATCCCGGACAAGTCCCGGCTCCTGGCGCCGGCCGGCGGAACCAAGTACTTCGGCATCGCCGCGCCCGAGGCGCCCTGGAGGTCCTCGGTGCTCGCCGGGATCGGCCGGGACGCCGGCGGCCCGGTGCCGAACATGGTCCAGTACTTCGTCAACTGGAACAGGAACTTCGACCCCGGGGCCGTCCGGTCCGCCTACGCGCAGCACGCCCTCCCGGTGATCACGTGGGAGCCGTGGGAGGGCGGGGCCAAGGGCACCAAGCAGCCCGCGTACGCGCTGGGCACCATCATCGACGGGAGCCACGACGCGTACATCACCGCCTTCGCCCGGGCGGTCGCGACGAACCGCTGGCCGGTTGCCCTGCGCTTCGGCCACGAGATGAACGGCCACTGGTACCCGTGGGCCGAGCGGGGCGGCGTCAACAGCCCCGGCGAGTTCACGGCCGCGTGGAAGCACGTGCACGGCATCTTCCGGCGGGCCGGCGCGAACAACGTGATCTGGGTCTGGGCGCCCAACATCCTGCGCGGCGCCGACCCGGTCGACCTCGCGTCCCTCTACCCGGGGGACGCCTACGTGGACTGGATCGGCCTGTCCGCGTACGACGTCACCGAGCAGACGGCCGCCCGCCTGCTGGACCCGACCCTCGCCGAGATCCGCCGCTTCACCCGCCGCCCGCTGCTGATCACCGAGACGGGCGCCCAGCCCGGAGCCCAGAAGGCCCCCTGGATCGCCACCTTCTTTCCCTGGCTGAACGAGCACCCCGACGTGATCGGCTTCGTCTGGTTCCAGTACACCCGGGCCCAGGGCGGCGGCGCCGACTGGACCTTCACCTCCAGCCGGGCGTCACGCGAGGCGTTCCGCCAGGGCGTACGGACGCTGCGACTGGTGAAGACGCCGGGGGCGGACGGGGTCTGAGCCCGAGCGGACACGACCGGGCGGGGTCGGCCGGGCGACCTGCTTGAGCCGGTCTCCTCGCCCCGCGCCAGGTCGACCAGCGGCAGCGCCCGGTCGGACAGGTCGTCGAAACGCAGCCGTACGGCCTGGGGCGCCGCAGGGGCAGAAGGCACGCCGACACCGTCGCGGGAGAAGCCGCCGGTGTCGCGGCGACGTCGCACAACCGTCCCGGACGGCCCCGGACGTGGCCCTGAAGCGCCGGCCCGGCAAACCCGCCACGGCCGGGGGCCGTCCGCTCGGCCCGGCGCGCGCCACGCGACCGTCCCCGCCGTCGGCCCGATCCTGCCAGGGCCGCGTTCCGTACGCGGCGGCACCGGTTGCGGTCACCTTCAACCCTGCCAAGGACCGCTGCCGTCGGCCCGTTCACTGTCCGCGCCGCGCCACGTATGCGACCGCACCCGCCGCGGTCACCCCCAGCCCCGCCAGGACCGCTGCCGTCGGGAGGCTCACCGCCAGGGCCGCGCACCCGCACAACCCGGTGACCGGCACGATCAGGGGTGGCCGGCCCTCCGCCGGGGTCAGCCGCAGAGCGCTCGCGTTCGCGATCCCGTAGTAGAGGAGCACTCCGAAGGAGGAGAAGCCGATCGCGCCGCGCAGGTCCGTGGTGACGGTGAGGAGGGTGACCGCGGCGCCGACGGCGAGTTCGGCGCGGACCGGGTTGCCGCGGTGGAGGGCGGCGAGGGCCGGGGGCAGGTGGTGGTCGCGGGACATCGCGAGAGTGGTACGGGAGACGCCAAGGATCAGCGCGAGCAGGGAGCCGAGGGCGGCGACCGCGGCGCCGGTACGGACCACCGGGACGAGCCCGGACGCGCCCGCGGCCCGTACCGCGTCGGCGAGCGGCGCGGCGGAGCGGGCGAGCGGGCCGGGGCCCAGCGTGGCCAGCAGGGCGACGGCGACTGCGACGTAGACCGCGAGGGTGATGGCGAGGGCGATGGGGATCGCCCGCGGGATCGTACGGGCCGGGTCCTTGACCTCCTCGCCGAGCGTGGCGATCCGCGCGTACCCCGCGAAGGCGAAGAACAGCAGGCCCGCGGCCTGCAGGAGCCCCCATGCGGACGTGTCGCCGTCCCAGCCGAGCCGCCCGGCGTCCGCGGACCCGGACGTCAGGCACACGGTGACGGCGGCGGCGAGTACGGCGAGCGTCACGCTTACGATGAGTCGGGTCAGCCAGGCCGCCTTCCGCACGCCGAGGCAGTTCACGGCGGTCAGCGCGACCACCGCGGCGACGGCGATCGCCCGCCGCTGGCCGGGCCACGCGTACTGCCCCACGGTCAGCGCCATCGCCGCGCACGACGCGGTCTTGCCCGCCACGAAGCTCCACCCGGCCAGGTAGCCCCAGAACGGCCCCAGCCGCTCCCGCCCGTACACGTACGTGCCGCCGGACTCCGGGTGCCGCGCCGCCAGCCGCGCGGACGAGGTGGCGTTGCAGTACGCCACCACGGCCGCGACCGCGAGCGCCGCGGTCACCCCGCTTCCGGCCGCCCGCGCGGCCGGCCCGAAGGCCGCGAACACCCCCGCCCCCACCATGGCCCCGAGGCCCACCACCACCGCGTCCGCCACCCCGAGCCGCCGCACGAGCCGCGGCGGACCGGGTTCGGCGGGCGGGGGAGCTGCATCCGTTGTCACGGGGCGCATCATGGCATCCCGAGCTGAACGGCTCCCGCCGCCGGGCGGTGGACCCGGGGGCGCGGGGAACCGGGCGAGCACCCACCGGGCCGGCGGCCCGGGACGAGCGTAATCCGGCGGGGCGAGACCCGGCGCGCTGCCGAGATCACACACGTCGTGGCGGAATCCGGCTCGGCGAGACCCGGTGTGCCGGCGGCCGCCCCGCACGTCGTGACCGGGCGCGCGGTTTCCCGCGCCCCCGCGGTGCGGACCCGGCGGTGGGGCCTCACACCGCCAAGGGGTCCCGCGGAGCGGGACGGATCCTCGCTTCGATCATGGCGCCCAGGCCGCGGACGGCGACCGTGTCGGGGTGCGGGGCGACATGGACCGGGATGCCGACGGCCTCGTGGAGCATGAGGTCGAGGCCGGGCATGAGGGCGCTGCCGCCGGCCAGCATGATGCCGCGGTCGGCGAGATCGGCGACCAGATCGGGGGGACAGCCGCGCATGACGTTGGTGATCGCGTCGATGACCGAGGTGAGCGTCCTGCGCATGGCGCGGCGTACGCCCTCGGTCTCGACCACGACCGAGCGGGCCAGGCCGCTCGTGACGTCGCGGCCGTGGACCTCGGCGGTGCGGGCCCCAGCGCTGCCGCGAGCGCCGAGCACCTGGTGGAGGGGGCGTACGGCCTGGCTCGCGAGCAACAGGTCGTGCCGGGTACGCAGGTGGTCCACCACCGCCCGGTCGATCGCGTCGCCGCCCACCGGCACGGTCTCGGCGGCCACGATCGAGCCGAGCGAGAGCACCGCGAGGTGCGTCGTACCGGCCCCGCACATCACGATCATCGTGGCCTCGGGCTGCTCCACGGGCAGCCCGCACCCCACGGCCGCCGCGATCAGCGTGTCCACCAGTTCCACCCGGCGCGCGCCCAGCCCGTACATCGTCTCCACCGCCGCCCGTCGCGCGATCGGCTCGCTGCCGTGCGGCATGCACACCGCGGCCCGCATGACCGTCATCCCGCGCACCACGGTCATCCGCAGCCAACGCCGCCCGAGCTTGTCGCGGAGCACGTGCCGCAGCATCCGCTGGGCCATCGAGACGTCGACCACCGTGCCGCCGACCACCGGACGCACCACCTGGATATGGGCCGGGGTCCGCCCGGACATCGTCTCGGCCCGCGCGCCGACCGCGATGAGCGCGCCGGTACGGATGTCCACCGCGGCGACGCTCGGCTCGTCCACGACCATGCCGGCGTTGCGGAGGTACACCCGTGTCCGGGACGCCCCGAGGTCGACCGCGATCGAGCACCGCCGCAACTGCTCCAGCGTCGGAGCCGGCGGGTCGGGCGTCACAGCACCTCCCGCGGGCGGGACTTCGCCGGGTGGTACGTGGCCAGCGCCCAGATGATGAAGACGTCGATGGCGATCATGATGACCGACCAGACCGGCTGGTACGGCAGGAAAATGAAGTTGGCGATCATGCTGAGCCCCGCGATCAGCATGCCCCCGTAGCGCGCCCACTCGGCGCCGCCGAGCAGCCCGAAGCCGACCAGGACGGCGATCACACCGAGCCAGAAGTGGAGCCAGCCCCAGGCGGTGACGTTGAACTTGTACGTGTAGTCGCCGCGCGTGGCGACGTACACCACGTCGCTGGAGATGCCGACGATCCCTTCGAGGATCGCCATCGTGCCGGCGATCGTCAGCAGCAGGCCGGCGAAGACGGTACCGCCGGCCGCCCAGCCGTGACGGGGCTCGGTGCCGGGGTACGGGTGCCGGCCGCCGGGCGGGGAGTGCCCGGCGCCCGGCGCCGAGGAGGTCGGCCCCGTCGAGCCGGGCGGCTTGGAGCCGGGCGGCGGGGGCGGGGCGGGCGGTTCCTGCTGGCTCATTCGGGCTCCCGGTGATGCGTCGGCCTCCACAGCGCGGGCCACCGGATCCGGGGGACGGATCCGGCGCGTGCCCGCCTTCACGACAAAAGGATTTGACGCATGGTCGGATTTCGCGACCTGTCTTGGGCCGAACGGGTAGCGGCCGTCCGGGAAAAGGGGCCCGGACGGCGCAACAAAGGTGGCGCGCGGCAGGAATCCGGGGTACGCGGCGCCTGTTCCGCGCGCCTGTTCCGCGCCCCGCCCGCGCCTACCCCGCGCCTGTTCTGTGCCTGTTCCGCTTATTCCGCGCCGGTTCCGGGTCCACTGCGCGCCTACCCCGCGTCCTCCAGCCGGAAGCCCACCTTCAGCCCCACCTGGTAGTGCCCGATCTCGCCGTCCACGATGTGCCCGCGGACCTGGGTGATCTCGAACCAGTCCAGGCCGCGCAGGGTCTGCGCGGCGCGGTGGATGCCGTTGCGTACGGCGGCGTCCACCCCCTCGGGGGAGGTGCCGACGATCTCGGTGACGCGGTAGGTGTGCTCGGCCATGACGGTCGTTCCTTTCGCTGAAGGGCGGTGAAGGGCGGTGAAGGCGCTGGAAGCGGCGGTGTGGGGATCCTTCGGGGAACTCAGGGGCGGAAGGCGGGCGCCAGGCTCTCGGGCCGGTACGACGGCGACGGGTACGGCCGGCGGCACAGTTCGGGCAGCGGCGCGTCGAGGTCGCCGATCAGCAGGTCCGCCGGCAGCCGACCCCGGGTGGACCAACCCGTACGTGTGCTCCGAGGTGTTGATCGACGCCACCCGCGGCGGCCGGAAGTCCCACGTCGGGTCCGGGCCGGGGGACGGCGCGATCATGGCACCGGAAGCGCCGTCCACGCGGAGCGGCACGTGTACGCGTACGCCGGTCCGTTCCCGGTACGCGTCCGGCGCCGCGCAGATCCCGGCGACCGGTTCGTACGACCCGTCGCTCGTCGTGCACCCGTTGGTACGCGGCCGTCGGCGCCGTCGGCCGTTCCCCCAGCCGGTGCTTCGGCGGCGCCGTCCCCATCGCCCCCACCGGATGGGCGACCCCGCGGAACGGGTTCAGTGCCATCTCGCGCTCGACCCCGGAACCTCTGTGCTGTGCCATGCGGGACCCTCCCGGCGGGGTGGGGACGAACCGGTGCCATACGTGACCATACGGTCATCCGCCCGCCCCCGCAGTCCGAGACGCCGGTCGGTCCCGGCGCGGCTGGCGGTGTGTCAGACCCGGGCCAGGACGACCGCCGTGCCGTAGGCGCACACCTCGGTGCCGACGTCGGCGGCGTCGGTGACGTCGAAGCGCATCATCAGGACGCCGTTGGCGCCGCGGGCGCGGGCCTGTTCGACGAGGCGGTCCATGGCCTGGTTGCGGGTCTCGACGAGAGTCTTGGTGAGGCCCTTCAGCTCGCCGCCGATCATGGACTTCAGGCCGGCGCCGATCTGGCTGCCGAGGTGCCGGGAGCGGACAGTCAGTCCGAACACCTCGCCGATCACCTGGTCGACCCGGAAGCCCGGGGCGTCGTTGGTGGTGACGACGAGGACATCCGCGCCGTGGGTCTGGCCGCCGCCGAACTCTTCGATTCCCATGACCGCAGCCTGCCCGCGTCAGTCGCGCACCGCATCCGCGGTTACTCCGGTCGCGCTGCGGCAGCGGCGCCGGGCCCGGTGCCGTCCTACTCCAGCAGAGGCTGCTGCGCCGGTGCCGGGCAGACGCGGCGCCCCTCGTGGTCGAAGACGTACAGGTGGGCGAGGTCGACCAGGAGGGGGACGCGGTCGCCGCGGCGGAGCCGGAAGTCGGGGCCGGTACGGACGAGGAGGTCGCCGGTCTGGGTCTCCGGCGATCCCGCGGGGCGGTCCATCACCGAGAGCGGCCCCTGACCGGGCACCTGGCCCGGCTTCGGTGGCACGCCATCCGTCCTGCCGGTCGTCCCGGACTCGCGGTCCAGCATCGATGCCTGGATCCGCCGCGCCGCCCGCTGCGCGAGTCTGCCGATGCCGCCGGAGCCGCCCGCGGTCCGCCGGCTCCCCGCCCGGTCCCCGGAACCCACCGGGCGCGGCGCCTCCAACTCGGGGACGAACGCCGGGCGCGATCCCGTGTTGAGGTGGACCAGCGACTCATGGCCCAGGTACTCCACGTGCTCCACGATGCCGCTGAGCACCACCTCACCCGCGCGCACCTGGCTCGGCTGGGCGATACGGACCGCCTCCGAGCGCAGGCCCACGATGATCCGCCGGCCCTGCTGGATGCGGAGCAACTGGTGGTCGACGCTCAGCGGCTCCGGCAGTCCGAGCCGCTGCCGCCCCAGATCGATCCACATGCCGCCGGTGAGCGGGGCGAGCACGGTGGCCTGGAGCAGATTGATCCGCGGGGTGCCGACGAAGGCGGCGACGAAGACGTTCTCCGGCAGGTGGTACGCCTCGCGCGGCGTGCTGATCTGCTGGAGCACGCCGCTGCGCATGATCGCCACCCGGTCTCCCAGCGACATCGCCTCGGCCTGGTCGTGCGTGACGTACACGGTGGTGACGCCCATGCCGTGGGTGAGGCGGGCGATCTCGGCGCGCAGGTGTGCGCGCAGCTTCGCGTCCAGGTTGGACAGCGGCTCGTCCATCAGGAAGACCGACGGGCGGCGGGAGATCGCCCGGCCCATCGCCACGCGCTGCCGCTCACCGCCGGACAACTGCCCGGGGTAGCGGTCCAGGATCTCCTCGATGCCGAGGATGCGGGCGGTCTCGTCCACGCGCGGCCCGTGCTCCTCGCCGGGCATCTCGAAACGCAGCGGGAAGCCGATGTTCTCCCGGCTGGTCATGCTCGGGTAGAGGGCGAAGTTCTGGAACACCATGGCCATCTTGCGGTCGCCGGGCGCAAGATCGTTCGAATACTCTCCGTCCAGCAGCAGTTCGCCGGTCGTGATGTCCTCAAGACCGGCGATCATGCGGAGCACGGTGGATTTGCCGCAGCCCGACGGCCCGAGCAGCACCAGGAACTCCCCGGGCGTGATGTCCAGCGAGAAGCGGTCCACGGCCGGGGAGGGCTGCTTCGGGTAGTACTTCGACACTTCGTGCAAGGTGATGGCGCGAGTCATAACGGGAGCCGCCAGGGTGGTCGGGCGCGGTGACGGGGCACGTGGGGGGAGCCTCGCGATGCGGACGGGGCGTGCGCGCGTACCCGGGGGTACGCGTTGAGGTGAGGAGGGCGTACGAGTCCTGCTGCGTACCGGACGCGAGGTGGTGCACCGGTGACGTTGCGGAGAAGGTAGTCCACTACCCGTAGGTTGCGGAACGTTTGTGTCAACACCGCGTTGATAGTTTTGGACCGTGACGAACCTCGCGCTTGGACCGAGCTGGCTCGACCCCGACCATCTGATCAACACCTACGGCCTGTGGGGCGTGCTGCTGATCGTGTTCGCCGAGTCCGGTCTGCTGATCGGATTCTTCCTGCCCGGCGACTCGCTGCTGTTCACCACCGGCCTGCTGGTCGCGACCGGCACCCTGCACCAGCCGCTTGCGCTGGTGGCCACGTCGATCGCGGTGGCGGCGATCCTCGGCGAGCAGGTCGGCTACCTGTTCGGACGCAAGGTGGGGCCCTCGCTCTTCCGCCGGCCCGACTCCCGGCTGTTCAAGGCGGAGAACATCGAGAAGGCCCACGCGTTCTTCGAACACCACGGTCCCAAGGCGATCGTGATGGCCTGCTTCGTGCCGATCGTCCGGACCTTCACCCCGATCGTCGCGGGTGTCAGCCGCATGAACTACCGCACTTTTGTCACCTACAACCTCGTCGGCGGCACGCTGTGGGGCGCCGGGGTCACGCTGCTCGGCTACTGGCTCGGGCAGATCGCCTTCGTGCACGAGAACATCGAGGCGATGCTGGTCCTGGTGGTACTGATCTCGGTGCTGCCGATCGGTATCGAGTACCTGCGGTCGCGGAGAAAGGGGTCAGCGGAGTCGGCGCCGCGGTCCGGGCCCGCCGGTGCGCAGGAGTCCTCCGGCGAGCGGACCTCCCTCCCCGAGTCGGAGGTGGCCGCGGCCGCGCCGCGGGGCGGCCGGCACCGGGCGCAGAAGCCGCGCTGAGCCGTTGACCACGTCAGGGGCCGGGCCGACCGGCAGACAGGCGCCCGGACCCACCTCCCAGCCCGGCCGGGAGGTGGCCCGCCGGGAGCTGCCGGGCCGGGAGGTATCGGGCCGGGAGGTGGAGCGCGGGCGCGACGGCGGCGAGCCGTCCGCCCGCGACGACATACGCTCGGCGTTCACGCCCCCCGAGGGCATCCCGCTCGTCGTCCTGCCCCCGGAGGACGCGCGGTGGCAAGACCGTATGCGCGCGATGGTACGGCTGCCGGTCACCGAGCGGCCGGCGCCGCCGCCCGGGCGGCCGAACGCCGCGCACACCGTCTCCGTGCCGCGCGTCCTCGACCTGACCCTGCGGATCGGCGAACTGCTGCTGGCCGGCGGCGAGGGCGCGGAGGACGTCGAGGCGGCGATGCTCGGGGTGGCATACGCGTACGGGCTGGCGCGCGTCGAGCCCAACGTCACGTTCACGATGCTGGGCATCTCGTACCAGCCCGCGCTGACCGAACCGCCGCTCACCATGAGCCGTACGGTCCGGCGCCGCGGCACCGACTACACCCGCCTGGCCGCGGTCTTCCAGCTGGTCGACGCGATCACCGCGCACGAGACGACGCTGGAGGACGCCTACCGCAGGCTGGCCGGCATCCGGCGCAACCGGCACCCGTACGGAAGCTGGGTGCTCACCGGAGCGGCGGGGCTGCTGGCGGGCGCGGCGAGCGTCCTGGTCGGCGGCGGTCCGATCATCTTCGTGGCGGCGGCGCTCGCGGCGATGCTCGGCGACCGGCTGGCCTGGCTGTGCGCCGGGCGCGGGCTGCCGGAGTTCTACCAGTTCGCCGTCGCGGCGATGCCCGCGGCCGCGATGGGCGTCCTGGTGGACCGCTACGCCCACTGGATACCGGGCGCCACCGGCGTCCAGTCCTCCGCGGTGATCACCGGCGGCCTCTTCGCGCTGCTGCCCGGCCGCCCCCTGGTCGCCGCCGTCCAGGACGGCCTCACCGGCTTCTACATCACCGCCTCCGCCCGGCTCCTGGAAGTGATGTACCTGATCGTCGGCATCGTCATCGGTGTCTCCCTGATCCTCTACGGCGGCTACGCCCTCGGCGCCGACCTCGACCCCGGCCAGGCACTGCGGGCCTACGACCACCCGTGGGTGCAGCTTCCCGCGGCGATGGTGCTCACCCTCGCCTTCGCCGTCCTCCTCCAGTGCGAACGCGCGGTCCTCCCGCTCGCCACCCTCAACGGCGGCGTCGCCTGGACCGTCTTCGGCGTCCTCCACCACCAGGCCCACGGCAACCAGGTCGCGTCCACGGCCGCCGCGGCCGGCCTCGTCGGCCTGTTCGGACAGCTCATGGCCCGCTACCGCTACGTCTCCGTGCTGCCCTACGTCACCGCGGCGATCGGCCCCCTCCTGCCGGGCTCCGCCACCTACCTCGGGTTGCTCGCCCTCACCCAGCACCACAACTCCCAGGGCTTCACCCAGCTCACCAAGGCCGCCGCCCTCGCCCTGGCCATAGCCGTCGGCGTCAACCTCGGCAACGAGATCGCCCGCCTCGCCCTCAAAACCCCGGGCCCGCCCGGCCCCCGCCGCGCGGCCAAGCGCACGCGCGGCTTCTGAGCGGTTTCCGAGGGGCGCCGCCGTCCGCCGAGCCGTCCCGCTCGTACCGGCGAACGGCACCGGAACCGACCAGGGTGAGGGGACGAACGCGGCGCCGGCCGTCACCGCCGGCACATCAGGTAAGCGCGTCCAATTCCGGCGAAAGGATCTCGTCGCCGATCAAATCGAAATGATCGAGTTCCGTGAGCCGCACGGAGATCTTCGCGTCGCCGTCGCGCCGTCCGAGGGCGGCCCGCATGGACGACAGGTGTTCCTGGTACGCGGCGGACAGCACGACGCGTACCCGCTCGGCGATGTGAGCAACATTGTTCAGGCGCGTACCGAATTGATCATATCCCGGCTGATCCCAATAGGTGATCATGTCCTGGGACAATTGTCGTACCTGGCTGAAATCCTTGGGTGCGACTTTCGCCAGATAGGAGCAGAGTGACCGGAATCCGTCCTTGTCCGGGGCAAGATTGATCAGTTCTTTGAAGGCCGGCACGGGATCGTGCGGATCGGCTACGGCGAACAGCCGGGAAATTGTCATGGTCGACTGGTTCACATTGGGATCGAGCAGCACCGCGGCGGCCAGCGGCGGTACGTCACCGCCCCGCTCGGCCCAGTGCTCCGCCACCTGGAGGATCAGGTCGGCACCCAGTGAGAACCCCACCAGGACCAGCTTCTTGCCGGCGTTCTGCCGGCCGATCTGCTCCACGAAGGCCGCGGCCATCTGGATGTGCCTGGCCAGGGGCACGGGTGGCACTCCCGCCCCGTCCGGCTCGTAACCCCGCAGGTTCAACGCGACGCTGTGGCGGTCGTGCTGCCTGAGATACCCGAGGTAGTCCGTGGCATCCAGCCCGAGCCCGTGGAAGAACACCGTCACCGTATCGGAGTCGGCCCTTCGTTCCAGGTAGCTGAGCTGTCCCGACCTTCGCTCCTCGATCCCACGATCGGTGAGCAGCGTAGGAGTCATTATGGCCATCCTCTGGGCAGACGACGAGTGCGGCAGGCGTGCCTGCGCGACTCTAACCAACGTCCGCTTGGCATGTGCCGGAACCACCACAGTGCCCTCGGTCGGGTGACGGCGCCCCGTTGAGCTGCGGGCCCCTGGACACCATTGGAAATCTTCTGGCCTAATGGATTGTAGTTTTCGACCGATGGGATGTCGAGAACGGGAACTGCTGATTCCAGTCGTCCGATTCCCGACGCCGAAGGCGATCCGGGTGGGGGAGCGTGCTTCTTTGGACTCTTTGGAGAGCACCTTGAGCGAGGTGGGCGCCAGAGATCTGATCATCGCGCACGCGTTTTCGCGCGATCACCCCGGAAGAACCGGAGTAGAGCTGGAATGGCTGGTCCACGCCGCCGACGCGCCCGCCAGGCCGGTGACCCCGGTGGAAATCGAAGCGGCGCTCGACCGGATCGGCGGCGGCCTGCCGGGTGGTGCCGCGCTCTCGCTGGAACCCGGCGGCCAGCTCGAACTGAGCTCACGCGCGGCCCGGTCCCTCGGCGAGTGCGCCGAGAACACCGCCCGGGACCTCGCCGTCCTGCGGGAGGCGACCGCCGGGCGCGGCCTGGTCCTGCTCGGCTCCGGCCTCGACCACCGGCCGGTCCACCTCACGGTGCGGGCCCCGCGGTACGTCGCGCTCAGCCGCTACTACGAGCAGTTCGGCGACGCGGGCAGGACCCTGCTGTGCGGCACCGCGTCCGTGCAGGTCAACGTGGACGCGGGCGACGCGTCGGACGGCTGGCGCGGGCGGTCCCGCCGCTGGGCGCTCACCAACGCGCTCGGCCCCGTTCTGATGGCCATGTTCGCCAACTCACCCGCCGTGCTGCGCGGTACGCGCGTACGGTCCGCCCGGCAGATGCTGCGGCTGCAGACCGACCCGGCCCGCAGCACACCGCCGCCGGCCGGTGAGCCGCGGACGTCGTGGGCGGAGTACGCGCTGGACACCTCGGTGGTCAGCGTGCAGTGCCCGGCGACCGGGCGATGGGACGTGCCGTCGCCCCCGTTCACGCTGCGCCGCTGGTTACGGGGCGACGGCCCGCGCCCCGTCCGTACCGCCGACGTGTTCCATCATCTGAAGTCCCTCGTGGCCCCCGTCCGGGCGACCGGGCACCTCGAACTGCGCATGATCGACGCCCAGCCGGACGACGACTGGGTGGTGCCGCTCGCCGTCGTCGCCGCGCTGCTGGACGACGAGGCAGCCTCGGACGCCGCCTGCCGGCTGGTCGGCGCCTGGCCGGTACGGGCCGGCCGCCCCGACTGGGTGTACGCCGCCAGGACCGGTCTGTCGGACCCCACACTGGCGGCCGCGGCGCAGACCGTCATCCGGATCGCCGCAGACGGACTGACCCGGCTCGACACCCCGCCCTGGGTCCGCGCCGCCGTCGAACGGTACGCGGACACGTACACCCTCCGCGGGCTGTCCCCCGCGGACCTGCACCTGTCCAGGCCGCCCGTGGTGGCCGTCGCCTGAACCGCCGCCCGCCGCCCAACGACGCACCGGCCGCCCGGGGCCGCCACCCCGGACGCCGCACCCATCCCCCCGACCATCGAGCGCACACCCTCAACCTCCAAGGGAAAGAGCCGATTCGGATGCCGCCCGACCGCAGGGACTCACTTCTCCACGCACTGACGGACATGCAGCAGCACCAGCAGGGCAATCACGGATGGTCGGTGTTCCACGAGGGCCTGAGCCTGGCCGCCGCCGACTCCCGTACCCACCCCGGCCCGGACGCGGGCCCGGACTCGGCCTCCGGCTCCGGCCCGGGGGAACTGGACCGCCTGCTGTCCGCGGTGTGGCGGGCCCGCCCGCGCATCAGCGACTCCCATCTGATCACCCTGCTCGGCATCGCCCTGCGGACCGTGGCCGACACCGACACCGACGCCGCCCGCGTCTTCCGCCCCCAGCTGCCGGGCGCGGTGCGGGCCGGGCTGCTGTCCGCGGCGCTCGCGCGGCACCACGACGCGATCGCCGCGATGGTCACGGAGCAGTCGAACTCGTACACCGGCGCGCGCCGCTTCCTCGTACCCCAGCTCCTCCTCGGCGCCTACGCCGCACACCACCGGATCGCCGAGGTACGACTGCTGGACATCGGGACCAGCATCGGACTGCTGCCGCGGCAGCTCAACAACCGCACGGTCTACGACCGTTTCGCCCCTGGCCTGAGCTGGCACCCGGCCGCGCCGGCGTACCGGGACATCCCGCTCGCCGCCCGGTTCGGCATCGACGCCCCACCGCTGCCCACCCTGGACTGGGTGCGCGGCTGCCACGGGCCGTCCGACTACTACACCGAACGCTTCTCCGAGGTGGTCTGGGCCCTGGAACAGACCGCCGGGACGGCCGGGGACATCGGCATCCACGCCCTGGACATGCTCGACCTCCCCGCTCTGGCCGACTTCGTCCACTCCCACCACATCAACGTCGCCACCTGCAACTTCGTCCTCTACCAGTACGACGAACCGACCCGGGAGCGGATCATCGCCACGGTCACCGGCGCCCTGCGCCGGCCGGGCCTGTTGCTCAGCATGGAGCCTGGCTACGAGCTGCGCAGAATGGGAGCGCGCGTCCGCGGGTACCGGGCGGGCAGCACCGCGCCACTCCACCTGGCCGACGTCTCCGACGCCCACTTCCTGGGGCGGGTCACCCCCGGCGCCGACTTCGCCGGCATAGCGGGGGCGGTCCGGAGCGCATGATGATCTTCGACTCGGCGGGCGCGGAGAGATTCGCGGACTTCGTCTCCCGCCGCCGCGCGCCGCTGACGGCGGCCGGCGGCCTGACGGGCATCCTCATCGGCATCTACAGCGACGAGGCGCGCGGGATGATCGGCTGGACCTGGACCCACGTGGTGGCCGGCGGCACCCTGGTGGTGCTGGCCGCCGCCGGGGTGTTCTCGGCCGCCTGGTGGGGGCGGGGCCGACTGGAGCGGCGGCGCGAGCTACGCCGGGAGATCGTCGCCAAGTCCTTCGACATCCACGCTGACGACTTCGACGACGACCTGCCGTCCGACCACGCGGTCATCGGACGCGAACTGCGCTACCTCGAACGGCGTACCACCTCCACGCACCTCGTCGTCCTGCTGCACGGCCTCGGCCTGGACGCCAACGACTTCCGCTCCTTCATGAACGTCGCCCCCCAGCACACCGCGGCGATCACCGCCTTCGGCCACAACACCCAGGAAGCCAGGGACGACAGCTACCGCGCCATCGGGCTCGCCACCCACACCGACCTGGTCAGCGGCGCCATCAACAACCTGCACCGGCAGTACCCGCACAAGAAGCTGACACTGGTGGGGTTCTCGGTCGGCGCCGACATGCTGCTACGGCTGGCCGAGTTGTGGCGGGACCACCCGGACCGCAAGCCGCGGGTCTCGTCGGTCATGCTGCTCGACCCCAACATCAACCACTCCACGATGATCATCACCGGCAGCATGGCCCAGCTCAACCCGGACGAGCCTCTCGCCGAACTCAAACGCATCGCCAACACCCCCCGCTCCCCGGTGGAGTTCCAGAACATCTGCGAGTACCTGCACAAGATCACCGAGAAGGACCTCCGGCAGGTGCAGCGGTACGCGGCCGACCTGTGGGACTACTGGGAGCCGGACGGGCAGTACGACCTGTTCTTCCAGCGCACCCAGCGCCTTCAGGCGGTGTGCGGCACACTGCGGGTCTTCTTCTCCACCCATTTCGAGCACCACTTCAACGACGTCGTGGCGCACGCCCGGCAGCGCGGCATACGGCAGGTCTTCGATCTGCGGCGGGTCGACCACTTCGAGCTGTGCCGGGAGACGTTCTTGAAGCGGGAGGTGACCGCGCTCATCCGCAGACGGTGAGGGACCCCGCGCGCGGCCGGGGGTGGGTGGGGCCGGAGCGGAACGGGCCGTCCCGGCGACCGAGGACGGGAACGGGCGGGCG
>NZ_DATDBG010000053.1:0-4401 GCF_036524955.1 Streptomyces sp.
CGTACCGTCGTTCTCCGCTCCCGCGCGCCGGACCCGGGACATCCAGGTGACGCCGCCGTGCGGCTGAGGGGTCCGGTGCTCCATGGCGGTGAGGCCGGTGTAGATGCCACGGAAGGCGTCGATGGTCTGCCGCAGTGTGAACTGGTCGATGACCCGCAGCCGCGCCGCCGCGCCGAGCGCGGCGCGGCGCGCCGGATCGCGCAGCAGCGCCAGCGCGGCCTCGGCCATCGCCCGCGGGTCGCGCGGCGGGACCACGAGACCGGTGTCCCCCACCGCCTCGCGCACCCCGCCCACATCGGTCGAGACGGTGCAGCGCCCGCACGACATGGCCTCGATGAGGGTGAAGGGAAAGCCCTCGCTGATGCTGGAGAGCATGACGACCTGTCCGGCGGCGTACGCGGTGCGGATGTCGTCCACCCGGCCCTCGAAGGTGACCGTGTCGCCCACCCCCAGCGTGCCGGCCAGCGCCGCACACCGCTCCCGGTACTCCTCGCCGCCGCGCGGAGTACCGCCGAAGATCCGCAGGCGCGCCGCGGGCATCTCGGCGCGGACCAGCGCGAAGGCGCGGACCAGCGTCTCCAGGTCCTTGATCGGGTCGATCCGCCCGGCCCAGGTGAGCGTGGGCACCGTGGGCTCGGGTCCGGCGAGGGGGAACGCACCCGGGTCGACGCCGTTGTAGACGGTGCGTACGCGGTCGGGTGCGGCGCCGCCGTGCTCCTCCCAGCGCCGGTTGTAGCGGTTGCCCGGCGTGATCAGTGCGCTGGTGCGGTAGGTCTCGCGGGACAGGAGCCGGAAGAAGCCGAGCAGCAGCGCCTTGACCGGCCAGCGGTACGGGCCCGTGCGGTAGCCGAGATACCGTTCGCGCTGGTAGACGCCGTGCTCGGTGAGCAGCAGGGGAGTGCCGTACCGATGGTGCGCGACCAGCCCCGGCAGGGTGGCGAGTCCGCCGCTGACGGCGTGCGCGACCCCGCCGGGCGGCGGTACGGCGCCCAGCGGGCGCAGCGCGTGCTCCAGCAGGTCGGTCGCGGTGAGCACGTCGTGCTGGGTCGGCCTGGCCGCGGCCATCGCGGTGCCGGGGCGGCTCGTCAGCCGGGCCAGGGTGCGCACGGCGTCCTCGGAGCGGAGCGCGGCCGAGAGCGCGCCGGCCGCCGCCCAGCCGGCGAGCGCGTACAGCTCGGAGCCGAAGTGCTCTTCGTGGCGCGCGTCATCGCCGTCCTCGTCCAGGAGGGCCAGCAGAAAGCGCTCCCAGGACGCCAGGAACGCCCGGCGGTCCCGGCCGCGCGGCGCCCTGCCCTCCGGTTCGGCGCCCCACAGCGGCACCACGTCGAGGCTCCTGACGTGCGCGGGCAGCTGCCAGACGGCCGGCTCCCGGCCGGTGCCGGTCACCGCTATGACGCGGAAGTCGACGTCCGGCATCCCCTGCACGAGCTGGTCGCACCAGACGCTCACCCCGCCGGCGCTGTGCGGATACGTTCCCTCGGTCAGCAACGTCACCTGCGCGGTGCGCGACGGCGGCTCGCCGAAGATCCGGTGCATGGAAGTGAACTCCCCCTGGACGATGTTGCGTTGCCGGGACGCCGGTCATGCGTCCCGGTGCTGCGGGCGGGGCGGGGGGCGCCCCGCCCGCGAGTTCAGCGCTTGGTGCTGTCGCCCGGTCCGTACGGCACGGCCCTCGCCACGCCGCTGGGCACCGGCAGGTGGAGCGCGTACGGCTGCACCTCCGCCGTACTCCCCGTGTGCCGGGTCGCCGTCATGGGTGTCTCCGCGGCCGGAACGGTGAGCGAGACGGCGCTCTGCAGCAGTCCCGGTTTCGTCCAGCCGGAGAGCGCTCCCGCGTAGGCGCCGCCGAAGGGCGTCGAGCCCAGGCCGAGCAGCAGGACCTGCCGGGTGCCCGCGGGCATGGTCGCGGTGACCGGCGTGCCGCTCGGCGCGCTGATCGTGACGGCGCCGCCGATCCGGTACGCGGTGACCCGGCCCGCCTTGACCGCGGTGTCCCAGGCGGTGCGGCGCTGGAGTTCGGTCGCGACGTCCGCCATCCGCAGGTTGACGATGGGGGTGCTCGGGGCGAACAGCGCCTGGTAGTCGCTCAGGACGCGTTCGAGCACCGGGTAGGCGATCCGCTCCTCCGCAAGGTTGGACTGGTGCACGAAGTGCGGCCGGGGGTTGTTCGCGAGCACGTGCCCGAGGCCGATCCTGGCTTCGAGCGGTGCGATGTACGAGGCGTAGCCCGTCGCCGTGTCGAGCGGCGCCGGCAGGCAGGTGGTGGTCGCCGAACCCTCGCACAGGCCGCTGCCGCCGTCGGCCCTGCTGGTGTAGATCCAGTTGTACTCGTCGGTCTCCTCGGCGGCCGTCCCGGCGTTGAAGAAGACGTTCATCGGCAGGCGCGGCACGGTGACCGCCGGGCCCACCTGGCGCTGCTGCGGCTCGCGCGAGTTGTCGCTCGCGAGGTACGTGACGCCGAGCGAGGACAGCGCGGGGGCGAGGTTCGGGTTGTCGTTCTCCTGCTGCGGCAGCGTCCTGAGGCCCGAGTGCTCACCGGTCACCAACTCGGTGTTGTTCAGGGGCAGTCCCTGCGACACGGCCCAGTCGCGGTTGTCCCTCACCGCGCGGGTGATGTCGGTCCTGCCGGCCCAGCTCACCGCGCCGGACGCGTCCGTCGCGCAGCGCCACGGCACCACGGTCACGTCCTGCACGCACCCGAGGAACGGGTGCAGATAGGTGTGGTTCACCCAGCGGTACGCGTTCTTGTCGGCGGTGAGCCGCTGTGCGAGCGGGTCGGCGGCGAGTTCGTTGTCCGTCTTGTAGTCCTCGCTGCCGCCACCGTTGAACACGAAGTCGAAGGTCAGGCCGTGTGCCTGCGACCACTGTCCGGCGTACTGCGCGTCGGCCACCGTCATCCGGATCGGGTGCGGATCACCGCCGCTGCCGGGCGCGCAGTCCACGTCGCCGGGCGTGCAGTTGAGCGCGGGGTCCCACCGGTCGTCGGCCAGGAAGACGTCGTCGACGTGCACCTCGAAGTAGTTCCGGTCCGCGCCGAGGTGGATGCCCTGGGTCATCCACTCCACGATGCCCCGGGCCAGCAGCCGGAACTGTTTCTGGTACTGGTTGTAGACGAAGGTCATCACCAGTTCGCTGCGTCCGTCGTGGGTGTACTCGCCGACGAGCACGCCGCGCGCGGTGGTACCGGGTATCGGCGCGTCCACCAGCGGGGTGAAGGCCGCACCGGCCGCCTGCTGCTCCAGCGGTGTCGCCAGGTAGCCGTAACTCTCCGCCACCGTGGGCGAGTTGTCCTCGAACGGCACCGCGCCCCTGAGATAACCGAAGGCGCCGGCCGTGCCCTGCTCCGTGACCTGCCCCGTCGAGCCGTCGAGCGTGCCGGTGTAGCCGGGGTCCTGCGCGTAGTTGAGCCCGACCTCGGGCCGCGCGTAGGTGTACGCGTCCACCTGCCTGATGCCGAACGACACCTCGTACGACACCAGGGCGGCCATCTCGGCGGAGCCGGCGCCGAACGGGTTGTCGTTCGGCAGCACCACCGCCTGGTACTTGGCACGCGGACGCCCTGACACGGTGTCGCTGAGGAACGCCGCGTCGATCAACGGCCGCTCGGCGTCGGCGAGCCGGACCGCGGTGTAGGGCGTGCCCGCTCCGTCCAGTTCCGCAGTGACGGCCTCGGTCGCCGGTCCGCCGTCGTCGACGACCAGGACCCGCAGATCGACCCTCGGTTCCACCGCGGCGTTCGCCGCGGTGGGCGCCAACGCCACAGCGACCAGAGCGACCGCCGCGGTGACGGCGGCGGCGCGCAAGCCTCTACCCATGCCTTTTCCTCCCCCGGAGGGCAGCCGATTGCGGCTCAGCTCCCCCCACCCTGATGACGGCCGATGCCCCGGCCGCATTTCCGGGGGTCATCGTAGAGATGATTGTGGAGGTCCTGTGACCATTCCGGGGATGTGGCCGGTTTACGTGAGGGGGCGAACAGGCCCGCGGACGGCAACTGCACCGCTCCCACCTGCGGATTTCACGCACGCCATGGGCGTGAAAAATATCCTGTTATCACTCTGGCGATACAGTGGAAGTCGAGCACACTTGCGATTTTCTTATGGCGGAGAAAATTCGCCAGGGTGTTCGGAATTCTTCGAAAACAAGCGGGGGCAATGTTGCAAAAGGCGGGCCGGATCACGGGGAGTCGCGGGTGGCCCATCACCAGCGGGGCCGGACCTGACCGCGGACACTCCCCCACGCCGACGGCGCCGAGCTGATGTTCCGGCACATGACGTTGCTCCCTCAGAAAGCGCAGGGCACTCCCGGCCATGCGGGACGGGCGGCGCGGGCCGCCGCCCGGTCGGCACCTCGGCCCCGGTACGGCCGGGACCCGCCGGCACCCGGCACGGGTTCCGGGACCCG
>NZ_DATDBG010000054.1:0-4490 GCF_036524955.1 Streptomyces sp.
TTGCTGACCGAGCAGCGGGAGTGGCCGGTGACGGGGCGTCCGCGTCGTGCGGGGGTGTCGTCGTTCGGGATCAGTGGGACCAACGCTCATGTGATCCTCGAACAGGCTCCCGCCGACGAACCCGTGGAAGACGACCCGGACCGTACCCGTACCGCTCCCGGCGGCACCCTGCTCACGCCCGACGCCGTACCCCTGGTGCTGTCCGCCGCGTCCGAGCAGGCACTCGCCGAGCAGGCCGGGCGGCTGCGCACGCACCTCGGGGCGGCCGGCGACGTGGACCTGCTCGACCTCGGCCACTCCCTGGCGATCAGCCGCTCGGCCCTCGACCGGCGGGCCGTACTCCTGGCCGGGAACCGGCAGGAGACCCTGGACGGCCTGGACGCGCTAACCCGCGGCGACTCCTCCGCCCGGCTCGTCACCGGCGAGCCGGCCCCCGGCAGGACCGCCTTCCTCTTCACCGGCCAGGGCAGCCAGCAGCCCGGCATGGGACGCGAGCTGTACGCCGCCCACCCGGTGTTCGCCCGGGCGCTGGACGCCGTGTGCACCGAACTCGACCGCCACATGGGCCGCTCCGTACGGGACGTGATCTTCGCCGCGGACGGGACGCCCGAGGCCGAACTGCTGCACCGGACCGCCTTCACCCAGACCGGCCTGTTCGCCCTCGAAGTCGCGCTCTACCGGCTCGCGGAGAGCCTGGGCCTGACGGCCGACTTCGTCGCGGGGCACTCCATCGGCGAACTGGTCGCCGCCCACGCGGCGGGCGTCCTCTCGCTGTCCGAC
Organism: Streptomyces sp.; assembly: GCF_036524955.1. Taxonomy (GTDB): domain Bacteria; phylum Actinomycetota; class Actinomycetes; order Streptomycetales; family Streptomycetaceae; genus Actinacidiphila. The sequence continues at coordinate 781 of NZ_DATDBG010000054.1, forward strand.
GCGGCAGCCCTGGTGGCGGCCCGCGGCAGGCTGATGCAGGCCCTGGAGCGGGAGGGCGCGATGGTGTCCGTCCTGGCCCCGGAGGAGGAGGTCGCCGCGCTCCTGGAGGGGCGCGCGAGCGAGGTCGCCGTCGCGGCCGTGAACGGGCCCGCCTCCGTGGTGATCTCCGGCGATCTGGCGGCCGTGCTGGCCGTCGCCGGGGAACTGGAGGCCCGCGGCCGCAAGACCCGCCGGCTGAAGGTGAGCCATGCCTTCCACTCGCCGCACATGGACCCGATGCTCGACGAGTTCCGCGCCGTGGCCCAGGGGCTGACCTTCGCGCCGCCGCTCGTGCCGATCGTGTCCAACGTGACCGGAGCGGTCGTGCCCGCCGAGGAGGTGTGCTCCCCGGACTACTGGGTACGGCACGTCCGCGAGGCCGTCCGCTTCTGCGACGGCATCCGCACCCTCCAGGACGCCGGTGTCACGACCTTCGTCGAACTGGGCCCCGACGCGGTGCTGTCGGCCATGGGACGCGACTGCGTCGTCGAAGCGGGCGGCGCGGAACCGGAGTTCGTCCCGCTGCTCCGCAAGGGCCGTACCGAGCCCGCCGCGGTCACCCACGCGCTCGCCCGGCTCCACGTGCGGCACGCCGGGCCCTCCTGGGCAGCCGTGTTCGACGGCACCGGCGCCCGCCGTGTCGACCTGCCCACGTACGCCTTCCAGCGCAAGCGGTACTGGCCCGAGGCCCCGGCACCCACCGGCGATGTCGCCGCCGCCGGCCTGGGCACCACCGACCATCCGCTGCTCGGCGCGACCCTCACCCGCGCCGACACCGACGAGACCGTCCTCACCGGCCGGCTCTCCCTGCGCACCCACCCCTGGCTCGCCGACCACGCGGTGCTCGGCCGGGTCCTGCTGCCGGGCACCGCCTTCGTCGAGCTCGCCCTCCAGGCCGGCCTCGAAGCCGGCGCCGAAGTCCTCGAAGAGCTCACCCTCGAAGCACCGCTGGTGCTGCAGGAGCGCGGCGCCGTGCGGTTCCAGGTCGCCGTCGGCACCCCCGACGAGACCGGACGCCGTACCGTCACCGTGCACTCCCGGCCGGAGGACGGCGGCTTCGACGAGCCCTGGACCCGGCACGCCGGCGGTACCCTGCTGCCCGACGCGGCGCTGCCCGACGCCGCCGGGACCGGCCGCACGCAAGCCGACTGGCCGCCTTCCGGCGCTGCACCGATCGACCTGACCGCGCGCTACGACGCCCTCGCCGAGCAGGGATTCGACTACGGCCCGGCCTTCCGCGGCCTGCGGTCCGCCTGGCGGCGGGACAACGAGGTCCACGCCGAACTGGCCCTGCCCGAAGGGCAGCAGGAGCGGGCCGCCGCGTTCGGGCTGCACCCGGCCCTGCTGGACTCGGCGCTGCACGCCATCGAACTCGGTGTGCTGCCCGGCACCGGCGAGCCCAGGCTGCCGTTCGTGTGGAGCGGGGTGCGGCTGTTCGCCACCGGCGCCGCCGCGGCCCGGGTTCGGCTCACCCCCGCCGGCCCCGACGCGGTCACCATCGAGGTGGCGGACGCCACCGGCGCACCCGTCGCCGTGGTGGAATCCCTCGCCGTACGCGCCGTGTCCGCCGCACAGCTCGGCTCGGCCGGCGGCCGCAGCCACGAGGCGCTGTTCCGGCTCGCCTGGGAGCCGGCCGCCCAAGCCGCAGGGACCCCGGCCGGGCCGTGGGCCCTCCTCGGCGAGGCGACACCGCAACTCGCCGGCGCCGAGCGGTTCGCGGACGTGGGGGCCGTCGCCTCCGCCGTCGCCGCGGGTGCCACCGCCCCCGCGGCGGTCGTCGCGGCCCTGCCGGCCGACAGCGGCTCGCCGCGGGAGGCCGTGCACCGCGCCCTGGCACTGGTCCAGGCGTGGCTGGCCGACGAGCGGCTGGCCGGCACCCGGCTCGCCGTGGTCACCCGCCGCGCGGTCGCCGCCGCACCGGACGAGGACGTCCCCCACCTCGCGCACGCGGCCGTATGGGGGCTGCTGCGCTCGGCGCAGACCGAGAACCCCGACCGGCTGCTGCTGGTGGACCTCGACGACGGCAGCGACTTGCGGCAGGCACTCGACAGGGCCCTGTCCACGGGGGACCAGCAGGTCGCGGTCCGCGGCGGCAGGCTGCTCACGCCGCGCCTGCGGCGTGCCGTGGTGCCCGAAGAGGGCCCCGGCCCCTGGGACGAGGACGGCACCGTGCTGATCACCGGCGCCACCGGAGCGCTGGGCGGCATGCTGGCCCGGCACCTGGTGCGCGATCACGGCATCAAGCACCTGCTGCTGACCAGCCGCCGCGGCCCCGCCGCCGACGGCGCGGCGGAACTGCGGGCCGAGCTGAACGACCTCGGCGCCGAAGTCACCGTCACGGCCTGCGACGTGGCCGACCGCGAAGCGCTCGACGCTCTGCTGGCCGCCGTCCCCGCGGAGCACCCGGTCACCGCCGTCGTGCACGCGGCCGGCGTCCTCGACGACGGTGTACTCGCGTCCCTGACGCCCGAACGGATCGACGGCGTCCTGCGGCCCAAGGCGGACGCCGCCTGGAACCTGCACGAGGCCACCCGCGGCCTGGACCTGACCGCGTTCGTCCTCTACTCCTCCATCCAGGGCCTGGTCGGCGGTGCGGGACAGGCCAACTACGCCGCCGCCAACGCCTTCCTGGACGCACTCGCCCACCACCGCAGGGCCCAGGGCCTGACCGCCACCTCGCTCGCCTGGGGCCCCTGGGCCGAAGGGGGTATGGCGGCCGCCCTCACCGAAGCCGACCGGAACCGGTTTGCCAAGTCCGGCATGACCGCCATCACCGCCGCACAGGGCATGGAGCTCTTCGACGCCGCACTGCGGCTGGACGAGGCCGTTGCCGTCCCCCTCCCGCTGGACACCGCCGCCCTGCGGGCCCGTGGACCGGCGATCCCCGCCCTGCTCAGCGGCCTGGTCCGGGCCCAGAGCAGGCGAGCAGGCGGCGGTCTGCCCGCCGGCCCGGCAGGCGGGCAGACCGCCGCCGGCCCGGGCCTCACCGACCGGCTGGCCGGCCTCACCGAGGAGGAGCAGCAGCAACTCCTGCTGGACCTGGTACGCGCCGAGGTCGCCGCCACGCTCGACTACGGCGGCACAGCCACCGTGGACGCGAAGAAGGGCTTCAAGGAACTCGGCCTCGACTCGCTCACCGCCGTCGAACTCCGCAACCGGCTCGGCAAGGCCACCGGCCTGCGGCTGCCCGCCACGCTCGTCTTCGACTACCCGACGCCGACGGCGGTCGCCGCCCACCTGCGCGGCACGCTCGCCCCGGAGCCGCAGTCCCCGTCCGGCGCCGCGGGCACGGACCCCGGCGGCTCCGCCGAACCCGACGACGGCACGGACCTCATCGACGACCTGGATGTCGATGCGCTCATCCGCATGGCCCGCACGAACTCCGGCTCCTAGTGCCGAGCGATCCCCGAAAGGCAGAGAAGATGACGAACACGTCGCCGGAAGCGGTCGTGGAGGCCCTGCGGGCCTCGCTGAAGGAGACCACCCGACTGCGCCGCCAGAACGACGAACTGCTCGCCGCGGCCCGGGAACCCATCGCCATCGTGGGGGTGGGGTGCCGGTATCCGGGTGGGGTGCGGTCGGCTGAGGACTTGTGGGAGCTGGTGGTGTCCGGGTCGGACGCGGTGTCGGGTTTTCCGGTGGACCGGGGCTGGGATGTGGAGGGGTTGTAC
>NZ_DATDBG010000055.1:0-8707 GCF_036524955.1 Streptomyces sp.
GCTCGTACCCGATCCGGCCGGAGCCGGTGACCGGTCGGCGTTCATGGGCCGGGCCACCGCGGAGCTGCGTCCGCCCCGCTGGTTCGGCCGGCGACGGGCACGCGCTCACCGACCGACCCGCGACCTGTCCTCGCCGCCGGCCGGCCGGCGGCGGCGAGCGGCGGCTGCACATCCGCGGCCGGCGGCAGTACGCGGCCGCGCTGCCCCGCGAGTGGCGGACCGTGAAGGACACCCCGCGCGGGACGCCGGGCTGTCTGCACCCGCACCGGCACCCGCACCGGCCGCCGTCGTGGCGGACGACACCGCCCGGGCCTGACTGAGGGGGTGTACCCCTAGACCGCCCCGCGGACGGCCACGCCCTGCACCGCTGCCCGCGGCGGGGGCTGTCACGCTTTCTGGGGCCGCGCGGCGCCCCCGGTGGGGTCCCGCCTAGGGGGCGGTTAAGGGTGGGGGCCGGACGCCGAATTGCGTACCGTTTTTCTCGCCCGGGGTTTCATCGATTCTCGGCGCGATCTGCGCACAGCGTTGCCGGAGCTCCGTTCCGGCAACGCTGAATGGCGTCCGCTTCCCGCTGGCGGACGCCTGTCTGCGCACCCCGGCTGCCGCGTGCTTATCGAGAAGGGGAGCCATGGACTCTTTAGCCGAAGCGTTGCTCGCAGGGGCGGACGCGGAGGAGCTGGAACGGCGGGAACTTCCCGACGAATATCTGGCCGCGCATCTGCGCGCGGAGGACGTGGGCATGTTCGAAGGTGCCGAGGACAAAGACGTCCGCAGGTCCTTGCGGTTCGGCACGGTCGCGATGCCGGACCTCGCACCCGACGAAGTCGTGGTGGCCGTCATGGCCAGTTCCATCAACTACAACACCGTCTGGTCGGCGACCTTCGAGCCGGTGCCCACCTTCGAATTCCTCAAGCGTTACGGCCGCCAGGGCGGATTCGCCGCCCGGCACGACCTGCCGTACCAGGTGGTGGGTTCCGACGCGGCCGGAGTCGTCGTACGCGTCGGCGCCGGGGTGCGGCGCTGGCGGGTCGGCGACCATGTGGTGGTGAGCTGCGTCCAGGTGGACGAGCAGGAGCCGGCCACGCACGCCGACGCCATGCTCGGCACCGAGCAGCGCATCTGGGGCTACGAGACCAACTTCGGCGGGCTGGCGCACTACACCGTCGTGCGCGCCAGCCAACTGCTGCCCAAACCGGCCCACTTGACGTGGGAGGAGGCGTCCGGGGTGCTGCTGACCGCGGCCACCTCGTACCGGATGCTGGTCGGCGACAACGGGGCCCGCATCAAGCAGGGCGACATCGTGCTGATCTGGGGCGCCACCGGCGGCCTGGGCGCCTTCGCGGTGCAGATGGTCAAGAACGCGGGTGGTGTCCCCATCGGCGTGGTCAGCTCCCCGCGCAAGGCCGAGGTCCTGCGCCGGCTGGGCTGCGACGTGGTCATCGACCGCAACGAGATAGGCATGGGCGGCGACGCCCCGCTCACCCCGCAGCGCACCGTCGAACTGGGCAAGCGCCTGGGCCGGGAGATCCGCCGCCAGGTCGGCGAGGACCCGCACGTGGTCTTCGACTACATCGGCCGGGCCACCTTCGGGATTTCCGTCTTCGTGGTCCGCAAGGGCGGCGTGGTCGTCACCTGCGGTTCCAGCACCGGCTACGACCACCACTTCGACAACCGCTATCTGTGGATGAACCTGAAGCGCATCGTGGGCAGCCACGCGGCGAATCTGCAGGAGCAGGCGGAATGCAACCGGCTGTTCCGGCTCGGATTCCTGTCGCCCATCGTTTCCGCGGTGTATCCGCTGGAACAAATCGGTGAAGCGGCCCGGCTGGTCCAGCAGAACCGGCACATCGGAAAAGTCGGGGTGCTGTGCCTCGCACCGGAGGAGGGACTGGGTGTCACCGACCCGGTAATGCGCGCGAAAATCGGCGAGGAACGCCTCAACCCGCTCCGCGGACCAGGGAACTTCGCCGGCCCGCTGTCGTCCGCTGTCCTTGAGGGGGTCGGCTGAACATGCCGGACCAGCGCATCGGAATCATCTCGACCGGCTCGTATCTGCCGAAAAACGAAGTGAGCAACGAGGAGGTCGCCGAACGCGTCGGCGTCACCGCGGAATGGATCGAGCGCAAGACCCAGATACAGTCCCGGCGTTACGCCGCGCCGCACGAGGCGACGTCCGACCTTGCCACCCGCGCCGCGACCGCCGCCCTCGAACAGGCCGGCCTCACCCCGGACCGGATCGACTACATCATCGTCTCGACCTCCACCGGCGACTTCCCGCAGCCGCCGACGTCCTATGTCGTCCAGCACCGCCTCGGCGCGTACGGCGCCGCCTGCTTCGACGTCAACGTCGTCTGCAGCGGTTTCGTCTACGCGCTCGAACTCGCCCGCAGCCTCGTCGGGCTCAAGCCCGACAGCCGCGTACTGGTGATCGGCGCGGACCTCTACTCCCGGATCCTGGACTTCGACGACCGCAAGACCGCGGTGCTGTTCGCCGACGGGGCGGGCGCCGCCGTGGTCGGCCGGGTGCCCGAGCCGTACGGGATCCTCGGCACCGACCTGCGCAGCCGCGGCGACGCCCACCACCTGATCCGGGTGGACGCCGGCGGCAGCCGGAACCCGGCCACGGCCGAGACCGTCGCCGAGGGCGGCCACTTCTTCCGCATGGACGGCCGTGAGGTACGCGACTTCGTCGTCGACAACGTCCCCCCGGCGCTGCGGGCCCTGGCCGACCGCACCGGCCACGACCTCGCCGCGGTCGACCACTTCGTACCGCACCAGGCCAATGGGGTGATGCTCGGCGAGGTCGTGGAACGCGCCGGGCTGGCCAACGCACAGACCCACCGCACGCTGAAGAAGTACGGAAACGTGGGCAGCGCCTCGGTGCCCGTGGCCCTGGACGAGGCCAACCGCACCGGCGCGCTGTCCCCGGGAGACCTGGTGCTGCTCGCGGGGTTCGGCGGCGGCATGGCGATCGGGGCGTCGCTGCTGACCTGGGGGGCCGCCGCATGACCACGTCCGTGCAGACCGCCGGCAGCCCGTCTGCGGGGCTGCACCGGGTAGGGGTCGTCGGCAGCGGCATCATGGGCACCGGAATCGCCGAACTGTGCGCCAAGCGCGGCCTCGACGTCGTGGTCGCGGTCTCCTCCGAGGCGTCCCTCGCCACCGGGCCGCAGCGGCTGGCCGGCTCCCTGGACCGTGGGGTCGCCAAGGGCAAGCTGACCCCGGAGGAGCGCGACGCGGCCTGGAACCGGGTCGCGTTCACCACCGACCTCGCCGAACTGGCCGACCGCCACCTCGTGATCGAGGCGGTCAAGGAGGACGAGGAGCTCAAACTTGCGCTCTTCAGCACCCTGGACAAGATCGTCCAGGACCCGCAGGCGATCCTTGCCTCCAACACCTCCTCCATCCCGATCGTGCGGCTCGCACGGGCCACCAGCCGGCCCTCACGGGTCGTCGGCATGCACTTCTTCAACCCCGTGCCGGTTCTGCCGCTGGTCGAACTCGTCAGCTCGGTGCTGACCGGCCCCCAGGTCGGCGCCCAGGCCCTGCGCTTCGTGTCCGACGTGCTCGGCAAGAAGCCGATCAGCTCTCCCGACCGCGCCGGGTTCGTGGTCAACGCCCTGCTCTTCCCCTACCTGCTGTCGGCCGTCCGCATGGTCGACTCCGGGTTCGCCACCGCCGAGACCGTCGACGAGGGCATGGTCCAGGGCTGCTCCCACCCCATGGGCCCGCTGCGGCTCGCCGACCTCATCGGCCTCGACACCACCGTCTCGATCGCGGAGGCGATGTACGCGGAGTACAAGGAGCCGCTGTACGCGCCCCCGCCCCTGCTGCTGCGAATGGTCGAGGCCGGGCTGCTCGGCAAGAAGTCGGGCCGGGGTTTCTACGAGTACGCCTGACGCCGGCGCGACGAGGCACCGGCGCGACCGGGGAACCGGCGCAATGAGGCACCGGCACGACCGGGACACCCGCGCAACCGAGCACCTCTCCGCACGCGATGGCTCCGCCGCGCGCTGCCGCTGAAAGGAAGAGCCACACCATGGCCACTGCACCCGGGTCCAGTGCTCCGGCTGCTCTCCCCGAGCCGGACGAACCCATCGCCGTCGTCGGGCTGTCCTGCCGCTTCCCCGGAGCACCAGGACCCGAGGCGTACTGGCAACTGCTGACGGACGGCCGGAGTGCCGTGTCCGACACCGCCCCCCGGGACCGGCCCGGCCTGCCGGCCGGAGCCGTGTCCCGGCCGGCCGGATTCCTCGACGCCATCGACCGGTTCGACGCGGAGTTCTTCGGCATCACCCCCCGCGAGGCGGCGAGCACCGACCCGCAGCAGCGGCTCATGCTGGAACTCGCCTGGGAGGCCCTGGAGAACTCCGGCACCGTCCCCGGCACGCTGCGCGACACCCCCACCGGGGTCTACGTCGGCGCGATCTGGGACGACTACGCCAAGCTCGCCCACCACCACGGCGCCGCGGCGGTCACCCACCACACCATCACCGGGGTGAGCCGCGGCATCATCGCCAACCGCGTCTCGTACGTGCTCGGGCTGCGCGGCCCCAGCCTGGTCGTGGACTCCGCCCAGTCGTCCTCACTGGTCGCCGTGCAGCTCGCCTGCGAGAGCCTGCGCCGGGGCGACTGCGCGCTGGCGCTGGCCGGCGGGGTCAGCCTCAACCTGGTGCCCGAGGGCTTCACCGTCGCCGAGAAGTTCGGCGCCCTGTCGCCCACCGGCCGTACCTACACCTTCGACGAGCGCGCCAACGGCTACGTCCGGGGCGAGGGCGGCGGCCTCGTCGTCCTCAAGACGCTGCGGCAGGCACTCGCCGACGGTGACCGCGTCCACGCCGTCATCCGCGGCGGCGCCGTCAACAACGACGGCGGCGGCGACAACCTGACCGCCCCCCGCGGCGCCGCCCAGGAGGACGTGCTGCGCCTGGCCTACCAGCGGGCAGGCGTGGACCCGGCCGCCGTCCGCTTCGTCGAACTGCACGGCACCGGCACCCCGCTCGGCGACCCGGTCGAGGCCGCCGCGCTCGGCGCGGTGCTCGGCCACGGCAGCGGCCGGCCCGCCACCGCGCCGCTGCTCACCGGCTCCGTCAAGCCCAGCATCGGCCACCTGGAAGGCGCCGCCGGCATCGCGGGCCTGATCAAGGCGGTGCTGTGCCTGCGCGAGCACACGCTCGTCCCGAGCCTGAACTTCCGCTCGCCCAATCCGGCCATCGCGCTGGACGACCTCCGGCTCGCCGTCAACGACCGGCTCAGGCCGCTGGACGCACCCGACGGCGCGCCGCTCCTCGCCGGCCTCAGCTCCTTCGGCATGGGCGGCACGAACTGCCACCTGGTCCTGTCCGACTGGACGCCCGCCCCGGACGCCGAGCCCGACCCGGCCCGGCTCACCCCGGCCCGTACTGTCGCCGCCCCCACCCCCGTACCGGTCTCCGGGCGCACCGCCGCCGCGCTGGGCGCCCAGGCCGGCGCCCTGCGCGACCACCTCGACGCGCACCCCGGACAGGGCCTGGACGACGTGGTCCACTCGCTCGCGACCACCCGCAGCCACTTCCGGCACCGGGCCGTGCTGCTCGCCGACGACCGCGACGCGGTGCTGGCCGGTCTGCGGTCCCTGGCCGCGGGCGCCGACGCCCCGGGGACCGTGACCGGCCGGGTCCAGCCGGGCGGGCTCGCCTTCCTGTTCACCGGGCAGGGCAGCCAGCGGGCGGGCATGGGACGCGCGCTGTACGAGACGTACCCGGTCTTCGCCACGGCCCTCGACGAGGTCTGCGCCGAGCTCGACCCGCACCTCGACCGACCGCTGCGGGACCTGATGTTCACCGCGGAGGACGACGCCGACGCCGCCCTGCTGGACGCCACCGGCTACACGCAGGTCGCGCTGTTCGCGTACGAGACGGCGCTGTTCCGGCTGCTGGAGCACTGGGGCCTCACCCCCGACGTCGTCATGGGCCACTCCGTGGGCGAACTGGCCGCCGCGCACGCCGCCGGTGTGCTCTCCCTCGCCGACGCGTGCACCCTCGTCGCCGCCCGCGGCCGGCTGATGCAGCAACTGCCGTCCGGCGGCGCGATGGTGTCCCTCCAGGCATCCGAGGACGAGGTGCTGCCCACCCTGGCGCGGGCCGCGGGCCGGGTCTCGATCGCGGCGCTCAACGGCCCGGTGTCCACGGTGATCGCCGGTGACGAGGACGCGGTGCTCGGTATCGCCGAGCTCTGGCGGGAACGCGGCCGCAAGACGAGGCGCCTGCGCGTCAGCCACGCCTTCCACTCCCCGCACATGGACCCGATGCTCGACCGGTTCCGCCAGGTCGCGTCCGGCCTCACCTACCACGCACCGCGGATCCCCGTCGTGTCCAACCTCACCGGCCGCCCGGCCGGCGCCGAGGAGATCGGCACCCCCGACCACTGGGTGCGCCACGCCCGTGAGGGGGTCCGTTTCCACGACGGCATGGCGGCCCTGGCCCGGTCCGGCGCCCGCACCTTCCTGGAGGTCGGCCCCGACGCCGTACTCGCCGCGATGGCCCGCGAGTGCCTGTCCGGTGAGGACGGCCGCGCCGCAGCCTTCGTCGCGACCGCCCGCCGGTCCCGCCCCGAGGTGCCCGCCCTGCTGCGCGCCCTCGCCGAGGTCCATGTCCGCGGCGCCACCGTGGCCTGGGAGAAGACCGTCGCCGACCGGCACGGCCGCAGGGTCGACCTGCCGACCTACGCCTTCCAGCGCAGCTCGCACTGGCTTGCGACACCCGAGGGCACGGAGCTTCCGGCGGCGCTTCCGTCCGAGGCGGCGGTACGGCCGGTGGCCGGCTCCCGTGCCGAGGACACGTTGTTCCAGGTGCGCTGGACCGCGTACGCCCCCGCCCCCGGTGACGTGCCGGCCGCCGGCCGCTGGGCCGTCGCGGGCGCCGACGTCTTCGGCCTGGCCGCCGCCCTGACGACGGCCGTCGGCGGGGTGTCGGTCCACCCCGGACTGCACACGCTCGCGGCCGCCGGCACGGCCGTGCCCGACGTGGTTCTCGTGCCGTGCCCCACACCCGCCGCCGCCCCGGGCGCCGAGGGGGCCGCCACCGCGGTCCGCGACGCCCTCCGGGACACCGCGGCCTCGGTACGCGCCTGGCTGGCGGACGAGCGGTTCGCCGGTTCCCGGCTGGTGGCCGTCACCCGGGGCGCGGTCGCCACGGGCACCGGCGGCGGCGCGCCGGACCTGGCCGGTGCCGCGCTGTGGGGGCTGCTGCGGTCCCTGCGCGCCGAGCACCCCGGGCGGATCGGCATGCTGGACCTCGGCCCCGAGGGGGCGTCGGTGCGCGCGCTGCCCACGGCGGTGGCCTGCGCCGAGCCCGAACTCGCCGTGCGCGGCGGCACCGTGCTCGTGCCGCGGCTGGCGGCCCTGGAGCCGCCCGGCGGACCGGCCCCCGCGTGGGAGTCCGGCGGGACCGTCCTGATCACCGGCGGCACCCGCGGCCAGGGAGCCCTGGTGGCCCGCGAACTGGCCGCCCGGCAGGGCGTGCACCATCTGCTGCTGGCCGACCGGAGCGGGGAGGACGCCGAGGGCGCGGCCGGACTCGCCGCGGAACTGGGCGCGTCCGGCGTCCGGGTGACCGTCGCGGCGTGCGACGTGACCGACCGGGAGGACCTGGCGGCGCTGCTGGCCGCCGTCCCCGCCGAGCAGCCCCTCACCGCGGTCGTGCACGCGGTCGGCGTCTCCGGAGCGGGCGAGGGCGACGCGGACGCGACCGGGGACGAGCGGACCGAGCCGGTCCTGCGCGCGGCGGCGGACGCCGCACTGCTGCTGGACGAGCTGACCAGGCATCTGAAGCTCTCCGACTTCGTGCTGTTCTCGTCGCTGGCCGGCACCGCCGGCAGCGCGGGCCGGGCCGCCGACGCGGCCACCGGCGCCTTCCTCGACGCCCTCGCGGCCCAGCGCAGGAGCGAGGGACTGCCCGCCCTGTCCCTCGCCTGGGGGGAGTGGGCGGAGCTCCCGGGCGCGCCGGGCCGCGCGTTGCCCGGTACGGTCCCGCTCGCCGCCGACGAGGCGCTGTCCCTGCTCGGGGCGGCACGCGCCGCGGACATGCCCGTGGTGGTGCCCGCCCGCTTCGACCTCGCCGCTCTGCAGGAGGAGGCCGCCGGAGCGGAACTGCCCGGCGCGCTGCGCGGTCTGGTCGGCCCCGTCGCCGAACCCGCGCGGCGCGCCGGGGCGGAGGAGCAGATCGAGGCCGAGGAGCCGGCGACCCCCGCCGACGGGCTCGCCCGGCGGCTCGCGGGCCTGCCAGGCCCCGACGCCGAGCGGCTGATCCACGACCTCGTCCGTACCCAGGTCGCCGCGGTCATGGGATACGCCGCCGCGGACGCGGTGGACGTCACGAACACCTTCAAGGGCCTGGGCTTCGACTCCCTCACCGGCGTCGAGCTGTGCGACCGGCTGAGCGAGGCCGTGGGCGTCCAGGTGCCGGCCACGCTCGTCTTCGACCACCCCACCCCCGAGGCCGTCGTCCGCTACCTGCGTTCCGCCCTGCTGGGCGAGCCGGACACCGCGGCACCGGCTCCCGCCGCCGGACTCCCCGCCGACGACGACCCCATCGCCATCGTGGGGGTGGGGTGCCGGTATCCGGGTGGGGTGCGGTCGGCTGAGGACTTGTGGGAGCTGGTGGTGTCCGGGTCGGACGCGGTGTCGGGTTTTCCGGTGGACCGGGGCTGGGATGTGGAGGGGTTGTAC
>NZ_DATDBG010000056.1:0-22579 GCF_036524955.1 Streptomyces sp.
GGTGTGTGTTTCATGGTGTTTCGGTGGTCATAGCGTTAGGGAAACGCCCGGTTACATTCCGAACCCGGAAGCTAAGCCTTTCAGCGCCGATGGTACTGCAGGGGGGACCCTGTGGGAGAGTAGGACACCGCCGAACAAATATTGAGCTCGGGTCCCCCGGATTTATCTGGGGGACCCGAGCTTTTTTGCTGTCTGCACCGGCAAACTCCCTGCTTATTTCTCCGGGGAGTTCTCCTTCGCCGCACGCGCGAGGTCGAGGTCCAGGGACTCGCGGCGGATGCGCTGATCCATGTAGAGGAGCGCGGTAACGCCGGCGCTGACCGGAAGGGTGATGGTCGCGCCGATGACCGCTCCGACACCTGAAAGAATGAGGAAGGACCATCCGGGGGCGCTGCCGCCCGACAGGAATGAGCTGAAGCCGTCGTCACCGGTCACTGCCTCGCCGATGAGGGTGATGGGTGTCGCGACGATGGCCGACACGAGGTAAGTGAGGAGGGCGGCGAGGAACTGGATGCCGAGGACGCGCCACCACGAGCCGTGCACGAGCTTCGCCGAGCGCTTCATCGCGGCCACGACACCCTGCTTTTCCAGCATCAGCGCGGGCGCCGCCAGGCTCCACTGCACGAGCAGCCAGATCATCACGGCGAGTCCGCTCAGCAGACCGAGCGAGGCCAGGGCGGCGCCCCCGCTGGCCGCACCGGCGAGGGCGATCAGCGTGCCCGGGAGAACCGCCGCTGCCAGCACACCGCAGCCGATCAGCGGCAGCAGCAGTGCGAGGCCGATGAGCTGCGGCAGGCGCGGCCGGGCGTCACGCCATGCCTGGCCGCTGGTGACGGTGCGACCGAGTACCGCGCGACTGGTGACCACGGTGAGCATCGCGGTGGCGATGAGCCAGCCGATGAGGAAGACCAGGGCGGTCAGGCCGGAACCTGCGGCGGTGCCGCTGAGGGCGTGCAGGAGGTCGCTGACACTCGGGTCGGGGTTGTCCTGGAGGTTCTTGATGCGGGTGTCGTCGATGAAGAGGCCCTGTACGACGACGCCGACCGTTTCGGTGACCAGTGCGACAGCGAGGGTGACGCCGAGGATGGCCCGCCAGTGCAGGCGAAGTGTGGCGACGGCGCCGTCCAGCATCTCGCCCACGGCGAGCGGTCGCAGCGGAATCACGCCGGGCTTGGGCGCCGCAGGCTTGTTCCACGGCCCCTGCTGCTGGCTGCCGGGGGCCGTGGGTCCCCAGCGCGGACCTCCGTGCTGCTGCGGCGGCTGCGCACTGGGTGGGGAACCCCACTGGGCCCACCCGTTGCTGGGCGGCGGCTGCCGTTGCGACCAGACGGCGCGCCCGCCCGAAGCCGGCGGCGTCGCGTCCTGCCGCGCGCTCTGCGGTTGCCCGTGTGATGCCGCGCCTTCCCCTGAGCCCCGCCCGGACGGCACGGGCGCCGCGGACGGGCCTGGTGACGTACCGGAACCTGATGGTGTGGAAGAAGAAAGGCTGTCGCCGTCGTCCGGCTCGGGCGAGTCGGAGGATCCGGGCGATGCCCAGCCCGGAGAGTTGGTCATCGGAGGCTGCCCCTTCGTGTTGCTCGTGTTCTCGTCGCTGCCGTCGTGCTTGGGCGCCATCGTGTCATGGGCTGCCGTCATCCCTGCCTGACAGGGCAGACTGAAGGGATGGGTGATCAATTCGCGCAATCAGAACTCGGCATGGTTCCCGCACTGCGATGGGAGGAGCCCCCCGAGGGGCCGGTCCTCGTGTTGCTCGATCAGACCCGACTTCCTCAGGAGGAGGTCGAGTTGGTCTGTACCGACGTGCAGGCGCTCGTAGCGGCGATACGTGCCCTCGCCGTACGGGGCGCGCCGGTGCTGGGACTGGCCGGGGCGTACGGGATCGCACTCGCGGCGGCGCGCGGGTACGACGTACTCGAGGCCGCCGATCTCCTCGCACACGCCCGGCCTACGGCCGTCAACCTGGCGTACGGTGTGCGCCGGGCCGTGGCGGCGTACGAACAGGCCTCACCCGATCAGGCGGCGGCTGCGGCGCTCGCCGAGGCGCGGGCACTGCACGCGCAGGACGCGGCGGCGAGTACGGCGATGGCCGAGTACGGCGGACGGTTGCTGGCGGAGCTGGTGCCAGGTGGCGGGTACCGGATTCTGACGCACTGCAATACGGGCGCCTTGGTGTCCGGTGGGGAAGGCACCGCACTTGGCGTGGTCATGGCCGCGCATCGGGTGGGGGAGCTGCGGCGGTTGTGGGTGGACGAGACCCGGCCGCTGTTGCAGGGCGCGCGGCTGACGGCGTACGAGGCGGCGCGGGCGGGGATGCCGTACACGCTGCTCGTGGACAGCGCCGCGGGGTCGCTGTTCACCGCCGGTGAGGTGGACGCGGTGCTGATCGGGGCGGACCGGATCGCGGCGGACGGCTCGACCGCGAACAAGGTCGGCAGCTATCCGCTGGCGGTGCTCGCGCGCTACCACCACGTTCCGTTCGTGGTGGTAGCACCGACGACGACGGTTGATCTGGGCACACCGGACGGCGCGTCGATCGAGGTGGAGCAGCGGGCCGGCAGCGAGGTGACGGATCTGGCGCCGTCGCCGCTGGGCACACAGGCGTACAACCCGGCGTTCGACGTGACGCCGCCGGAACTGATCACGGCGATCGTGACGGAGAACGGGGTGGTGTCGCCGGTCACGGCCGAGTCGTTGGCGGCGGTGTGCGGCCAGACGACCGGGCAACCCCTGGCCTAGGGCGGCGGACGACAGCTCGCTGAAAGGATTCCGCCCAAGGGAGACAAGGGATCGCATAGGGTCGGTCCGGGGTGTCTCGCACAAGTTATCCACAGGCTGGCACGGGGTGACAGTGCATGTGCTGACAACCATGGACAATGGTCGCGTAGCGTGACCTCGATCACCGCAGGTCACGAGCATCGAACTGCAAATGGGATGATGATCAGTATGAAGGGACGTGTCCTGGTCGTCGACGACGACACTGCGCTGTCAGAGATGCTCGGCATCGTGCTGCGTGGAGAGGGTTTCGAGCCGTCGTTCTGCGCGGACGGGGACAAGGCGCTGGCGGCTTTTCGGGAGACCAAGCCCGATCTGGTCCTCCTCGACCTGATGCTGCCCGGGCGGGACGGCATTGACGTGTGCCGTCAGATCCGGGCGGAGTCGGGCGTGCCGATCGTCATGCTCACGGCGAAGAGTGACACGGTGGATGTGGTGGTCGGCCTGGAATCGGGCGCCGACGACTATGTGATCAAGCCGTTCAAGCCGAAAGAGCTGGTCGCGCGGGTGCGGGCACGGCTGCGGCGGGCCGAGGAGCCCACGCCGGAGCAGCTCACCATAGGCGACCTGGTCATCGACGTGGCCGGGCACTCGGTGAAGCGGGACGGGCACCCCATCGCGCTCACCCCGCTGGAGTTCGACCTGCTGGTGGCGCTGGCGCGCAAGCCGTGGCAGGTGTTCACCCGTGAGGTGCTGCTCGAACAGGTCTGGGGGTACCGGCACGCGGCGGACACCCGGCTGGTCAATGTGCATGTGCAGCGGCTGCGGTCCAAGGTGGAGCAGGATCCTGAGCGTCCGGAGATCGTGGTGACCGTCCGGGGTGTGGGGTACAAGGCGGGACCGGGCTGAGATGTGCGCGTCGTACGAGCGTGAGCGGTTGGAGAGCCGGCTGGCCGACCCCCTGCGGGGCCTGCGGCCGGTGATCCGCTCGTTCGTGCGCTGGGTACGGCGACCGGTCCAGCCGGCGACGCGGCTGTGGCGGCGGAACCTGCAGCTGAGGGTCGTCGCCTTCACCCTGCTGATGTCGCTGGGCGTGGTCCTGCTGCTCGGCTTCGTGGTCATCGGACAGGTGAAGAACGGTCTGCTGGACGCCAAGGAGAAGGCGGCCACCAACCAGGCGACCGGTGGTTTCTCCATCGCGCAGGACATGGCCGACAAGGGCAGCCAGTCGCAGGACGCGTCGGGTTCCACGACGCCCTACGGCTCGGTGGACTCCGGGATCTGGCTGAACCACCTGGTCGAGCAGTTCGCGAGCGGTGGCAAGGGCGTGTACTGGATCGTCGCGCGCAGCCCGGGTGCGAACGACGATCAGTCCCTGGGCGAGGGCAGCGTCAACGCACGAGGCCCGCGCAGCTCCGGCCGGGTGGTGCCCGAGCAGAGCATCCCCCAGTCGCTCATCGAAGCAGTCGAGACGCACACGGGCGCACTCAAGCAGTACACGATGGCCAAGACCGACGACGGCAGCCCGCCACGGCCCGCGCTGGCCGTCGGCAAGCGCCTGACGGACATCAACGGCAAGACCTACCAGCTCTACTACCTCTTCCCCTTCGATCAGGAGGAGAAGACGCTCGGCCTCGTCAAGGGCACGCTGGCGACCGCGGGGATATTCGTGGTGGTGCTGCTCGGCGCGATCGCCTGGCTGGTGACGCGGCAGGTCGTCACGCCGGTGCGGATGGCGGCCGGCATCGCGGAGCGGCTCGCGGCGGGGCGGCTCCAGGAGCGTATGGAGGTCACCGGCGAGGACGACATCGCGCGCCTCGGCGAGTCCTTCAACAAGATGGCGCAGAACCTCCAGGTCAAGATCCAGCAACTGGAGGACCTGTCGCGGATGCAGCGCCGTTTCGTCTCGGACGTCTCGCACGAGTTGCGGACCCCCCTGACGACGGTACGGATGGCCGCCGACGTCATCCACGACGCGCGTACCGACTTCGACCCGGTGACTGCCCGGTCCGCGGAGCTGCTGCAGAACCAGTTGGACCGGTTCGAGTCACTGCTGTCCGACCTGCTGGAGATCAGCCGGTTCGACGCGGGCGCCGCTGAACTCGCCGCGGAACCGATAGACCTGCGCGAAGTCGTACGCCGGGTGGTGGACGCGGCGGAGCCACTGGCCGAGCGCAAGGGCAGCCGGGTGGTCGTACGCGGTGACGCGCAGCCGGTGATCGCCGAGGCCGACCCCCGCCGGGTCGAGCGCGTGCTGCGCAACCTCGTGGTCAACGCCATCGAGCACGGAGAAGGACGGGACGTGGTGGTCCGGCTGGCGACGGCCGACGGTGCGGTGGCGGTCGCGGTACGGGACTACGGAGTCGGGTTGAAGCCGGGCGAGGCGACGCGGGTGTTCAACCGCTTCTGGCGGGCCGATCCCGCGCGGGCGCGCACCACCGGCGGCACCGGGCTCGGCCTGTCCATCGCCGTGGAGGACGCGCGGCTGCACGGTGGCTGGCTCCAGGCGTGGGGCGAGCCGGGCGGCGGCTCGCAGTTCCGGATGACGCTGCCGCGTACCGCCGGTGACAGCCTGCGCGGCTCGCCGATACCGCTGGAGCCGGACGATTCGTGGCGCAACCGCGGGCTGACCTCCTCGGGCCTGCCGGCCAGGGCCGCCGCGCCGCTGGGTCCGGCCGTACCGCGGGCGTCCGCCGGGGACGGCGGCGCGGTGGACGGCGGCCGGGCGCGGCAGAACGGGACGCTCGCGCCGCAGATGCCCGCGATACCGGCTCTACCGCCGATGCCGAATGCTCCGCCGCCGACCGCGGACCCGGCGGCGCTGCCCGGCAACGGCGCTCGGGTCGTGGAGCGCAGGGAAACGGTTCAGGAGGACGGCGTCTGATGCGGTTTTTGGGGGGCCGACGACGGCTGGTGCGTCACGGCTGGCTGCCGTTGTGCGCGGTGCTGCTGCTGTCCGGGTGCGCCTCGATGCCCAGTGGCGGCGAGGTGCGCAAGGTCGGCGACGGGCCGCGCGCGGACGCCGACTCCCAGGTGCGGGTGTTCGGTATCCCCCCGGGCCCGGGTGAGACCGCGTCCGAAATCGTCAGCGGTTTCCTGGAGGCGACGACCAGCAGTGAGGAGGACTTCGCCACGGCGAAGAAGTACCTCTCGAAGGATTTGCAGAAGCGCTGGAATCCGCTGGCGAAGATCACCGTGTACTCCGGTGTGCTCCAGTCCCAGGACGACGCGGGCACGAACCGCAGGGAGGGGTGGGCGAAGGTCGCGCTGTCCGGGACGAAGGCAGCCGTGGTCGACACCAAGCACACCTACCAGCCGGACCAGACCGCGTTCGACACCTCGTTCCACCTGACCAGGGAGAACAACGAGTGGCGGATCGACGAGCTGGACGACGGCCTGGTGCTGTCCGAGTCGGACTTCCAGCGGATCTACCACTCGGCGAACATGTACTACTTCGCCGACCTCGGCTCCGACGCCCAGCGCTACGGCAGCACGCTGGAGACGCTGGTCGCCGACCCGGTGTATCTGCGCAACCAGACCGATTCGCTGGCGGCCACGGTGTCGGCACTGCTCGGCGGTCCGACGGACTGGCTGGACCCGGTGGCGTACACGGCGGCACCGGCCGGGGTGCGGCTGTACGACAAGGGTCCCGACCACGGCGTCACCCTCGATGACTCGCAGCACCTCAAGGTGCGTCTCGACCATGCCGCCGACGGGTTGCGCGGGCAGCGGTGCACAGGGCTGGCGGCGCAGCTCTTCGCCACCGTGCAGGCCCAGGCGTCGGCGAAACTGACCTCGGCGGAGATACTGCGGGCTGACGGCTCGAGGGCATGCGTCCTGCCCAGCGCCCGGGCCCGGTCCTACGGCCCGGAGAACCTGGTGGGCTCAGCGGGCGGACAGTACTTCATCAGCGACGACGCCCAGCACCGCCTGATGGAGCTGTCCGCGGAGAGCACCCAGGCGAACGCGGTGACCGGCCCGTTCGGTGTGAACAAGCCCGATCTGCGCTCGGCCGCGGTCAGCCGCGACGGGCGGACGGCTGCCGGCGTACGGACGGGCGGCCGTCAGATGGTGGTCGGCTCGCTCGTCGACGACCGGCCTCTCGGTCCGCCGGTCGTGACCAGTGCCGTGCGGAACGGGCTGAGCGCGCCCAGCTGGGACGGTTTCGGCGACCTGTGGGTGGCCGACCGCGATCCCACCGCGGCGAAGCTGCTGATGCTGCGCAACGGCGGTGGATCGCCCGCTGAGGTGTCCGTTCCGGAGATCGACGGGCGGGTGGAGTCGCTGCGCGTCGCCTCCGACGGGGTGCGGATCGCGCTCGTCGTTGCGAAGGACGGCCATACGATGCTGCAACTCGGCCGGATCGAGCGCGGCGGCACCCTCCAGCACCCGGAGTTCTCCGTGACGGGCCTTCGCGCCCTCACGCCTCCCGGCGAGACCGTCAAGTCCGTGTCGTGGGCGGGCGCGAGCCGCTTGGTGGTGCTGGGCAGTGAGCTCGGCGGGGTGCAGCAGATCCAGTACGTGAACACGGACGGCTCGGCGAGCGGCGCGTTGCAGGGAGTGAGCGAGGCGGCGTCGGTCGCGGCCTCGGAGGACCAGACCCGGCCGCTGCTGGCGTCGTACGACCGGAATGTCTACCGGCTGCCTGCGGACGCCAACTGGAAGCAGGTCACGCCGAAGGGCGGCAGCCCGGTCTACCCGGGATAGCGGCGACAGCGACCCGACCGAAGTTTTCCACAGGCACGAAAAGGTGACTGGCGGCATACTCTCCCCGGCCCTCATGCTGGATTCATGCGGGGCTGGTGGCAGGAGATCACCGGGCTGGTGCTGCCGGTGGACTGCGCGGGGTGCGGGCATCCGCGGACGGAACTGTGCGAGCGGTGCCGTGGGCTGCTGGGCGGGGCGGCCTCGGCGCGGCGAGTACGTCCGTCACCGGAGCCGCCCGGGCTGCCACCGGTCTGGGCCGCGGGCCGGTACGCGGACGAGGTGCGGGCCGTGGTCCTGGCGCACAAGGAGCGGGGCGCGCTGGGGCTGGCCCGGCCGCTGGGCACGGCACTGGCCGGGGCGGTTCTGCGGGTGGGCGTCACCGGACCGGTGCTGCTGGTGCCGGTGCCCTCGGCGCGGCGGGCGGTGGCCCGGCGGGGGCACGACGCCATCGCCCGGATGGCCCGGGCGGCGGCCCGGGAACTGCGACGGCAGGGGGTGCCGGCCCGGGCGGTGTCCGTGCTGCGGCAGTGGCGGCCCGTCGCCGACCAGTCCGCGCTGACCGCTGCCGGACGGCTGGCCAACCTGTCCGGTGCGCTGGTGGCCGTCGGCTGCTCCGTGATGCTGCTGGAGGGGGCCCCGGTGGTGCTCGTGGACGACCTCGTGACCACGGGGGCGTCCTTGAGCGCGGCGGCGGGCGCCGTGGCCGCTGCCGGAGGACGGGTGGCCGGAGCGGCCGTGGTGGCGGGACCGCACGCTCCGTGAGTCCACTCGGACGGGATCTCAGGAGGTAGCGCAGGGGGATTTCACCCGAATGGAGGTAGGGCGTCGCTGGGGATGCCGACCGGCACACTCCAGGACTATGTTCGGGGGTGAGGCAAGGCGATACCGGGGGTGTTGATCTTCCCGGTGGGGCAGAAGGAGGTGAAAGCCGCAGCTTCGCGGTACCCGACAGCCCGGGAGGCGGAGCGGCAGCTTACGCAGCGCCGGACGGGAGTGCTACCCGGACCGGCCTCAGGAAAGGGACCGCCCTCCGGCACAGGAGGCGGTCCGGGAACGGAGTTCTGCGTGGACATCGTCGTCAAAGGCCGTAAGACAGAGGTGCCCGAGAGGTTCCGCAAGCACGTGGCCGAGAAACTGGACAAGATCCAGAAGCTCGACGGCAAGGTGATCAGCCTCGACGTCGAGGTGTCCAAGGAGCTCAACCCCCGGCAGGCGGACCATTCCGACCGGGTGGAGATCACACTGAACACCCGCGGTCCCGTGGTCCGCGCCGAGGCTGCCGCCGCCGATCCGTACGCGGCGCTGGACGTGGCGGTGACCAAGCTGGAAGCCCGGCTGCGCAAGGCCGCCAGCAAGCGGCACACCCGCCGTGGGAACGGCCGGATGTCGGTCGCCGAGGCGGCCACGGCCGTACCGGAGGTGACCCGCGCCCGGGGGGAAGAGGAGTCCGGCACCGACCAGGCCGGGGAGAGCGTCCCCACCATGAGGATCGGTCCGCTGGAGGTACGCGGCGAGGGCCCGCTGGTGGTGCGGGAGAAGACCCACGTCGCCGCGCCCATGGCGCTCGACCAGGCGCTCTACGAGATGGAACTGGTCGGGCACGACTTCTACCTGTTCGTGGACAGTGAGACCAAGCAGCCCAGCGTGGTCTACCGGCGGCACGGCTACGACTACGGCGTGATCCATCTGAACGCGGACGAGACGGGGACGGGGGCACCGTCCGGCGCGGGCGGCGCCCTGCACCGCTGAGCCCACCGCTGGCCTGAGCCGCATCCGGCAACAGGCAGGCGGCAGACAGGCGGCAGCCAGGTGCCCCCGGGTTCGTCCTGGGGGCACCACCGCGCCGGGACGTGCAATGCTGGACCAGTGGTCAACTCTGGTCCGAGGGGGAGGAGTCTGATGCCGGACGTCGAACACGGGGCTTCCGGCGAGCGCGGTCCGGCTGCCTATGAGGAGCCCGCGGGGTCGGCTCGCGCGGAACCGATCCGGGTGCTCGTGGTCGACGATCACGCGCTGTTCCGGCGGGGCCTGGAGATCGTCCTCGCACAGGAGGAGGACATCCAGGTCATCGGGGAGGCCGGGGACGGCGCGGAGGCCGTGGAGAAGGCTGCCGACCTGCTGCCCGACATCGTGCTGATGGACGTCAGGATGCCCCGCCGCGGTGGGATCGAGGCCTGCACCTCCATCAAGGAGGTCGCCCCCAGCGCCAAGATCATCATGTTGACGATAAGCGACGAGGAAGCCGACCTCTACGAGGCGATCAAGGCCGGTGCCACCGGCTACCTCCTCAAGGAGATCTCCACCGACGAGGTGGCCACCGCGATCCGGGCGGTCGCCGACGGTCAGTCGCAGATCAGCCCGTCGATGGCGTCGAAGCTGCTGACCGAGTTCAAGTCGATGATCCAGCGCACCGACGAGCGGCGGCTGCTGCCCGCGCCCAAGCTCACCGACCGCGAGCTGGAAGTGCTCAAGCTGGTGGCCACCGGCATGAACAACCGGGACATCGCCAAGGAACTCTTCATCAGTGAGAACACCGTGAAGAACCATGTGCGCAACATCCTGGAGAAGCTGCAACTGCACTCGCGGATGGAAGCCGTGGTGTACGCGATGCGCGAGAAGATCCTGGAGATCCGCTAGCGGGACGACGGGACAGCGCCGGGAGGCAGCCCTCAGGCCTGCCGACCAGGGTCGTCGAGCCGCTGGTCCGCGCCTACCGCGGGCGGCGCCCATGGGGAACTGCGCCGAGCGCTGTGGGCCCGCCTGGTGGCGGCTACCGGCGGTCGTGGGTGCGCTTCACCGCTGTCACCAGCGGCTCACGGAGCGTTTCGGGCAGCACCCGTTCCACCCGGGCCTCCACGCAGCCGACCCAGCCGGCCGCCTCGGCGATCGCGTCCGCCGCGGGCTGGACTGCCTTCGGGCCGTCCAGCGAGACCTGCCTGGCCACCAAGGTCCGGCCCTCCCGTGCCGGATCGACCCGGCCCACCAGCTTGCCGCCCGCCAGCAGCGGCATCGCGAAGTAGCCGTGGATCCGCTTGGGCTTCGGGACGTACGCCTCCAGCCGGTGGGTGAAGCCGAACAGCCGTTCGGTGCGTGGCCGGTCCCAGATCAGCGAGTCGAAGGGCGACAGCAGCGTCGTACGGTGCCGGCCGCGTGGCCCTTCGGCCAGCGCCGCGGGATGGGCCCAGGCCGGCTTCCCCCACCCCGCCACCTCGACCGGCACCAGACCGGTGCCCTCGATCACCGCCGCCACCTGCTCCCCCTTGAGCCGGTGGTAGTCCGCGAGGTCCGCGCGCGTCGCCACGCCCAGCGCCGCGCCCGCCTGGGCGACCAGGCGCCGCAGGCACTCGGCGTCGTCGATGTCGTCGTGCAGCAGGGCGGCGGGTACGGCGCGCTCGGCGAGGTCGTAGACCCGCTTCCAGCCGCGGCGCTGCGTGCACACCACCTCGCCGGTGTCCAGCAGCCACTCCACCGCGATCTTCGTCTCGGACCAGTCCCACCACGGCCCGCCGTTCTTCGCACCGCCGAGCTGAGTGGAGGTCAGCGGGCCCTCGGCCCGGAGCCGGTCCAGGACCGCGGCGCAGGAGCGCTCGGCGTCCTGGAGCACGTGCCAGCGGTGCCCGCGCGCCCGCCGGGCCCGGCGGCGGAAGGCGAAATGCGGCCATTCCTCGATGGGGAGTATGCAGGCGGCATGCGACCAGTACTCGAAGGCGTGATTGTCCGTCCAGTACGCGCGCTCCACAGCCTCGCGGCCGACCGCGCCGAGCCGGGCGTACGCGATCAGCTCGTGCGATCTGGCCAGGACGGAGATCGTGTCGAGCTGCACCGCGCCGAGGGACCGCAGCACTCCCCGGGTCCCGGCCCGGCGGTCGGGAGCACCGAGGAACCCCTGAGCGTGCAGGGCTGTCCTGCGGGCCTCGTCGGCGGACAGGGTGAGCTGAGGCGGCGGCTGGAGCGTCATGCGCGCAGCCTAGAACCGACCACTGACAGTCGGCCCGCACGCTGGTCGCGATGATCGGCCCGCACCCACGTATCCGCGACGGGCCGCCCCTCCTGCCTGCACGTTCCGGTCCCCACGGCCTCTCGCCGCTCCGAACCCCACGTACCTCTCCGTGGCGAACCCGCGCCAGCCCCTCACCGACCGCCGTACGGCAGGTACGGCGTCGCGCTCTCCCGTCCCCAGTCCGACGGCAGCAGCGACCCGACCCACGCGTCGCGCCGGGTCCCCTCGTGGATGATCTTCGAGCGGACCGTGCCCTCCATCAGGAACCCGATCTTCAGGGCCACCGCCCGGGAGCCCTCGTTGCCTGCCTCCGCGTACCACTCGATGCGTTCTGCGCCCAGCGCGGTGAAGGCCCAGGAGCACACCGCGCGCCCCGCCTCGGCGGTGTAGCCCTTGCCGCGCTGCTCCTTGGCGGTCCAGTAGCCCAGCTCTGCCTGGTGGTTGGGGGCGGGCAGGGCGCCGGCCAGCCGGACCAGGCCCATGGCGCCGACCAGCGCGCCGCCGTCGCGGGTGAACACGCCGAAGTTGTAGAAGGAGCCGTCCCGCCAGCCCTCCCGGGCGATCCGGCCGATGAAGTCGGCGGCGTGCTCGCGCGTGTACGGTGAGGGGACCGGTGTCCAGCGCGGGATCTCCGGGTCCTGGCAGGCGGCGTACACCGCGTCCTCGTCGGCCGGTCCCAGCGGGCGCAGGAGCAGGCGGTCGGTGGTGAGGGTGATCGGCTCCATGGCTGGACGTGCCTTCCGACAAGGGGCAGGTGGGATCTGGGGCCGAGTATCGCCGAGCCTCCGCCGGCTCCGGTAGCGCTCCGGTGGCGCGGAAAACCCTTTTGCCACCTCCGGGCCTCCCGGCCCGCTGGTCTCCTCGCTTACGATGGCCGTTGCAGCAGGGCCCAGCCATATACAGAACCCCGCTGTGCCGGCGCGGGAACCGCGCCAGGCCCGACCGGCAAGGAGCCAGCCTACGTGTCCGTCATCAGCAAGATCATGCGTGCAGGTGAAGGCAAGATCCTGCGCAAGCTGCACCGCATCGCGGACCAGGTCAATTCCATTGAAGAGGACTTCGTCAACCTCTCCGATGCCGAGCTGAGGGCCCTCACCGACGAGTACAAGCAGCGGTATGCCGAGGGTGAATCCCTCGACGACCTGCTTCCCGAGGCATTCGCCACCGTCCGTGAGGCCGCCAAGCGGGTACTCGGGCAGCGCCACTACGACGTGCAGCTCATGGGCGGCGCGGCCCTGCACTTCGGCTACGTCGCCGAGATGCGCACCGGAGAGGGCAAGACCCTGGTCGGCACTCTGCCCGCGTATCTGAACGCGATCTCCGGCGACGGCGTCCACCTCATCACCGTCAACGACTACCTGGCCGAGCGCGACTCCGAGTGGATGGGCCGGGTGCACAAGTTCCTCGGTCTGGAGGTCGGCTGCATCCTGGCCAACATGTCGCCCGCCGAGCGCCGCGCGCAGTACGCGTGCGACATCACGTACGGCACCAACAACGAGTTCGGCTTCGACTACCTGCGCGACAACATGGCCTGGTCCAAGGACGAACTCGTCCAGCGCGGCCACAACTTCGCCGTCGTCGACGAGGTCGACTCGATCCTGGTCGACGAGGCCCGCACCCCGCTGATCATCTCGGGCCCGGCCGACCAGGCCACCAAGTGGTACGGCGACTTCGCCCGCCTCGTGCGCCGGCTCAACCGCGGAGAGGCCGGGGCCCTGGGCAAGGAGGAGACCGGCGACTACGACGTGGACGAGAAGAAGCGCACCGTCGCCATCCACGAGTCCGGCGTCGCCAAGGTCGAGGACTGGCTGGGCATCGACAACCTCTACGAGTCGGTGAACACCCCGCTCGTGGGCTACCTGAACAACGCCATCAAGGCCAAGGAGCTCTACAAGAACGACAAGGACTACGTCGTCATGGACGGCGAGGTCATGATCGTCGACGAGCACACCGGCCGCATCCTGGCCGGTCGCCGCTACAACGAGGGCATGCACCAGGCGATCGAGGCGAAGGAAGGGGTGGACATCAAGGACGAGAACCAGACCCTTGCCACGATCACCCTGCAGAACTTCTTCCGCCTGTACACGAAGCTGTGCGGCATGACCGGTACGGCGTTGACCGAGGCCGCCGAGTTCCACCAGATCTACAAGCTCGGCGTGGTCCCGATCCCGACCAACCGCCCGATGCAGCGCATGGACAAGCCCGACCTGATCTACCGGACCGAGGAGGCGAAGTTCGAGGCGGTCGTCGAGGACATCGTCGACAAGCACGAGAAGGGCCAGCCGGTGCTGGTCGGCACCGTGTCGGTGGAGAAGTCCGAGTACCTGTCGGCGCAGCTCTCCCAGCGCGGCGTGCCGCACGAGGTGCTCAACGCCAAGCAGCACGACCGTGAGGCGTCCATCGTCGCGCAGGCCGGCCGCCGGGGCGCGGTCACCGTCGCCACCAACATGGCCGGCCGTGGCACCGACATCAAGCTCGGCGGCAACCCCGACGACCTCGCCGAGGCGGAGCTGCGGCAACGCGGCCTGGACCCGGGCGAGCACGTCGAGGAGTGGGCCGCCGCCCTCCCCGAGGCCCTGGAGCGCGCCGAGGCGGCCGTCAAGGCCGAGCACGAGGAGGTCAAGGAGCTCGGCGGCCTGTACGTGCTGGGCACCGAGCGGCACGAGTCGCGGCGGATCGACAACCAGCTCCGCGGCCGTAGCGGTCGCCAGGGCGACCCCGGCGAGTCCCGCTTCTACCTTTCCCTCGGCGACGACCTGATGCGGTTGTTCAAGGCGCAGATGGTCGAGCGCGTGATGTCCATGGCCAACGTGCCGGACGACGTGCCGATCGAGAACAAGATGGTGACCCGCGCGATCGCCTCCGCCCAGTCGCAGGTCGAGCAGCAGAACTTCGAGATCCGCAAGAACGTCCTCAAGTACGACGAGGTGCTCAACCGGCAGCGCGAGGTGATCTACGGCGAGCGCCGCCGGGTCCTGGAGGGCGAGGACCTGCACGAGCAGGTGCAGCACTTCATGGACGACACCATCGACGCGTACGTCGACGCCGAGACCAAGGAGGGCTTCGCCGAGGACTGGGACCTCGACCGGCTGTGGGGCGCGTTCAAGCAGCTCTACCCGATCAAGGCCACCATCGAGGAGCTGGAGGACGCGGCGGGCGACCGGGCGGGGATCACCGCGGAGTTCATCGCCGAGTCCGTCAAGGACGACATCCACGAGCAGTACTCCGAGCGGGAGAAGCAGCTCGGCGAGGAGATCATGCGCGAGCTGGAGCGGCGCGTGGTGCTGTCGGTGCTGGACCGCAAGTGGCGCGAGCACCTCTACGAGATGGACTACCTCCAGGAGGGCATCGGACTGCGCGCGATGGCGCAGCGCGACCCGCTGGTGGAGTACCAGCGCGAGGGCTACGACATGTTCACGGCCATGATGGACGGCATCAAGGAGGAATCCATCGGCTACCTGTTCAACCTGGAGGTCCAGGTCGAGCAGCAGGTCGAGGAGGTTCCGGTGCCCGTCGCGGACATCCAGGACGTGCCCCCGGCGCTGGCCAAGGAGCGTCCCGAGATCCGCGCCAAGGGCCTGGAGGCGCCCAAGCGGGCCGACCGGCTGCACTTCTCCGCGCCGTCGGTGGACGGCGAAGGCGGCATCGTGGAGGGTGACTTCGCGGGCGCCTCGGTGGACGGAAGCAGCTCCGCGTCCGACGACGAGTCCGTTACGACGACCCGCGCGGAGCGCCGCCGGGCGCAGAAGGGCGGACGGCGCCGCAAGAAGTAGGGGCGCGGCATCCGCTGAAACGGACGGCCGGGGGCCGGGCCACGCAGGCCCGGGACCCGGCCGTCCGGCGTTCCGGGCGGCCTCACCGCGCCGCCACCGCCGTGCAGCGCCAGCGCGCGGCGCCGTATCCCGCGCCGGACTCCCCGTCGCCGGGTTCCAGGCGGAAGGCCAAAGCCCGGAAGACGGTGCGGTCCAGCCGGACCACGGCGGCCACTTCCAGCGCCCCGCCCGCCGTCCGGAAGAACCGGCAGCTGTACACGTCCGGGGTACGGCCCCGCACCTTCTGCCGCCAGTCGGCCCGTGACTCCCGCAGCGCCCACAACTCCTGGTACGCCTCGTCCCGCACCCGGCCCGCCAGGCTCGTCAGTGGTTGCCGCCCGGTCAGCACGTCCAGCAACCGCCCGGCGAACCACACATGCGGCGCCAGCGGCCGTACGACAGCAGGCGGCGGGGTCCCGGGCCGTCGGCTGTCCCGCCGGCCCGGCGGCGCGGTGCCGCCTCCCGGCCGGCGTGCGGCGGGCGCGGTGCGGGTGGGTGCCGGGTGCCGCCGTGGTGGTACCGGCTCGGCGCGCGCGGAACGTGCAGGTGCGGCGGGGGCGGGCCGGACCGCGCCGGCGGGCCGTGCCGGCTGAGGCCGTACGGGTTCGGCCGCCGAATGACGCGCGGGCACGCCGGGCGCTTCCCCGGGCGTGGACAGGGTGCTGCTCATGGTCGGTTCCCCACTGTTCGTTACCGGTTGGTAGGCCGGTTCTAGGGGCGCCGGGCACCGCCCGGCAAGCACCCGCCGCGTCGCCCGGCGGCCGAGCCAAATTCACCTATCAGGCTGGTGGCCGCCGTAAGCTTTACGCCATGCGCGTCTACATTCCCACCACCCTCGCGGGGCTGGCCGAGGCATACAAGGCGGGTGTGGTGGGGCCCGTACCGCTTGACGCCTACGCCGTGACGCCGAGCCTGCGCGAGTGGTACGTCTCGGATGACATCGAGGAACTCGAGTACGCGGCGCTGAACCGGGCGGCGCAGGCGTCGCTGCGACTGCTCGCCGTTCATCCGGAAGTGCCGCGCCGCCGGGTGGTGATCGCCGTGGACGTGGCCGACGGCGCGGTGCGCCACGACCCGGACCGCGGTCTGGATCCGGCCTCGCTCGGCGAGGTGCGGCTGGCGCGGGAGGTGCCGCTGACCGCGGCCGCGGCCGTGCACGTGGACGCGGACGACGCCGAGCCGGACGTGCGCGCCGCGGCCGGCGCGCTGGGCGCGGCCGACGCCGGTGACGACGACGCGCAGTTCACGGTCGACGGCGCCGAGGACCACGAACTGCTCTGGTACGCCACGCAGGAGATCCCCCACCTGATCGGCTGATCCGCGCCCGCCGCGCCGAAGTTGTCCACAGGCCCGGAACGGGCTGTCGCGCGGCGCGAGTACGGTTCCTGATGTGAACGCGCATCTCGTGTGGGACTGGAACGGCACCCTGTTCCACGACATCGACGCGGTGATCGAGGCCACGAACGCCTCCTTCGCCGAACTCGGCCTGCCACCGATCACGCTCGACCGCTACCGCGAGCTGTACTGCGTGCCGGTGCCCAGGTTCTACGAGCGGCTCATCGGCCGGCTGCCCACGGACGCCGAATGGGCCGTGATGGATGCCATCTTCCACCGGCACTACTGGACGCTGGCCGAGCGCTGTGGTCTCGCCGACGGTGCGGCCGAGCTGCTCGCCACCCGCCGGGCGGCCGGCCGCAGCCAGTCGCTGTGCTCGCTCGCCCCGCACGAGCAGTTGCTGCCGATGATCACCTCGCACGGCATAACCGAGCACTTCGTGCGGGTCGACGGCCGCACCGGGCCGTCGAACGAGGGGAAGGCCGTACAAATGGCCCGCCACCTCGCCTCGATAGCCGTCGACCCGGGCCGCGTCGTCGTCATCGGCGACGCTCTCGACGACGCGGTGGCCGCCGCGCACGTGGGGGCGTACGCCGTGCTGTACACCGGGGGTTCCCACAGCAGGGCGAGCCTGGAACCGGCGGGTGTGCCGGTGGTCGACACCCTCGCCGAGGCCGTCGACCGCGCCGAGCGCATGGTCTCCTGACCGCTCGCGGGGCCCGCCGCCCGGAACCGTTCGCCTCCGCGTCGTCAGCCGGTTCCTGTCCGGTTCCTGTCCGGCGGGGCCAAAGGTGTGCAGTGCATTTGTACGAAGACGTCTCATGACAGGCACCCGGCGTGGAGCGATAGCCTTACGACGTGGTCACCGGTGATCCACATTACGGGGACCAATCCGCGCATATGGGCACGAGCAACTTCTTTTCCGGCATAGCGTCGTCCCATAGCGGAAGCCCTGCGTCAAGGGACGTCATGCCACCACCCGACGTCACGCAACGGCGCGCGACAGGAGTCAGAGGACATGCAGACCAAGCTGGACGAAGCCAAGGCCGAGCTGCTGGAACGGGCAGCCCGGGTAGGTGAGAGCAGCCCCGCGGGAGGATCACCCGGCCACGGCCTCGGCCCAGAGGCGCTGACCGCGTTTCTCCAGCGTTACTACCTGCACAGCGCACCCGAGGACCTGGTCGACCGCGATCCGGTCGACGTATTCGGCGCCGCGCTCTCCCACTACCGGCTCGCGGAACTGCGCCCCCAGGGCACCGCGAACGTCCGGGTGCACACCCCGACCGTCGAGGAGAACGGCTGGCAGTGCAGCCACACCGTGGTCGAGGTGGTCACCGACGACATGCCCTTCCTCGTCGACTCGGTCACCAACGCCCTCACCCAGGCGAACCGGGCGATCCACGTCGTCTTCCACCCCCAGTTCCAGGTCCGGCGGGACGTCACCGGCAAGCTCCTGGAGGTGATCGGCTCGGTGGGCGGCCCCGACGACGAGCCGCTGTCGCACGACGTGCTGCTGGAGTCGTGGATCCACGTCGAGATCGACCGCGAGACCGACCGTGCCGACCTCCAGGAGATCACCGCCGAGCTGCGCCGCGTACTGTCCGACGTCCGCGAGGCCGTCGAGGACTGGACGAAGATGCGGCAGGCCGCGCTGTCCGTCGCCGACGAACTGGCCGCCGCCCCGCCGCCGCTGCCCGAACAGGAGACCGGCGAAGCCTGGGAGCTGATGCGCTGGCTCGCCGACGACCACTTCACCTTTCTCGGCTACCGCGAGTACGAGCTGATCACCCAGGCCGACCCCGACGGCACCGAGGAGGACGCGCTGGTCGCGGTCCCAGGCACCGGGCTCGGTATCCTGCGCTCCGACCCCCTGCATCCGCACGGCGACGCCACCCGCCACCCGCAGCACCCGGGCCACCCCCACTCCCCGTCGTTCAGCAGGCTCCCCGCCGACGCCCGGGCCAAGGCCCGCGAGCACAAACTGCTGATCCTCACCAAGGCCAACAGCCGCTCCACCGTCCACCGGCCCTCGTACCTGGACTACGTCGGCGTCAAGAAGTTCGACGCCGAGGGCAATGTGACCGGCGAGCGCCGCTTCCTCGGGCTGTTCTCCTCCGCCGCGTACACCGAGTCGGTGCGCCGCGTCCCGGTCATCCGCCGCAAGGTCGAAGAGGTGCTGGAGGGCGCCGGGTTCTCGCCCGACAGCCACGACGGCCGCGACCTGCTGCAGATCCTGGAGACGTACCCGCGCGACGAGCTGTTCCAGACGCCCACCGACGAGCTGCGGTCCATCGTCACCAGCGTGCTGTACCTCCAGGAGCGCCGCAAACTCCGGCTGTTCCTGCGTCAGGACGAGTACGGTCGCTACTTCTCCGCGCTGGTCTACCTGCCGCGCGACCGCTACACCACGGCGGTACGGCTGCGGCTGACCGGCATCCTCCAGGATGAACTGGGCGGCCAGAGCGTCGACTACAGCGCCTGGAACACCGAATCGGTGCTTTCCCGGCTGCACTTCGTGATCCGCGTCGACCCCGGCACCCCGCTGCCGCTGATCACCGACGGCGACGTGGAGCGCATCGAGAACCGCCTGTCGGACGCCACCCGCTCCTGGGCCGACGGATTCGCCGAGGCGCTGACCGCCGAGTGCGGCGAGGAGCGCGCCGCGGAGCTGAGCCGGCGGTACGCGCAGGCGTTCCCCGACGGCTACCGCGCCGACTTCACCCCCCGCTCCGCCGTCGCCGACCTCCAGCACATCGAGAGCCTGGGCGCCGACGACTTCAGCCTCAGCCTGTACGAGCCGGTCGGCGCGTCCCCCCAGGAGCGCCGCTTCAAGATCTACCGCACCGGCGCCCCCGTCTCGCTCTCCGCCGTCCTCCCCGTGCTCCAGCGGCTCGGCGTGGAGGTGGTCGACGAGCGGCCGTACGAGATGCGTCTCGCCGACCAGTCCCGTGCCTGGATCTACGACTTCGGCCTGCGCCTCGACCAGCCGCCCACCGCCGGCCCGGACCCCATGGCCGCACTGGACAACGCCCGGGGGCGGTTCCAGGAGGCGTTCGCCGCCACCTGGACCCACCGCGCCGAGAACGACGGCTTCAACTCCCTGGTGCTGCGCGCCGGTCTGGACTGGCGGCAGGCGATGGTGCTGCGGGCCTATGCCAAGTACCTGCGGCAGGCGGGTTCCACCTTCAGCCAGGACTACATGGAGGACACCCTCCGCAACAACGTCCACCTCACCCGGCTGCTGGTCAACCTCTTCCAGGCCCGGCTCTCGCCCGACCACCAGCGGGCCGGCAGCGAACTGACCGACGGCCTGCTGGAGGAGCTGGACGGCGCGCTCGACCAGGTCGCCAGTCTGGACGAGGACCGCATCCTGCGGTCCTTCCTCACCCTCATCAAGGCGACGCTGCGCACCAACTACTTCCAGCGCGGCCAGGACGGCAGGCCGCACCCGTACCTGTCGCTGAAGTTCGACCCGCAGGCCATCCCCGACCTGCCCGCGCCCCGGCCGGCGTTCGAGATCTGGGTGTACTCGCCGCGCGTCGAGGGCGTGCACCTGCGGTTCGGCAAGGTGGCACGGGGCGGCCTGCGCTGGTCCGACCGCCGTGAGGACTTCCGTACCGAGGTGCTCGGCCTGGTCAAGGCGCAGATGGTGAAGAACACCGTCATCGTGCCGGTCGGCGCCAAGGGCGGCTTCGTGGGCAAGCGGCTGCCCGACCCGGCCGTGGACCGCGACGCCTGGCTTGCCGAGGGCATCGCCTCGTACCGGACGTTCATCTCCGGCCTGCTCGACATCACCGACAACCTGGTGGCCGGCGAGGTCGTGCCGCCGCGGGACGTGGTCCGGCACGACGGGGACGACGCCTACCTGGTCGTCGCGGCCGACAAGGGCACCGCGTCCTTCTCCGACATCGCCAACGAGGTCGCGGGCGAGTACGGCTTCTGGCTGGGCGACGCGTTCGCCTCCGGCGGCTCGGTCGGTTACGACCACAAGAAGATGGCCATCACCTCCTCCGGTGCCTGGGAATCGGTGAAGCGGCACTTCCGCGAGATGGGCCACAACACCCAGGAAGAGGACTTCACCGTCGTCGGTATCGGCGACATGTCGGGGGACGTGTTCGGCAACGGCATGCTGCTGTCCGAGCACATCCGGCTGGTCGCCGCCTTCGACCACCGGCACATTTTCATCGACCCCAAGCCCGACGCCGCTACCTCGTACGCGGAGCGCCGCCGGCTGTTCGAGCTGGAGCGCAGCAGCTGGGCCGACTACGACACCTCGCTGCTCTCCCCGGGCGGCGGCGTCTTCCCCCGCACCGCCAAGGCGATCCCGCTGAACTCGCATATCCGGGCCGCGCTCGGCATCGAGACCACCGCCATGAAGCTCACCCCCGCCGAGCTGATGAAGGCGATTCTCCAGGCCCCGGTGGACCTGTTGTGGAACGGCGGCATCGGCACGTATGTGAAGGCCTCCACCGAATCGCACGCGGACGCCGGCGACAAGGCGAACGACGCGATCCGCATCGACGGCGACGCGCTGCGGGTCAGGGTGGTCGGCGAGGGCGGCAACCTGGGATTCACCCAGCTCGGACGGATCGAGTTCGCGCGGACCGGCGGCCGGATCAACACCGACGCCATTGACAACAGCGCCGGCGTGGACGCCTCCGACCACGAGGTCAACATCAAGATTCTGCTCAACAGCGTGGTCGCCGACGGCGACCTGACCGTGAAGCAGCGCAACAGCCTCCTCGCGGAGATGACCCACGAGGTCGGGAACCTGGTGCTGCGCAACAACTACGCGCAGAACGTGGTTCTCGCCAACAGCATGGCGCAGTCGACCAGTCTGCTCCACGCCCACCAGCGCTTCATCCGCCATCTGGTGAGTGAGGGCCGTCTGGACCGCGCGCTGGAATTCCTGCCCACCGACCGGCAGATCCGCGAACGGCTCGCCGCCGGACAGGGGCTGACCCAGCCGGAGATCGCGGTGATCCTCGCCTACGCCAAGATCACCGCCGCCGACGAACTCATCCACACCGACCTGCCCGACGATCCCTATCTCCGGTCTCTGCTGCACGCGTACTTCCCGGTGCCGCTGCGCGAACGGTTCGGACATCAGATCGACCACCACGCCCTGCGCCGCGAGATCGCCACCACCCTCCTCGTCAACGACACCGTCAACACCGGCGGTACCACCTTCCTGCAGCGTTTCCGTGAGGAGATCGGCGCCACCACCGACGAGATCGTCAGGGCGCACACCGCGGCCCGCGCGATCTTCGCCCTGGGGTCCATCTGGGACGAGGTGGAGTCGCTGGACAACATCGTCCCCGCCGCCGTGCAGACCCGGATCCGGCTGCACTCGCGGCGACTGGTGGAGCGTGCCACCCGCTGGCTGCTCAACAACCGCCCGCAGCCGTTGCGGATCGCCGAGACGATCGACTTCTTCGGCGAGGGCGTCGCCCTGGTCTGGTCCCAGTTGCCGAAGCTGCTGCGCGGCGCGGACCTGGAGTGGTTCCAGACGCTGCACGACGAACTGACCAGCGCCGCGGTGCCGGAAGAGCTGGCGAACCGGGTCGCCGGGTTCTCCGCCGCCTTCCCGATCCTGGACGTCGTCGACGTCGCCCACCGCACGGGCAACGAGCCGCTGGACGTGGCCGAGGTCTACTTCGACCTCGCCGACCGGCTGGGGATCACCCAGTTGCTCGACCGGATCATCCTGCTGCCGCGCGCCGACCGCTGGCAGTCCATGGCTCGCTCGGCGGTCCGCGAGGACCTGTTCGCGGCGCACGCGGCCCTCACCGCGGACGTACTGGCCGCCGGCACCCCCGGCGCCACCCCCGAACAGCGCTACCGGGCCTGGGAGGAGAAGAACGCCGGCCTGATCGGGCGGGCCCGCGTCACGCTGGAGGAGATCCAGGGCGCGGAGGAGTTCGACCTGGCGAGCCTGTCGGTGGCGATGCGGACGTTCCGCACGCTGCTGCGCGCGCACCGCTAGGAGTCAGGCGGGTGGGCCGTACGTTCG
>NZ_DATDBG010000057.1:0-43514 GCF_036524955.1 Streptomyces sp.
GGCCCCCGAGGCCCAGGCCACAGTGTCCGGGCGCACGCCCTCTCGCGTGATCGCCCCGGCCGCCGGCGACGAGGCCGCGTGCCCGCGCCCGGCGCGACGCGTCCGCGGCCCGGCCGGCGTGGTCCGCGGGATGGCGAGGCATCACCCGCGGGTTCAGTGCGCGGAACCGGAGATCTGCAACCCGACCACGCCCACGATGACCAGCGTGATCGACACGATCTTCAGCACTGACACGATGTCACCGAGGAACGCCATGCCGTAGATCGCGGTGCCCGCCGCGCCGATGCCGGTCCAGACCGCGTACGCCGGCCCGACGTCGAGTTTCTTCAGCGACAGGGTGAGCAGGCCGAAGGAGCCGAGGGCGAAGACACAGAAGGCGACGGTCGGCCAGAGCCGGGTGAAGCCGTGCGAGAGCTTGAGGCAGACGGCGAACCCGGTCTCGAAGAGACCGGCGACCACCACCAGCAGCCAGGCCATCAGTTCCTCCGTCGTTCCCGCTGTTCCGTGTCCGCCGCGCCGCGCGCCGAACACGCCGCACTGTGCGTTTGTGCGCTGTCGATCATCACACAGCATGGCCGGAAACGGAGCCGGGAGTCGGCATCCGGTGCCGAGAACGGCGGGAACGGGCTCTCAGTCGCCCTCGCGCCGCTCCCGCGTGGCCAGCAGCCGCCGCAGCGAGTCCAGCCGGGCGGGCTCGGCGTGACCGGCGGCGACCCACGCGTCCAGCGCGCAGTCCGGTTCGTCGTGCGAACACGCCCGCGGGCACCCCTCGGTGCCCGGCTCCAGGTCGGGGAAGGCGTGGATCACCCGCGACGGATCGATGTGGGCGAGGCCGAAGGAGCGTACGCCCGGAGTGTCGATCACCCAGCCCGCGTCATCGGGCAGCGGCAGCGCCAGCGCCGAGGTGGTGGTGTGCCGGCCGCGGCCGGTCACCGCGTTCACCACGCCGGTGCTGCGCTGCCGCTTGACCAGCGCGTTCACCAGCGTGGTCTTGCCGACGCCGCTGTGCCCGACGAACGCGGTGACCCGCCCGGCCAGCCGCTCGCGGATCTGCTCCACCCCGCCGGTCAGGAAGTCCTCCTGGCTGGTCACCACGTACGCCAGATCCAACGTGCCGTATGTCTCCAGCAGCGGCTTCGCGGGCGCCAGGTCGGACTTGGTGAGCACCAGCAGCGGATCGAGCCCGGCGTCGTACGCCGCGACCAGGCAGCGGTCGATCATCCGCGGTCGCGGCTCGGGGTCGGCGAGCGCGGTGACGATGGCCAACTGGTCGGCGTTGGCGACCACGACCCGCTCGTACGGGTCGGTGTCGTCGGCCGTGCGGCGCAGCACCGAGGACCGCTCCTCGACCCGTACGATCCGCGCCAGCGTGTCCTTGGCGCCCGACAGGTCGCCGACCACCGCCACCCGGTCGCCGACCACCGCGGACTTGCGGCCCAGCTCGCGGGCCTTCATCGCGGTGACCTCGCGGTCGCCGACAAGTACGGTCAGCCGGCCGCGGTCCACGGTGAGCACCGTGCCCTCGGCGGCGTCCTCGTGCTTGGGGCGGATGCTGGTGCGCGGCCGGTTGCCCTTGGGGTTGGGACGGGTACGGATGTCGTCCTCGTCCGGGTTCTTGCCGTAGCGACGCATGGCAGGCCGTCAGCCCCGCCCCGCCGGGGTCGCGCCGGCCAGCATCGCGGTCCACAGGTCGGGGAAGTCGGGAAGCGTCTTGGCGGTCGTCGCCACGTTCTCCACCTCGACGCCGTCCACCACCAGGCCGAGGACGGCCGCCGCGGTGGCCAGCCGGTGGTCCTCGTAGGTGTGGAAGACACCGCCGTGCAGCCGCCGGGGGCGGATGCGCAGGCCGTCCTCGGTCTCGGTGACCTCACCGCCGAGCACGTTGATCTCCTTGGCCAGCGCGGCCAGCCGGTCGGTCTCGTGCAGTCGCAGATGGGCGATCCCGGACAGTTCGCTCGGGCCGTCGGCCAGCGCCGCGACCGCGGCGATCACCGGGGTCAGCTCGCCGACCTCGCGCAGGTCGGCGGTGAGGCCGCGGACCGTCCCCGTCCCCGAGAAGGTCAGGCCGCGCTCGCCCAGCTCGTACGTTCCACCCATCCGGGTGAAGATACCGCGCAGCGCGTCGCCCGGCTGGGTCGTACGGCGCGGCCAGCCGGGAACGGTGACCCGGCCGCCGGTGACCAGCGCGGCGGCCAGAAAGGGCGCCGCGTTGGACAGGTCGGGCTCCACCGTCAGATCGCGGCCGAGCAGCGCGCTGGGCGCGACCCGCCACACGTTGCGGGCGCCGCCGTCCTGCGGCGCGTCCACCTTGGCTCCCGCTATCCGCAGCATGTCCACGGTCATCCGGATGTGCGGCACCGAGGGGAGCGTCCGCCCGGTGTGCCGCAGTTCCAGGCCTTTGTTGAAGCGCGGCCCGGACAGCAGCAGCGCGCTGACGAACTGCGAGGAGGACGAGGCGTCCACGTCCACGCTGCCGCCGGCCAGCGACCCGGCGCCGTGCACGGTCAGCGGCAGTGAACCGCGGCCCTCGTCGTCGACCCGGGCACCGAGTACCCGCAGCGCGTCGATCACGCCGTGCAGCGGGCGCTCGTACGCCCGCGCGTCGCCCTCGAAGCGCACCACGCCGTCGGCGAGCGCGGCCACCGGCGGCAGGAAGCGCATCACCGTCCCCGCGTTGCCCACGTCGACGGTGGCCGGGCCGTGCAGCCCGGCCGGGATGATCCGCCAGGCCTCGCCGCCGTCGGGATTGACCGTCTCGTCGATCTGCACGCCCATCGTGCGCAGCGCGTCGGCCATGAGCACGGTGTCCCGGCTGCGCAGCGGGCGGCGTACCCAGCCGGGCTCGGTGGAGTGGGCGGCGAGCACCAGGGCGCGGTTGGTCACCGACTTCGAGCCGGGCACCGTGACGGTCGCGTCCACGGCACCGGACGCGGTCGGGGCCGGCCACAGGTCGATCTGCGCGGTGCTGTCGCTCATGGGGCCCAAGCGTAGTGGCTCGGGTACAAGGAGATGAGACGGCGAATCCGGCGAAACCTACTGGAAACAGGACGCTGCTACTCCCGGCCACTCCCCACTCACCCGGGCAGCAGCCACCGCGCCCCGCCGACCAGGCAACACAGCGCGACCGTGTAGAAGAGCAGCAGCCACAGCGCCGCCGGGGTGTGCGTGAGCCGTCCGAGCTGGTCGGCATCGGAGGCGCCGCTGCGGTCCCGGCGGCGGCCGCGCTGCAGCTCGGCGACCGGCCGCGCGCCTCCGACCAGCAGGAACCACACCACCAGGTAGGCGAACGCGGCCTGTACCTCGGCCTTGGTCAGCCACGACACCAGCAGGAACAGCGCACCGGTGAGCACCACCGTGACGGCGCCGTAGGCGTTGCGGATCATCACCAGCATGACCAGAAGCAGTGCGGTGGCGCCCCACAGCAGCGCGGTGATGTGCCCGGCGGCGAGCAGCGCGGCGCCGGCCAGCCCCAGCAGCGGTGGCGCGGTGTAGCCCGCGGCGGCGGTCAGCACCATGCCCAGACCGTGCGGCTTGCCGCGCGAGACGGTCAGGCCCGAGGTGTCGGAGTGCAGCCGTATGCCGTCCAGGCGCCGTCCGGTGACCAGTGCGACCAGACCGTGCCCGCCCTCGTGCGCGATGGTCACCGCGTTCCGGGTGATCCGCCACACGTCCCCCACCAGGACCGCCCCCAGCGCGAGCAGCGCCGTCACCCCGACCAGCCAGCGCGACGGGTCGGGCTGCGTGCCGGTCAGCCGGTCCCACATCTCGGTGATGCTCGCGACGTTCATCTGGCGCTCATTCCTTACGGTCCTTGCCCTGCGGGGTCACGGTCGTGGCAGTGTGGCAGCTATGTGCGGTCGATATGCGGCGAGCCGGAAACCAGAGGATCTCGCGGATCTCTTCGAGGTCCGCCAGTGGGACCCCACCGAGACCATCGCCCCCGATTGGAACGTCGCCCCGACGAAAGACGTGTACGCCGTACTGGACCGCCCGGTGCGGGACTCCGGTTCCACCGAGCCGGTCCGGCAGTTGCGGGTGCTGCGCTGGGGCCTGGTGCCGTCGTGGGCGAAGACCCCCGAGGGCGGGGCCCGGCTGATCAACGCGCGCGCCGAGACCGCCCTCGAGAAGCCGTCCTTCCGCCGGGCACTGACCGCCCGGCGCTGCCTGATACCCGCAGACGGCTACTACGAGTGGATGACCGCCGCCGAGGAGCGGAAGCTGGAGGAGCAGGGCAGGAGGAAGCGGACCCGCAAGCAGCCGTACTTCGTCACGCCGGCCGACGGCTCGGTGATGGCGATGGCGGGGCTGTACGAGTTCTGGCGCGACCCCACCCTGCCCGACGACCACCCGCGGGCGTGGTGGGTCACCTGCTCGGTGCTCACCACCGCCGCCGAGACCGGCGCGCTGGCCGGGTACGAGGGCCACGGCCCGCGCTCGCTGGCCGACATCCACCCGCGGATGCCGCTGATGATGACGCCGGACCGCTGGGACACCTGGCTCACCCCGGCCACCACGCACCCCGACGCGCTGCAGGAGCTGCTGGGCGCCCCGCCGGAGGGCCTGATGCGGGCCTTCCCGGTCGGCACGGCCGTCAGCAGCGTGCAGAACAACGGTCCGGAGCTGGTGGAGCCGCTTCCGGCACCGGAGGAGGAGACGCTGTTTTGACGCACCGGAACGACCCGCGGGAGGAGCTCGTCGCCACTCCGGCCGGCGACGCCCGGATCACCTGGCACCACGCCACCGGCACGCCCCGCAGCGTGCTCGCCCTCGGGCACGGCGCCGGCGGCGGCGTCCAGGCCCGCGACCTGGTGGCCCTGGCCGCCGCGCTGCCCGCCCGCGGGGTGACCGTGGCGCTGGTCGAGCAGCCGTGGCGGGTGGCGGGCAGGAAGCTCGGGCCGGCGCCGAAGACGCTGGACGCCGGGTGGACCGGGCTGTGGCCGGCGCTGGCCGGGCCGGGGCTGCCGGTGGTGGCGGGCGGACGCAGCGCCGGGGCGCGGGTCGCCTGCCGTACCGCGGGGCGACTCGGCGCCGCCGCGATCGTGGCGCTGGCCTTCCCGCTGCACCCGCCGGGCAAGCCGGAGAAGTCCCGCGCGCAGGAGCTGGTCGAGGGCGCGGCGGCCTGCCCGCTGCTCACCGTGCAGGGCGGCAACGACCCGTTCGGGCGGCCCGGGGAGTTCCCCGAGGGACACGAGCCGGTGGAGGTGCCCCACGGCGACCACGGCTTCGCGGTGCCCAAGCGGGCGGACCTCACCCAGGAGGCGGCGCTGGCGCTGCTGACCGGCGCGGTCACCGACTGGCTGGCCGGGCTCGGACATGCATCCGCTCGCCCTGGCGGCCGAAGAGGCTGAGCACCTCCACCGGCTCCGGCCCGGCCGGGCCGAACCAGTGCGGCAGCCGGGTGTCGAACTCCGCCGCCTCTCCCGCGCGCAGCTCCAGGTCCCGTTCCCCGAGCAGCAGCCGCAGGCGGCCGGAGAGCACGTACAGCCACTCGTAGCCCTCGTGGGCGCGCTGCTCGGCGGGCGGCGGCGACGGGTCGATGATCAACTTGTACGCCTGCAGGGCCCCCGGCCGGCCGGTGAGCGGGATCACCGTCATCCGGGCCAGGCGGCGCGGCACCGCCCGCACCCGCGGATCGCCCACCTCGGGGGCGCCGACCAGCTCGTCCAGCGGCATCCGGTGGGCGCGGGCCAGCGGCAGCAGCAGCTCCAGGGAGGCCTTGCGCTGCCCGGACTCCAGGCGGGACAGCGTGCTCACCGAGATCCCGGTCACCGCCGAGAGCGCCGCCAGCGTCACCCCGCGCTCCAGCCGCGCCGCCCGCAGCCGCGGACCCACCTCCGCCAGGGTCCGCCGCACGTCCGCGCTCAGCTCGCTCATGTGTCCCATTTTGCCAGCCTGGCACATGCCTCTTGCCGAAATCGCGGACACGTCTCGTCCCGGGGAATGACGACAGCGGTGGCGGTGTTGTGCGGTGTGCAACACGTAAGCGCAGTGACGACGCATGGTGAGAGAGGCAAGCCGCATGGTTTCAGCCGCATGCCGACCGGACGCGGAGGCCACCGCAGCGCGGACGGCCGCGCGGCAGGCGGTGGCCGCGCCCTACGTGAACTGGTCCGAGTGGCCCTCGAAGGCCGAGCGCAAAGGCGGATCCCGCACGTCCGTCAACGGTGCAATATCCTCCCAGACGAGCGTGTCCGCTTTGGGACTCGCTGGCGTTTCTGAGGAGGTGGGTCCGGTCACCGGCACCGACGACAGCACGGCGGATACCGCGGGTGCGTCCGGTCAGGCGGCACAGGAGAGCGACGCTGAGCGCAGCGGGCGCTTCGAGCGGGATGCCCTGGGCTACCTCGACCAGATGTACTCGGCCGCGCTGCGGATGACCCGCAATCCGGCCGACGCGGAGGACCTGGTGCAGGAGACGTACGCGAAGGCGTACGCGTCCTTCCACCAGTTCCGAGAGGGCACCAACCTGAAAGCCTGGCTCTACCGCATTCTGACCAACAGCTTCATCAACTCCTACCGCAAGAAGCAGCGCGAGCCGCTGCGCAGCGGCTCGGAGGAGATCGAGGACTGGCAGCTGGCCCGCGCCGAGTCGCACATGTCCACCGGACTGCGGTCGGCGGAGGCGCAGGCTCTGGACCACCTGCCCGACTCCGACGTGAAGGAAGCCCTGCAGGCCATACCGGAGGAGTTCCGCATCGCGGTCTATCTCGCCGACGTGGAGGGCTTTGCGTACAAGGAGATCGCGGACATCATGGGTACGCCCATCGGCACGGTGATGTCCCGGCTGCACCGTGGGCGCCGGCAGTTGCGCGAACTGCTCGAGGACTACGCCCGCGACCGCGGGCTCGTACCGGCGGGCGCGGGAGACGAGAAGGGCGCGGAGTCATGAGTTGCGGCCACCCGCACGAGACGGACTGCTCAGAGGTGCTCGACCACCTCTACGAGTATCTCGACAACGAGATGTCCGCCGATTCCTGCGCGAAGTTCAAGGAGCACTTCGAGGAGTGCCATCCCTGCCTGGAGAAGTACGGGCTCGAACAGGCCGTGAAGAATCTGGTCAAACGCTGCTGCGGGTCGGACGACGTCCCCACGGACCTGCGGTCCAAGGTGCTGATGCGGATCGAGATGATCAGGTCCGGCCAGGCGGTGCCCGAGCTGGACGCCTTCACCGAGGCCCCCTCGGCCTGACGCTCCCGCGTCACGCGTCTGCCCGACGCTTCCGCGTGTCACCCGTGCGGGTGAGCGCCGACGCCCCCCTGCCACGTAGACGGGCGCGGCCCTGTCCTCCCGAGTCCGAAACGGCACCGGGACGGTTCGGGCCGCGCCCGTTGGCACACCTCCCACCTGGGCATGGTTGGATGCCCGTGGGGATGGCAAGGAGGTCCGGTGAGGACCGCGCGACTCGGCCGGAGGATCCGGTTCCGGACAGGGGGATCGGGGCTGTGGACAACCGGGCTGAGACAACAGACAGAATGTGCAAGGTTGGTGTCGTATGGGGGGACGTGTTCGGGGTGCGGGAAGGCGACGTCCTGGCAGTGGTCGGCTGAGCGGGCAGGCGGGTAACGACGTTGAAGATCTTCGGAAGAGTGCGGCACCGGCCGTCGCCCACCTGGCGCCAGGCCACCGACCGGGCGTTCTCGCTGATCGACGACGGCCGCTACGAGGACGCGGGCGCACTGCTCACGCGCGCCGCCGACCTGGAGCCGTGGCTGTCGGAGTCCTGGTACAACCTCGCCCTGCTGCACAAGTTCCGGCACGACTGGACGCAGGCCCGGATCGCCGGGCTGCGCGCCGTCGCGCTGCTGGACCGCCCGGTCGGCGCCCCCGACTGGTGGAACCTGGGCATCGCCGCCACCGCGCTCCAGGACTGGCCGCTGGCCCGCCGCGCCTGGCAGGCGTACGGCCTGCGCATGCCCGCCGGCACCGCGGGCCGGATCGGCGAGGAGTCCGCCCGGCTGCCGCTGGGCAGCGCCGCGGTACGGCTGTCCCCCGAGGGCGAGGCCGAGGTGGTGTGGGGCCGCCGGCTCGACCCGGCCCGGACAGAGGTGCTCTCCATCCCGCTGCCGTCCTCCGGCCGCCGCTGGGGCGAGGTCGTACTGCACGACGGCGTCCCGCACGGCGAGCGGGCCACCCCCGACACCTCGGGCGGCGCGGTCTACCCGGTCTTCGACGAGATCGAGCTGTGGGCGCCGTCCCCGGTCCCCACCTGGCTGGTACTGCTGGAGGCCGACACCGAGGCCGACCGGGACGCGCTGGAGCGGCTGGCCGCCGAGGCCGGTTACGCGGCCGAGGACTGGTCCTCCTCGGTACGGTTGCTCTGCCGCAGCTGCTCGGAGAGCCGGATGCCCACCGACGACGGCTCGCTGGCCACCCGCGACCCGCACGACCAGGGCGAACCCGGGCACCCCGGCCACCTCAGCCATCTCAGCCACGGCAGCGAGGGCCCGCACTGGTCCCCGGAGCGCGAGTGCGGGATCGCGGCCCCCGCCCCCCTGGTCCGCGGCCTGCTGGACGGCTGGGTGGCCGACAGCCCGGACACACGCGACTGGCGGGACCTGGAAGAGGTCTGCTGAACGGCCCTTTGTTGGCTCGGTTCGCCTCCGGGCGCTGGGTCCGGTGTCGACGGTCGATCGTGCTCGGTCCCTGGTGCCTCGGGATCTGCGCGCGTTCTCCCTTTCGGCACCGGCGCGCCCTTTGGCTCACTCGCCGCGGCTTGCCCTCTTGCCTCGGCCCGTACCCTGGGAAGGATCATTTACGTTCC
This sequence comes from Streptomyces sp., assembly GCF_036524955.1. Lineage (GTDB taxonomy): Bacteria > Actinomycetota > Actinomycetes > Streptomycetales > Streptomycetaceae > Actinacidiphila. The sequence goes on from NZ_DATDBG010000057.1 coordinate 8,762, forward strand.
CGGAAGGCGTACGGCGCAGATGTCCCAGCAGCAGACCGAGCAAGGCCACGAGTTCTACGACGACGTCACGGACGCCGAGGCGCGCGAGCAGGCGTACCGCGAGCGCGGCACCGTCCGCCCGATCACCGTGGTCGGCAACCCGGTGCTGCACCGGGAGTGCGAGGACGTCACCACCTTCGACGCCGGGCTGGCCGCGCTGATCAACGACATGTTCGCCAGCCAGCGCGCCGCCGAGGGCGTGGGCCTGGCCGCCAACCAGATCGGCGTCGACCTCAAGGTCTTCGTCTACGACTGCCCGGACGACGACGGCGTCCGGCACGTCGGCGTGGTGTGCAACCCGGTGCTGGAGGAACTGCCCGCGGACCAGCGGCGGTTGGACGACTCCAACGAGGGCTGCCTGTCCGTGCCCGGCGCCTACATGGAACTCGCCCGCCCCGACTACGCAGTGGTCCGTGGCCAGGACGCCGACGGCAACCCCGTCCGGGTCCACGGCACCGGCTACTTCGCCCGCTGCCTCCAGCACGAGACCGACCACCTCTACGGGCGCCTCTACATCGACCGCCTCTCCAAGCGCGACCGCAGGGACGTCCTGCGCCAGATGGCCGAGGCCACGCCGAATTTCGAGACGGTTCCCAACGACTGAGCGAGCCCGTCCCGGGTGGCTGTCGAGCCAAAGGCCGCGCCGGTGCCGAAAGGGAGGGCGCGCGCTGATCGTGAGGAACGAGCGATCGAGCACGGTCGACCTCGCCCGGGCTTCGTCCGGCGGGACCGCCGGACACCGGGTCCAACGAGCGGAGGCGAGACAGCGGCAAACGAAGCGGCCCGGGACGGACTCGGACGACTCAGAAGTCCTCGTCCAGGGCCACCGAGCCCTTCACGGCGACCTGGTACGCGGACGGCCGGCGCTCGAAGAAGTTGGTGAGCTCCTGCACGCCCTGCAACTCCATGAAGGAGAAGGGGTTCTGCGAGCCGTACACCGGCGGGAAGCCGAGCCGTACGAGCCGCTGGTCGGCGACGCACTCCAGATAGTCGCGCATCGACTCGGTGTTCATCCCGGGCAGCCCGTCCCCGCACAGGTCCCGCCCGAACTGCAACTCCGCCTCGACCGCCTCCCGCAGCATGTCGGTGACCTGCTGACGCAGCTCGTCGTCGAACAGCTCCGGCTCCTCCTTGCGTACGGTGTCCACCACGTCGAACGCGAAGCTCATGTGCATGGTCTCGTCGCGGAACACCCAGTTCGTGCCGGTGGCCAGGCCGTGCAGCAGCCCGCGCGAGCGGAACCAGTAGACGTAGGCGAAGGCGCCGTAGAAGAACAGGCCCTCGATGCAGGCGGCGAAGCAGACGAGGTTGAGCAGGAAGCGCCGGCGGTGCTCACGGGAGGTGAGACGGTCGACGGTTTCCACCGAGTCCATCCAGCGGAAGCAGAACTGGGCCTTCTCACGGATGGAGGGGATGTTCTCGACCGCGGAGAAGGCGGCCGCCCGGTCGTCGGGGTCGGGGAGGTAGGTGTCGAGCAGGGTCAGATAGAACTGGACGTGGACGGCCTCCTCGAAGAGCTGGCGGCTCAGGTACAGGCGCGCCTCGGGGGAGTTGATGTGCCGGTAGAGGGTGAGCACCAGGTTGTTGGCGACGATGGAGTCGCCGGTGGCGAAGAAGGCGACCAGGCGGCCGATCAGGTGCTGCTCGGCGGGGGTGAGCCGGGCCAGGTCGGCGAGGTCGGAGTGCAGGTCCACCTCCTCGACGGTCCAGGTGTTCTTGATGGCGTCGCGGTAGCGCTCGTAGAAGTCGGGGTAGCGCATCGGGCGCAGGGTGAGTTCGAAGCCCGGGTCGAGCAGGTTCTTGTCCACCGCGTTCTTTTCCACGGCGGGGGCGGGGGCAGGGGACGTCATTACTGGCAGGCCTCGCAGGACTCGGGGTTTTCCAGGGAGCAGGCGACCGCGTCGGGGCCGGCGGTCACCGGTACGGGGAGGGCGGGGGCGGAGTCGGCCGGGACGTGGGCCACGGCCTGGGCCTGGGCCGCGCGGGCGATCCGGGTGGCGGGCCGGGAGCGCAGGTAGTACGTGGTCTTCAGGCCCCGCTTCCAGGCGTAGGCGTACATCGAGCTGAGCTTGCCGATGGTCGGCGTCTCCAGGAAGAGGTTGAGCGACTGGCTCTGGTCGAGGAAGGGCGTACGGGCCGCCGCCATGTCGATCAGGGCGCGCTGCGGGATCTCCCAGGCCGTGCGGTACAGCTCGCGCACCTCCGCCGGGATCCAGCCGAAGCCCTGTACCGAGCCGTTCGCGTCCCGCAGCGCCTCCCGCGAGGTCGCGTCCCACACACCGAGCCGCTTCAGGTCCGCCACCAGATACGAGTTGACCTGCAGGAACTCCCCGGACAGCGTCTCGCGCTTGAAGAGGTTGGAGACCTGCGGCTCGATGCACTCGTACGCGCCCGCGATCGACGCGATGGTCGCGGTCGGGGCGATGGCCAGGAGCAGCGCGTTGCGCATGCCGGTGGCGGCGACCCGTTCGCGCAGCGCGGCCCACCGCTGCGGCCAGTGGAACGCGACGCCGTAGTGGTCGGGGTGCAGTACGCCCGCGGCGGTGCGGGTCCGGTCCCAGGCGGGCAGCGGGCCGTTCACCTCGGCCAGGTCGCACGAGGCCTCGTACGCGGCCAGCATGATCCGCTCCGCGATCCGGGTGGAGAGCTCCTTCGCCTCGGGCGAGTCGAAGGGCAGCCGCAGCCGGAAGAACACGTCCTGGAGGCCCATCACGCCCAGGCCCACCGGGCGCCACGTGGCGTTGGACCGGCCCGCCTCCTCGGTGGGGTAGTAGTTGATGTCCACCACCCGGTCGAGGAAGGTCACGGCGGTGCGGACGGTCGCGTCCAGGCGCTCCCAGTCGATGGCGCCGTCGTACGGGGCGCCGGGCGTTTCCGGTGCGTCCGCTGTTTCCGGAGCGTCCGGGACGACGAAGGCGCCGAGGTTGACCGAGCCGAGGTTGCACACCGCGGTCTCGGAGTCGTCGGTGACCTCCAGGATCTCCGTGCACAGGTTGGAGGAGTGCACGGTACGGCCCGGCCCGGCGGTCTGGTTGGCCGTACGGTTCGCGGCGTCCTTGAAGGTCATCCAGCCGTTGCCGGTCTGCGCGAGGGTACGCATCATCCGGCCGTACAACTCGCGCGCCGGGATGGTGCGCTGCGCCAGACCGGCCGCCTCCGCCGCCCGGTACGCGGCGTCGAAGCCGTCCCCCCACAGGTCGACCAGTTCCGGCACGTCGGACGGCGAGAAGAGCGACCACTGGGCGTCGGCCTCGACGCGGCGCATGAACTCGTCGGGGACCCAGTGCGCGAGGTTGAGGTTGTGGGTGCGCCGGGCGTCCTCACCGGTGTTGTCGCGCAGTTGCAGGAACTCCTCGATGTCGGAGTGCCAGGTCTCCAGGTAGACCGCGGCGGCGCCCTTGCGCCGGCCGCCCTGGTTGACCGCGGCCACCGAGGCGTCGAGGGTCTTCAGGAACGGCACGATGCCGTTGGAATGCCCGTTGGTGCCGCGGATCAGCGAGCCGCGGGAGCGGATCCGGGAGTACGACAGGCCGATGCCGCCCGCGTGCTTCGACAGCCGCGCCACCTGCTGATAGCGCTGGTAGATCGAGTCCAGCTCGTCCAGCGGGGAGTCCAGCAGGTAGCACGAGGACATCTGGGGGTGCCGGGTCCCGGAGTTGAACAGGGTGGGGGAGCTGGGCAGGTATTCCAGCGCGCTCATCAGCCGGTACAGGGCGGCCACTTCGTCCACGGCCTGCGGCGCGGGGGTACCTCTGGAGCCGCCAGGCTCAGGGGGAGCGTCTCCGGCCAGCCCGGTGGCGACCCGCAGCATGAAGTGCTGCGGGGTCTCGATCACCTGCCGGGTGAGCGGGTGCCGCAGCAGATAGCGGCTGTAGAGGGTCCGCAGTCCGAAGTACCCGAACCGGTCGTCTGCGCCGTCGGCCAGTGCCTGCTCGACCAGTGCGTCCAGCCGGGCCGCGTGCAGCGACGCGAAGGCGGCCGTACGGTCGGCGATCAGACCCTCGCGGTGGCCGACCGCGATCGACGCCGAGAACGACACGGCGCCCTGGCCCGCCGCCTCGTCGGCGACCGTACGGGTCAGCAGTCGGGCCGCCAGCCGGGAGTACGCCGGGTCCTCGGAGATCAGCCCGGCTGCGGACTCGGTGGCCAGGGCCCGCAGTTCCGCGGCGTCGGCCCCGGCGCTGCGGCCGCGCAGCGCGGCGGCGGCCACCCGGCCTGGATCGGTGTCGGGGAGGTCGGCGGTGAGGGCGACCAGGTGACGCAGGAGTGCGGCTCCGGCGGTGCTCTCGGGTTCGGCTGCCTCGGATGTTTCGGCTGAATCGGCTGCTTGAACCGGAGCGGGGGCTGCGGGCGCGATGGTCACGGGTGATGCTCTCCCTCGTAGCGGCGGTGGCCGCGCGAGGGAAGCGGGCAGGGTACGGCGATGCGTGCGGGCATACCGGACCGCGTCCGCCGGCCCAATCCGCGAGGCCCGGACAACTGCGCTCGCACGCGGCGAACGCCCTACCGGCAGGCGATCGGGCTGCGCGGGCACGCCGAAACGCACCCGCTCACCGTTGCGGGGCAGCGCCGGATTTCCACCGGCTTCCCCTGCGGTAGCGAGCTTGAGCATACATGTTGTGGCTACAGGGTGCGGCGCCCCCATATCTTGTGTCGACCTTCTCTCTCGGGCTGCCGAGGCGACGGTTGGCGCAGCACACTCGGGCGCCGGTCCGCCTGCGTGCCGCGGCCTGGTCGGGCGGCCCGCTCGCAAGGGAGCCGAGGTGACCCGCGGGGACAGCCGTCAGCTGTCCCCGCACAGGGCACGTACCGGCGGTCGGCTGGAAGCCGGATACGTGCTCGCAGGTCAGGCCGTCGAGGCGGGGTTGCGGTACCGGTCTGGTCGTGTCGTGGACCGGGCACGGATTTTCCGGCGCTCGTACTCCTCCAGCACGCCGCCCAAGACCGTGCGTGACTTCGCTGAGAAGCTGCACGGCGTATACCTGTGACGAAAGGAGGCGGCAGTATGCGTGTCGGGATAACAGGGCACCGCGGCTTACCGGAGAAGTCAGCCGAGTTGGTGCGAGCGGCGACCACCGACGAGTGCCCGAGAGCCCGAAGCCACGTCGACCGCTGGACCGGCCGACGCCGCAGGCGTACCGCCGCGCCTTCCGCGGCCGGGGGCAGGATCACCGTCTGACGCCGTGCTGCGGAAAGCCCCGGCTCCGGGCCGCGGACCCGCACCCCGGGTGCGGAAGAGCATGCCCCCGGGGTGCGGGAAGAGCTACGCCCCGGCCGGTTCCGGGAGGCCCGGGGACACGCCCGGCTCCTCGGTGGGCGGCCGCGCCGGCTCGGCGGCCTCGGCAACGTAGTCGTCCCGCGCGGTCTCGTCGACGCCCGCCGGCGCCCGCAGCGCCTTGAGGACGACGGTGAGCACCACCACGACACCGATGTTGAGCACGAAGGCGGTCAGGCCGATGTAGCCCTTCTCGCCGATGCCCGGGATGATGTCCGCGTTCCCGCCGAAGTGCGCCTGCGTGGGGCTGGACTGCTCGTACGCCTTCCAGGTCCCGTACGCCATGCCCGCCGCCCAGCCGGCCAGCAGCGCCCAGCGGTGGAACCAGCGGGTGAACAGGCCGCCGACGATGGCCGGGAGGGTCTGCACGATCCAGATGCCGCCCAGGAGCTGGAAGTTGATCGCCACCGTCTTGTCCATGGTCAGGACGAAGGCCAGCGCGCCGACCTTCACCAGCAGCGACACCACCTTGGAGACCGCGGTCTCCTGCGCGGGCGTGGCGTCCGGTTTGATCAGGTCCTTGTAGATGTTGCGGGTGAACAGGTTCGCCGCCGCGATGGACATGATCGCGGCGGGAACCAGCGCGCCGATGCCGATCGCCGCGAAGGCCACCCCGGCGAACCAGGACGGGAACATGTTCTCGAAGAGCTGCGGGATGGCCAGCTGCGCGTTGTAGCCCTTGACGCCCTTGCCGACGCCGTCGGCGATGGCCATGAAGCCGAGCATCGCCAGCAGACCGAGCATCAGGGAGTACAGCGGCAGCACGGTGGTGTTGCGGCGGATCGTGTTGCGGCTCCGGCTGGACAGCACGGCCGTCACCGAGTGCGGATAGAGGAAGAGCGCCAGCGCCGAGCCCATCGCGAGCGTGGCGTACGCCCATTGGGCCTGCGGCGCCGGGACCAGTGAGCCGCGCGGCTTGCCGGTGCTGGGACTGGTGGCCTGGTACGCGGCGTCGGCCTTGCCGAACACGTCGTCGAACCCGCCCAGCTTGTACGGGATGTAGATGATCGCCACCACGATGACGATGTAGATCAGCGCGTCCTTGACGAAGGCGATCAGCGCGGGCGCCCGCAGACCGGAGGAGTACGTGTACGCGGCCAGCACGCCGAAGGCGATGAGCAGCGGCAGGTCCTTGACGAACCAGTTGGTCGAGTCGCTGCCGCCTATGCCCAGCACGTCCAGGACGGCCTGGATGCCGACCAGTTGGAGGGCGATGTACGGCATGGTGGCGAGGATGCCGGTGAGCGCGACCGCCACCGACAGGCTCCTGGAGCCGAACCGCCCGCGGACGAAGTCCGACGAGGTCACGTAGCCGTGCTTGTGCGAGACCGACCACAGGCGCGGCAGGAAGAGGAAGACCAGCGGGTAGACGATGACCGTGTACGGGACCGCGAAGAAGCCCGCCGCGCCCGCGCCGTAGATCACGGCCGGCACGGCGACGAAGGTGTACGCGGTGTAGATGTCGCCGCCGAGCAGGAACCAGGTGACCCAGGGCCCGAAACTCCTTCCGCCCAGGCCCCATTCGTCCAGGTGCAGCGCGTTCTCCGCGCGCCGCCAGCGCGCGGCGAGGAAGCCCATCACCGTGACGACGAGGAAGAAGAAGACGAAGACGCCGAGGGCGACGCCGTTGACGCCGTCCTTCATCGGGCCCCACCTTCCTTACGGGCGCGCTCCTCGGCCCGTACCAGGACGTACGCGGCGTACGTCAGCGCGGCGCCCACCGGCACCCAGGCGAGCTGGTACCAGTAGAAGAACGGGATCCCGATGAACTCGGGTGTGAGGCGGGAGTAGGAGTCGACCCACAGCAGGGCGACGAACGGAATGACCAGGCAGATCCCGGCGAGTGCCCGCCGGGGGGTGATGACCGGCGTCTTCGCCGGCTGATCTTCGGACATACGTACTGCTCCGTCCCCTAGAGCTACGTCTGTTGCGCGCGTGAATCTAGGGGATGGCGGGGACGGCCGTCACTACGTGTGCGTAGGCCGATCGGCCCAAGCGGTCAGGTGTGTCACCCTCTGGGGCGGCTCAGCCGGGCCACGAACTTGTACCGGTCGCCGCGGTACACCGACCGCACCCACTCCACCGGCTCGCCGGTGGTGTCGATGGAGTGCCGGGAGAGCATCAGCATGGGCAGGCCCACGTCGGTGCCGAGCAGTCCGGCCTCGCGCGGCGTGGCCAGCGACGTTTCGATCGTCTCCTCGGCCTCGGCGAGGCGCACGTCGTAGACCTCGGCCAGGGCGGTGTAGAGCGAGCTGTGCTTGGCGAGGCTGCGGCGCAGCGCCGGGAAGCGCTTGGCGGACAGGTGGGTGGTCTCGATGGCCATCGGTTCGCCGTTGGCGAGCCGCAGCCGCTCGATGCGCAGCACCCGGCCGCCGGCCTTCATGTCGAGCAGTCCGGCGAGCCGGTCGTCGGCGGTGATGTAGCCGATGTCCAGGAGCTGCGAGGTGGGTTCGAGGCCCTGGGCGCGCATGTCCTCGGTGTACGAGGTGAGTTGGAGCGCCTGGGAGACCTTGGGCTTGGCGACGAAGGTGCCCTTGCCCTGGATGCGTTCGAGGCGTCCCTCGACGACGAGTTCCTGCAGCGCCTGCCGGACGGTGGTGCGGGAGGTGTCGAACTCGATGGCCAGGGTGCGTTCCGGGGGGACCGGGGTGCCGGGGGGCATGGTCCGGGTGATGTCCAGCAGGTGGCGCTTGAGCCGGTAGTACTTGGGCACGCGGGCGGTGCGGCCCGCGGTGCCGTTCCCCGTGGTCTCCGTCGCCGTGCCCGCGTCGCTTTCCATGACGTCCACTCCCGACTGGTGTCGCGCTGCCGTCACCGGCTCCTCCGTGTCATCGCGGCTCACATGGTGGCATGGGCCGCTCCGGCGCAAGGAGGCGGTACGCGCCCGGGTCCTGCCGGGTGTCGGTCCGGTAACAGCCGCGACGCGGGCTCTTGCGCACCCTTGACACCCTCAAAGGTCCAGGCCAAGCTCCCGGTGTTGGTCTAAACCATTAACGGCAGCCCCAGACCCACGGGCAGAACGCTGCTGAGGCGTGCTCCGTTGCAGCCGTCATTTCGGGCGGTGGGGGGAGTTTCGGGCACATCCTTGAGGAGGGTGACGTGAGGCGCACGTCATGGCGCACGAGAAGGCCGGCCTGCTCTACGGCAACAGGTGGGAGGCGGGCAGCGTCATCACCCCGCCGACCGGCAACGCCGGGCTCAAGGACGTCATCAGGACGGCCGGCACGCCCGGCCCCAACGGCAAGGCGTTACCGTCCTTCATCGGCGGCTCCGACCTCGCGGTGGTGGCCAGGTCCAAGGTCCAGGACCCGGCCAAGGAGTTCATCGCCGACTGCACCAGTGAGAAGAACCCGGCGGTCCTGGTCATGAGCGTGTGGCTGCTGAACTTCACCACGCAGCGCGGGACCGACTACGGCGCTCTCATGGCGGGCTCGATTCTGATCGCGCTCCCCGTGGTGATCTTCTTCCTCTTCGTCCAGCGCAAGGTTGCCTCCGGTCTGACGGCCGGAGCGGTGAAGGGATGACCGTCATGTCCAGCGACATGCCTGACCTGCCCGCGGACACTCCCTCTGGGCCCGGTGGCTCGGGAGGTACCCCCGTCACCCGCGACGCGCTCACCGTCCTCCAGCCGGGCTTCACCGGTACGACCGCACCCGAGTGGCTGCTGCGGCAGCTCGCGGAGGGGCTGGGCGCGGTCGCCCTGTTCGCCCGCAACATCGAATCGCCCGCCCAGCTGGCCGCGCTCACCGCGCAGTTCCGCAAGGTACGGCCGGACGTGCTGGTCGCCGCCGACGAGGAGGGCGGTGACGTCACCCGGCTGGAGGCGCGCGGCGGCTCCTCCTTCCCCGGGAACCTCGCCCTCGGCGCGGTGGACGACCTCAAGCTGACCCGTGCGGTCGCCGCCGAACTCGGCCGGCGGCTCGCCGCGTGCGGGGTCAATCTCAACTGGGCGCCCTCCGCCGACGTCAACTCCGACCCGGGCAACCCCGTCATCGGGGTGCGGTCCTTCGGCGCGGACCCGGAGCTGGTGGCCCGTAACACCGCCGCCTATGTGGAGGGCCTGCAGTCGGCCGGCGTCGCCGCGTGCGTCAAGCACTTCCCGGGGCACGGCGACACCGCCACCGACTCCCACCACGCGCTGCCCCGGATCGACGTGGACCTGACCACCCTGCGCACCCGCGAGCTGGTCCCCTTCAAGGCCGCGCTCGCGGCCGGCAGCAAGGTGGTGATGACCGCGCACATCCTGGTGCCCTCTCTCGACCCCGAACGGCCCGCCACCCTGTCCCCGTCGGTGCTGACCGGGCTGCTGCGCGCCCCGCGCTCCGCGGGCGGCCTCGGCTACGACGGCCTCATCGTCACCGACGGCATCGAGATGCGGGCGATCGCGGCGACGTACGGGATCGAGCGCGGCACCGTCATGGCGCTGGCCGCGGGCGCCGACGCGATCTGCGTCGGCGGCGGTCTCGCGGACGAGCACACCGTCGTCGTCCTGCGGGACGCCATCGTCGCCGCGGTACGCGACGGCTCCCTGCCGGCCGCCCGCCTCGCCGACGCCGCTGCCCGGGTACGGTCCCTCGCCGCCTGGACGCTCGCCCGGTCCGGCGCGGCCGAGACCATCGCCCCCAGCGCCGAGGTCGGCCTCGAAGCGGCCCGCCGGGCCCTGCGCGTCACCCGCACGGACGCCTTCGTCCCGCTCACCGAGCCGCCCTACGTCGCCGCGTTCACCCCCATGGCGAACATCGCGGTCGGCGACGGCACCCCCTGGGGCGTGGCCGCGGAACTGGCCCGCCTCTTCCCGGGGACGGTCACGCACACCTACCGCGCGGCCGAGACGGAAGCGCTGCTCGCGGCGGCCGGCCCGCGGCGCGTCGTGGCCGTGGTCCGCGACGTCCACCGCCACGACTGGATGGCCGCCGCCCTCTCCGCCCTGCTCGCCGCCCGCCCGGACACGGTGGTCGTCGAAATGGGCGTCCCCCAGGCACCCCCGTCCGGCGCCCTCCACATCGCGACCCACGGCGCCGCGCGGGTGTGCGGCGAGGCCGCGGCGGAGGCGATCGCGACGGCGCGCTGAGGCCTGTCCGGCGGATCCCGGCGGATCCCGGCCGGATCAGCCCGCGTCGTCCGGCGCCGTGCCCACGACGCCCGGGAAGGTGGCGTGGCCGCCCCCGATGGTGGTGCCGATCCCGGCGGGCCGGCCCGCGTCGTCCGGCGCCGTGGTCCCCCGGGCCGCGCCGCCGTAACTGGTCGCGCAGTTCCGCGTGCCTCTGCGGGACGCACCCCGAACCCCCTCGCTACAGCCCCTGCCAGGACGGCTTGGCCGCGCGGGTGGCGCGGAAGTAGGGGGCCAGTTCGAGTCCGGAGGCGGCGGCCTCGTCCACCACGACCGTGGCGTGCGGGTGGAGCTGGAGGGCGGACGCCGGGACGATCGCGGCGACGGGGCCTTCGACGGTCCGGGCGACGGCCTCCGCCTTGCCCTCGCCGGTGGCGAGGAGGACGAGGTGGCGGGCGTCGAGGATGGTGCCGATGCCCTGGGTGATGACATGGTGCGGCACCGCCTCGATGTCCCCGCCGAAGAAGCGGGCGTTGTCGACGCGGGTCTGCTCGGTGAGGGTCTTGATGCGGGTGCGGGAGGCGAGGGAGGAGCAGGGCTCGTTGAAGCCGATGTGACCGTCCGTGCCGATGCCGAGGAGCTGGAGGTCGACCCCGCCGGCCGCGGCGAGCGCGGCCTCGTAGGCCTCGCATGCGGCGAGGACGTCCTCGCCGGTGCCGTCCGGGCCGAGGAAGGCGTCGGGGGAGAGGCCGAGGGGGGCGACGACCTCGCGCAGGACGACGGAACGGTAGGACTCCGGGTGCCCGGCGGGCAGCCCCACGTACTCGTCGAGCTGGCAGACCCGTGCGCGGGAGACGTCCACCGCGCCGGAACGGACCTTCGCCGCCAGGGCCTGGTAGACGGGCAGCGGGGTGGAGCCGGTGGCCACGCCCAGCAGGGCGTCGGGTGTGCGGCGCAGGAGTGCGGCGACGGCCTCCGCGATGAGTTCGCCGCCTGCCGCGGCGTCCGGGACGATGACAACTTCCACGCTGGGCCTGCCGTTCTGGGGTGCGGACCGTTGAGTGATCCTGAATGTGCACGAACCGAAAAGTGGTATAGACCAATTTAGCAGAGTGGTGGTACCGGTCCTGCGGCTGGGGGTCTCCTGTGGTCGACTGGTGGGCGTCGGGCGTGGCCGGAGGAGGCGGTGACGATGTCGGCGCCGATGAGAGGCCAGCCGGGCTGGATCATGTTCGGGGAGATGGCCGAACAGCCGCAGGTGCTGCACCGCATCCTGTCCGAGGGCGCGCCCCGGATCCGCGAGACCGCGCGGCGGATCGCGGCCCGGCGCCCGCGCTTCGTGCTGCTCAGCGCGCGGGGCACCTCCGACCACGCAGCGCTCTACGCGAAGTACCTGATCGAGGTGGAGCTGGGGCTGCCGTGCGGGCTGACCTCGATGTCCACCACCACGGCGTACGGTGCGAAGCCGCACCTCGACGACGTCCTGCTGATCACGGTCAGCCAGTCCGGCGGGTCACCGGAGTTGGCGGCCACCACGAAGGCCGCGGGGGAGGCGGGGGCCCTCACGCTGGCCGTCACCAACAACCCGGACTCGCCGCTCGCGGAGGTCGCGCAGTTCCACATCGACCTGCTGGCGGGACCGGAGAAGGCGCTGCCGGCGACCAAGACGTACACCGCGGAACTGCTCTGCCTCTACCTGCTGGTGCAGGGGCTGCGGGACAGGGACGGCTCCGCCGCGCGGGTCCTGCCGGAACTGGCGGAGGGGGTGCTGAGCCGCGGCGAGGAGGTGCGGCACCTGGCCGGCCGGTACCGGTTCGCCGAGCGGATGGTGATCACCGCGCGGGGGTTCGGCTACCCCACGGCGAAGGAGGCGGCGCTGAAGCTGATGGAGACGAGTCACATCCCGGCGCTCGCCTACTCCGGGGCCGATCTGCTGCACGGCCCGCTGGCGATGGTGGACAACATCTCGCCGGTCATCGCGATCGTCACGGAGGGGCAGGGCGGCCAGGCTCTCCAGCCCGTGCTCGACCGCCTGCGCGGCCGGGGCGCCGACCTGGTCGTCGTCGGGCCCTCGCGCCAGGTGGCCGCGGTCGCGCACGGCTTCGCGCTGCCCACCGGTGCGGTGCCGGAGGCCCTTCAACCGGTGCTGGAGATTCTGCCGCTCCAGAAGCTGGCGTACGAGGTGACCATCGCCCGCGGCCAGGACCCGGACGCGCCGCGGGCGATGGCGAAGGAGACCGGGACCCGCTGACGGCTCTGGTGAAGGCGCCCGGGACCCGCTGACGGCGCCCGGGCGGCCCCCACGGCACCCACGCGACGGCCGCGTGGCCGCAAGCGGAGGAACGGTTCGCCGTGTGGCCGTCGAGCCGCGGTGTCCATCCGCGCCCGGAGGCGAGAGGGCGGCAAAAAAGGACTTCGGGCCGCGGTGCCGGGAGAGGACCCTCAACCTCTCCGGCACCGCAGCCCGGAGTCGCCGTCGGCGCCGTGACCGGCGGGGTGTGCGGCCCCCTCCGGCCCGCTAGGGCCGACCAGTGAGGCGGCGGCGTAGTCAGGGCAGAGAACGCCGTGCCTCATCCGCTCTCCTGTGCGGGGAGTGCGGAAGTCATGCCGTGCATTGTGGACTAGACCACTGATCCGTGTCCATGGGTTGTCACGGAATCCGTACGGGGATTCCCGGTGGCGCCCCCGCCCAAACACCGGCTCCTCGTCCTGGTCCTGGCCGGCTCTGGCGGTACGCTCGCAGGCGTGCCCTCCATGAACGATCTCGTCCGCGAGCACACGGCCCTCGACGACACCGACCTCGAATGGCTGCACCTGCTCGTCTCGGAGTGGCAGCTGCTCTCCGATCTCTCCTTCGCCGACCTCGTGCTGTGGGTCCCGACGCGGGACGGCACCCGGTACGTCTCCGTCGCCCAGATGCGGCCCAACACCGGCCCCACCTCCTACCAGGACGACATGGTGGGCCATTTGGTTCCCCGCGGCCGGCGCCCGATGCTCGACGCCGCGCTCGACGAGGGCCGGATCGTACGGGAGGGCGATCCCGAATGGCGCGAGGAGGTGCCGGTCCGGGTCGAGTCCATCCCGGTACGGCGGGCCGGCCGGGTGCTCGGCGTGATCGCCCGCAACACCAACCTGCTCACCGTCCGTACCCCGAGCCGCCTGGAACTCACCTACCTCCAGAGCGCCTCCGACCTGGCCCAGATGATCGCGGTCGGCGCCTTCCCGTTCCCGGCCGAGCAGGTCGACATGGACGCCTCACCGCGGGCCGGCGACGGGCTGATCCGGCTGGACGCCGACGGCGTGGTCCAGTACGCCAGCCCCAACGCCCTGTCCGCCTACCACCGCCTGGGCCTGGCCGCCGACCTGGTCGGCCACCACCTGGGCAAGGCCACCGCGGAACTCGCCCCGGTGCGCGGCCCGGTCGACGAGGCGCTGGTCAAACTCGCCAGCGGCTGGGCGCCCCGCGAGTTCGAGGTCGAGGGCGGTGACGGCGTCATCCAGCTGCGGGCCATCCCGCTCAGCCCCAAGGGCACCCACATCGGCTCGCTGGTGCTGCTGCGCGACGTCACCGAACTGCGCCGCCGCGAACGCGAGTTGATCACCAAGGACGCCACCATCCGGGAGATCCACCACCGGGTGAAGAACAACCTCCAGACGGTCGCTGCCCTGCTGCGGCTCCAGGCCCGCCGGATGGAGTCGTCCCGTGCCCGCGAGGCGCTGGACGAAGCGGTGCGCCGGGTCGGCTCGATCGCCATTGTGCACGAGACGCTCTCCCAGACCCTGGACGAGCGGGTCGAGTTCGACGAGATCGCCGACCGCGTGCTCGCCATGGTCGCGGAGATCTCCCCGGGCACGGTCACCACCCGCCGGGCCGGCCGGTTCGGCATCCTCACCGCCGAGATCGCCACCCCGCTGTCCATGGTGCTCACCGAACTCCTGCAGAACGCCCTGGAACACGGCTTCGGCCCCGGCGACACGGGCACGGTCGAGGTCACCGTCACCCGGGGCCGCGAACGCATCACCGTCGTCGTCCAGGACGACGGCCGCGGCCTGCCCGACGGCTTCGACGCCCAGCAGGCGGGCAACCTGGGGCTCCAGATCGTCCGGACCCTGGTGGTGGGGGAGTTGGGCGGCGCGTTCGACATGGTGCGGGCTCCGGGCGGCGGTACCAGGGTGGTCCTCGAACTACCCCTGGACAACTGACCCTTCACCTCCCTTTTGGGGTTCGCCGCGCAGCCATCGAGCCAAAGGCCGCGCCGGTGTTGAAAGTGGAGAGCGCGCGCAGTGAGCGAGGGACGAGCGAGTGAGCACGGTCGACCGTCGGCACCGGGTCTGAGCGGCCGGAGGCGAGAGGGCGGCAAAGCAAGAAGCCCCCGTGCCGTTGTGCGGTGCGGGGGCTTCTCGCGATGCTGCGTGCTGCGCGTGTGTCGCAGGTGCTGCGCGCTGCGGCTCGGTGGGAAGACTGTGTCCGGGTGGGACGGTCAGGCAGTGGCGTTACGGGCCCGGTTACGAGCGGCGCGACGCTTCATCGCGCGGCGCTCGTCCTCGCTGAGGCCACCCCAGACACCGGCGTCCTGGCCGCTCTCCAGCGCCCACTGGAGGCACTGGTCCATGACGGGGCAGCGGCGGCAGACGGCCTTGGCTTCCTCGATCTGCAGCAGCGCAGGACCGGTGTTGCCGATGGGGAAGAAGAGCTCGGGGTCTTCCTCGCGGCAAACGGCGCGGTGACGCCAGTCCATGGCTGCTCCAACTCCTTGTGTGACAAGCACGTTGCTTGTGAATGTGAACGCTTTCACGAATCCCTTCACAGGGAACGGGACGCCACCCAGCCTTCGCCGGTGCGGTCCCGCTGATGTGAAGTGGAGGGATTCGGGCTCTCATGGGGGCCGTCTACCCGGCCCGTCCCGATCGCCACCTAGAGACTCGCAAACCTCGGCGGGAGATACAACCCCCTCAGGGAAGTTTTTTTGGAATCGTCGGTGTCGCCTCGATCACAGCCGTACTTCCATGGGGTGGGGGGCAGCTTAAACGTTCGACTAAAAGGACTTTAGG
This sequence comes from Streptomyces sp., assembly GCF_036524955.1. GTDB lineage: Bacteria > Actinomycetota > Actinomycetes > Streptomycetales > Streptomycetaceae > Actinacidiphila. Next base: position 24,178 of record NZ_DATDBG010000057.1, read on the forward strand.
CTCTTCGACTTACACAATCACACGCAGTGCACGGCGTACGCCTGTGAAGGTTGCGCTCCGGCGCAGTCCCAGGTGGTCACCGTCCACCTGGAAGGGCAGTGGTGCCTGCGAATGCAAGGTGAAGTCGGTGAGATCGTGCAGCGTGAGCGCGTGCTTCCCGTGCGGGCCCCGCTCAGGGGTCGAACGGAGCAGCTGTGCGGCGTAACGCGCGCCTGACGCCGCGGACATCTTGGTGACACCCAGCAGGTCAAGGGCGGTGTCGAAGGACGCGCCCGGAGAGGCGTACACCGGCCGGGTGCCCAGATAGGTCCATGGCGCGGTGTTGCAGACTATCGCGGTCGCGAGGCCTGGGACCGGCTCCTCGTCCGGGCGCTCCAGCGTGATCGTCCCGTGCGTGCGGTGCGGGTCGGCGAGGAACTGCCGTGCCACCTGCCGCAGATACAGCGTCGGCGTCGAGCGCTTGCCCAACTCCCGCTGCTGTTCGACCCGCCCCACCACGCCGGCGTCGAACCCGAGCCCGGCGCAGAAGGTGAACCAGCGGGCCGGCACGCCCTCGTCCTCGGTCCCCGCGGCGCCGCTCACCAGGCCGAGGCCCACCGTGCGTGAGGAGCCCGCACGGAGCGCGTCCAGCAGCGCGCCGGTCGCCTCCACCGCGTCGTTGGGCAGGCCGAGGGCGCGCGCGAACACATTGGTGGACCCGCCGGGCACCACGGCGAGCCCCGGCAGCGCCTGCGGGTCCGGGCCGTGGTGCAGCAGCCCGTTGACGATCTCGTTGACCGTGCCGTCGCCGCCCAGCGACACCACCAGCTTCACGGCGCCGCCCTCCGCGGCCCGCCGCGCCAAATCCCGCGCGTGCCCCCGGTACTCCGTCGTGGCCACCTCCAGCTTGAGATCGCTGGACAGCGCGGAGCCGATCACGTCACGCACCCGCGCGCTGGTGGTGGTGGCGGCGGGATTGACCACGAGGAGAGCACGCATGGCGGACAGCGTACCTACGGATTTTCACCCCGGGCTACGCTGGCCGGTGTGAGCAAGACGCCCCGACGCCGCCCCCGCCCTCCGGCCCCGGCCAGCCCCCGGAAACCGGGCTCCACCACGGCTTCCCCGGCTTCCCCCGCGGTTCCCGCCGGGCCGCCGCCGCTGCGGCTGAACCTCGCCGCCGCCGTCGCCGCCCTTGAGGGGCTGGCCTTGGCAGGATGGGGGGTCACCACGTTCTTCACCGGCGGCGAGACCGCGATCCTCGCCGGGCTCCTCATCCTGGTCCTGGCCGGCTTCCCGCTCGCCGCGGCCTACGGGCTGCGCCGCGCCCGCCGCTGGAGCCGCGGCCCGGCGCTGATCATGCAACTGCTCTCGCTGCCCGTCGCCTGGACCATGCTGCACAGTACCGGCGCGGTGATCGCCGGCGGCGCCGCGCTCGGCGCCCTCGCCCTGTCCGGGCTCGTCCTGCTCGTCCACCCGGCCACCACCGACGCCCTCGGCATCAAGCGCACGGCGTCCTCGTAAGCCGCGCAAGCTTGGCCGCCGCCCGCCGCCCGCCGCCCGCCGCCCGGGCAGGGCTTGCCCCTGGCTGCCTCCGGCTACGCCTCGCTACTCCTCGATCAGCAGCTTGTCGCGGAGCTGCGCGAGGGTGCGGGCCAGGAGGCGGGAGACGTGCATCTGGGAGATGCCGACTTCCTGGGCGATCTGGGACTGGGTCATGTTGCCGAAGAACCGCAGCAGCAGGATCGTCTTCTCGCGCGGCGGGAGCTGTTCGAGGAGGGGCTTGAGGGATTCGCGGTACTCCACGCCCTCCAGTGCCTCGTCCTCGGAGCCGAGGGTGTCGGCGACCGCCGGGGACTCGTCGTCGGTGTCGGGGACGTCGAGCGAGAGCGTGCTGTACGCGTTGGCGGACTCCAGCCCCTCCAGGACCTCCTCCTCGGAGATCTTGAGGTGCTCGGCCAGTTCGTGCACGGTCGGGGCGCGCCCGTGCCGCTGGGAGAGCTCACCGGTGGCCGTGGTGAGCGACAGCCGCAGCTCCTGGAGCCGGCGGGGCACCCGTACCGCCCAGCCCTTGTCCCGGAAGTGCCGTTTGATCTCGCCGACCACCGTCGGGGTCGCATAGGTGGAGAACTCCACCCCGCGCTCCACGTCGAACCGGTCCACCGACTTGATCAGCCCGATCGTGGCCACCTGCGTCAGGTCGTCCAGCGGCTCCCCTCGGTTGCGGAACCGGCGGGCCAGGTGCTCGACCAGCGGCAGGTGCATCCGTACCAACTGGTTGCGCAGCTCCGCGCGCTCCGGAGAACCGTCGGGCAGCCTGCTCAGCTCGACGAACAGCGCTCGGGCGCCGGACCGGTCGTGCGGGTCGTGCGGCTCCGGCGGCGCGTGGTGATCGACGCCGTCGACGCCGTCGACGTGCGTCACCGGCCTGCCCGCGGTGGCGGGCGTCACGCGCTTGTGCCCGTCCGCCTGCGCCGCCTGCGCCACGTGCTCGTGCTGATCCATCGGGTCCGCCTGCTCCGCCGCGTCCATCACTTCCGTACCGGGTTCCCCGCGGGTCTCCCCACCGGGTTCGGGATGCGGCCTGGCCGCGTGACGCCGCCCGGCCGGACCCACCGGGTCCGACTGCTGGGCGGGTACGGAGGCACGGCCGCGCGCCGCGGGAGCCGCCTGCTCCGCGGGCGTGCCGGGACTGTCCGCGGACTTCACGACAGTCCTGGTACGGCGCCGCGCTTCTTGTGCAGGCTGATGCTGACCGTCTTGTCCTCGGCCACGTGGGAATCCACCTCGCCGGCCAGCGCGGAGAGCACCGTCCAGGCGAAGGTGTCCCGCTCCGGCGCCCGGCCGTCAGTGGTGGGCGCGGACACGGTCACCCACAGCGAGTCCCCGACCAGCCGGAACACGCAGCTCAGCACGGAACCCGGGACGGCCTGCTGCAACAGGATCGCGCACGCCTCGTCCACGGCGATCCGCAGATCCTCGATCTCGTCGAGGGTGAAGTCCAGCCGGGCCGCGAGTCCGGCCGTGGCCGTACGCAGCACCGACAGATAGGCCCCCGCCGCGGGCAGCCGGACCTCGACGAAGTCCTTCGACCCGGGCTCGCCTGCGATCTGGGACACCCTCACCTCCACGGTGGCACACAGTGATTGCTCTGGTTCGCAGCGACGCTATCGCGATCCGTACCCTGATGTCGCCCGGCGGAGCGCGGTCACCCGTTGTTCTGTCACCCATGGTAAGCACATGAGTACGCACCGTCGGTAGCGGGTGCGAGGTCTCAATTCGCATGCGAATTCGCCGGATTGTCGGCCCGCGCGGCCAGCGCGTGCAGTGCGGATCCGGAAAGCCGCTGTACGGTCCACTCGTCCTGGGGCAGAGCGCCAATGGAACGGTAGACGCCGAGTGCCTTCTCGTTCCAGTCCAGGACCGACCACTCGAAGCGGGACCAGCCGCGCTCCACGCAGATCGCGGCGAGCGCGGCCAGCAGCGCGGTGCCGTGCCCGGCGCCGCGGGCGTCCGGCCGTACGTACAGATCCTCCAGGTACAGCCCGGCGGTGCCGGTCCAGGTGGAGAAGTTCCGGAACCACAGTGCGAAACCGACGGCTCCGCCGTCCGGCTCCTGCTCGGCGATGAGCGCGTACGCCGCCGGGTCCGCGCCGAACAGTGACTCGCGCAGTTGCTCCACGGTGGCCCGGGCCTCGTCCAGCGCACGCTCGTACGCGGCGAGTTCGCGGACGAGGGAGTGGATGACCGGGATGTCGGCGGGCATCGCGGCGCGGATCATGCCACCCAGGGTAAGGCCGGGCGGCGATACCGACATCAAGGGCGTTTGTCACCCGGTGACCACCGCGGCGATCCGTGTGCCCGGCGGGAAGGCGCGCTCCTCGGCGAGGGCGAAGACGCCGTGGAGCATCTTGGCGACGTAGATCCGGTCCAGGGTGAGGGGCGGACCGGCCTGCGCGCCGGGCGCGTCCCCGTGGCGTGCCGCGAAGTCCGCCGCGAACGCGTCGAGCGCCGGGGTGGTGCGGGCGTACCCGCCGTGGTGGAAACGGTCCTCGATCCGCCAGTCCCCCCGCGGGCCGCCGAAGGCCGCCGCCTGGAGCCGCCGTACCTCCTCGGTCAGGAAGCCGCCGCCGCGCAGGGCCGCGAACCCGATGGCCCGCTGGGGGACGGCCAGTCCCGCGGCGAGGCCCGCCAGCGTGCCGCCGGTACCGCACGCGACGGCCACCACGTCGGCGGCGCCGCGCAGCTCCCGCCCCAGATCGGCGCAGCCGCGCGCCGCGAGGGCGTTGGAGCCGCCCTCGGGCAGGACGTAGGCCGGACCGTGCCGGGCCAGCAGCGCCGCCAGCACCTCGGGGTCGGCCTTGCGGCGGTACGTCGTGCGGTCCACGAAGTCCAGCCGCATCCCGTCTGCGGCGGCGCGGGCCAGCGAGTCGTTGAGCGGGCGGGCCGCGAGCTCGTCGCCGCGGACGACGCCGACCGTACGCAGCCCCAGGAGCCGTCCGGCGGCAGCGGTCGCCCGCAGGTGGTTGGAGTAGGCGCCGCCGAAGGTGAGCAGGGTGTCGTGGCCCGCGGCCACCGCCGCCGCCAGGTTGAGCCGCAGCTTGCGGTACTTGTTGCCGGGCAGCGCGGGATGGATGAGGTCGTCCCGTTTCAGCAGCAGTGTCACTCCGTGCCGGGCCAGCCGGTCGTCCCCGACGGCGACCAGCGGGGAGGGCAGCGTTGCGTCCAGCCGGGAGAGGGGATCGTTTCCGTCCCACCGGGACAGGGGATCGGCACGGGCATCGGTCACCGGGCCATTGTCTCCGCCGCACCCGGCGGCACGGGTGTGGCCTTTCCCGGGTCTTCCGCCCACCCGCCCACCTGATTACCCCGCAGGTCGTGCGCGCCCCCGGGGCACCCTCGGGTTCCGCCGGTCCGGGCGCCGCCGGGCGACCCGCACCCCGGGCGCCGCCCCGCGGCTCCTGGCCAGCTCGGGCGCCGCCGGGCGGGTTCCGCCGGTCCGGGCGTTACCGGGCGCGTGCCACCCGCCCGCCCGGTTACGGCGCAGGCCGCGCTTGCCCCGGGGGCACCCTCGTGGCCCACCCGCCGCCGCGGGGCGCTCTCACTCCGGGTGCCGCCGTGCGGCTCGTTGCCCAGCCCGGCCCGGCACGGCCGTGCGGCTCCCACCGGGCCCGGGTGCTCCGGCTGTCACCCGCGGGTGTGACAGTCGGGTCGGTCCCGGCGTTACCGGGCGCTCCCGGCGGCAGGGGATTCCGCCGCACCGGGTCCCGCAAGGCGGAATCACGGTGCATTCTTCTCCCGTGCACGAAAATGTCGCGGGCCCGCAGGCAGCCCGACCGGCGAGAGCCGCTGCGCCCGGTGACGCGATCGCCGCCGGTGAGGCGACCCGGGCCCGGGGGACCGCCTCGGGGGCGGATGGTCTGCCGGGTGGGCCTGCTCCCTCGGGAGAGCCCGGTGGCGTGGTGGGCGCGGCGGGCGACGGCGGCGACGCGCTCACCGCCACCGTGCGCGGGTTGCTGCCCTCGCTCACGCCCGCCGCCGCGCGGATCGCGTCGCTGATCGTGGAGGACCCGGCGCAGGTGGCACGCAGCACGATCTCGGAGCTCAGTGTTCTGGCCGGGACCAGTGAGTCGTCCATCGTGCGCACCGCGCGGGCGCTGGGATTCGCCGGATATCCCGAGTTGCGGCTGGCGCTGGCCGCCTCCGCCGCGCGGCAGACGCCGCGCTCCACGCTGACCTCCGGGATCACGCCCGAGGACTCGGCAGCCGAGGTGATCGCCAAGCTCGTGCACACCGAGTCGCAGGCGGTGCTGGAGACCGCCACCCAGCTCGACCCCGAGCAGCTCACCGGCGCGGTCAAGGCGGTCTGCGGCGGCGGGCAACTGCACATAGCCGGGGTCGGCGCGTCCGGCCTGGTCGCGCAGGACCTCCAGCAGAAGCTGGCCCGGATCGGCCGCCCCTGCCACGCCCACGGCGACTCGCAGTCCGCGCTCACCAGCGCCGTACTCCTCGGCGAGGGCGACGTCTTCCTCGCCGTCTCCCACTCCGGCGAGAGCCGTGACGTGCTCGAACCGTTGCGCCGCGCCTCCGCCGAGGGCGCGACCACCGTGGTGATCACCAACCACCCGCTGTCGACCGCCGCCCGGCTCGCCGACTTCGTCCTGGTGTCGGCCGGCCGGGAGACCACGTTCCGGCCCGGCGCCATGGCCAGCCGGATCAGCCAACTGGTCGTCGTGGACTGCCTGTTCGTCTGCGTGGCCCAGCGCACGTACGACACGTCGAGCCGCGCGCTGCGCATCACCCACCAGGCCCTGGAAACCGACCGGGCTCATTAGCCGACTGGCGTGTCACCCGCCGGAAGTTCGCGGCCCGCCGCGGGGTTTTGTCGGTCGCCGCATGCGAAACGCCCCGCACGCGTAAGTCGCCGCATGCGAAAGCCCCCGCCCGCCGGTACGGGGGACCAGGCGGGCGGGGACGCTCTTCGCGCCGGGTTTTTGTCCCGGCACATATAAGAGGCGCGGGGAGGGCCCGGTGTGACATATCTGAATGTGGCGTACGCCACATTTCCCCGGGTGTGTTCCCGCGGACTGGAGAGCAGGCCCGGTGCCTGCCGCGCCGGAGGCGGGCCCCGCACGGGACCCGCCTCCGGCGGTGGCGGTCAGCGGCGGGCGACGCCCTCGGCCCGGGCGGCGGCGGCCACCGCCGCGGTGACGGCGGGCGCGACCCGGGTGTCGAAGGGGGAGGGGATGACGCGGTCGGGGGAGAGTTCGTCGGCGACGACTGCGGCCAGCGCCTCGGCGGCGGCGAGTTTCATGCCCTCGGTGATGGCGGAGGCGCGGACCTGGAGGGCACCGGCGAAGATGCCGGGGAAGGCCAGGACGTTGTTGATCTGATTGGGGAAGTCGCTGCGCCCGGTGGCGACGACCGCCGCGTACTTGTGCGCGACATCGGGGTGGATCTCCGGGGTCGGGTTGGCCATCGCGAAGATGAACGCGCCCTCGGCCATCGTCGCGACCGCCTCCTCGGCCACCGTCCCGCCCGACACGCCGATGAAGACGTCCGCGCCGGACAGCGCCGACTCCAGCGAGCCGGTCAGCCCTGCGTTGTTCGTGTACGCGGCCAGGTCCCGCTTGACCGGGTTGAGGTCGTCCCGGCCCTCGTGCACCACGCCCTTGCGGTCGGTGACCGCGACGTCGCCGATGCCGGCCTCGATCAGGATCTTCGCGATGGCGACCCCGGCGGCGCCGGCGCCGGAGATGACCGCGCGCAGGTCGCCGAGGGTGCGTCCGGTCAGCGTGCAGGCGTTGCGCAGCGCCGCGAGGGTGACGACCGCCGTGCCGTGCTGGTCGTCGTGGAAGACCGGGATGTCCAGCCGCTCCTTGAGCCGTTCCTCGATCTCGAAGCAGCGCGGCGCGGAGATGTCCTCCAGGTTCACCCCGCCGAAGGACGGCGAGAGCCGGACCACCGTTTCCACGATCTCGTCGACGTCGGTGCAGGCGAGCGCGATCGGCACCGCGTCCACCCCGCCGAACTGCTTGAACAGGATCGCCTTGCCCTCCATCACCGGGAGGGACGCCTCGGGGCCGATGTCGCCGAGCCCCAGCACCGCCGTGCCGTCCGTGACGACCGCCACGACCTGGGACTTCCAGGTGTAGTCGTGGACGAGTTCCGGCTTTTCGGCGATGGCCGTGCAGACCTCCGCCACCCCGGGCGTGTATGCGAGCGACAGGTCGTCGGCGTCGCGCACCGGCACGGTGGAGACGACCTCCATCTTGCCGCCGCGGTGCAGGGCGAAGACCGGGTCGATGGGGAAGCCCTCGTCGGCCTGTCCGGTCCGGCCCGCTTCGCTCGTGACGCCTGCGTTCACCGTGTCGCCCGGTTCGGTCCCGGTCGGGGGATTAACGATCTCCGCTGCCACTTTTTGGACCCCTTTGTCATAATTTGAGGGAAACTTGCGGGAAACGTACGGGAAAAAAAGGAATCCCCCCGAGGAACGGGAGGAGGTGGGCGCGGCATCCGTGTCGCCAGGTACGAGTGAGCGCGACGGCAGCCGATGTCGGGCGCGCCGCACGCGCGCTGTGGGCCCCGGATGAGGGGTGAGGACCCGTTCTACCGGAAACCGGTTTCCGCTGACGAGTGACATTGATCGGCATGGCTCCACATCGGTCCGGCCCTGGTGTACCGGCTGGATGGGTGCCCGGGGATCGCCCGTTATCCGATTTTGACACAACGAGCCCCCTGCTCGGGGCTGTCCGGATGGCAAGATGCACAGATCACACAGGGTGGCGGTGCCCGATGGCGCGCGCCGCGCCGCCCGGCCGACCAACCCTCACCTCGCAGGAGGACACAGCGATGACCGCATGTACCACCAGGCGCACCGCGGCCCTGTCACGTCTCAGCGCGGTCGCCGCCGTCGCGGTCGCCGGAACCCTGGTGCTCACCGGGTGCGGCGACCAGACGAAGAAGAACGAGTCCAGTGGTACCACCGGCACCTCCGCCTCGCCCAGCACGTCCGCGGCGCCGCTCTTCGACAAGCTGCCGAAGAAGTACCAGGACTCCGGTGTGATCAAGGTCGGCACCGACGCCTCGTACGCTCCGATGGAGCAGACCGAGGGCGGGAAGATCGTCGGCATCGACCCGGACCTCGCGGACGCGATGTCCAAGCAGCTCGGTGTGAAGTTCGAGTTCACCAACGGCAAGTTCGACGGGCTGATCACCTCTCTCTACACCGGCCGCTCCGACATCGTGATGTCCGCTATGAGCGACACCAAGGCCCGCCAGGAGGGCCTGGACGACGAGGGCAAGAAGATCGGCAAGGGTGTCGACTTCGTGGACTACTACCTCTCCGGGTCGTCCATCCTGGTCAAGAAGGGCAACCCGAAGGGGATCAAGACCCTCCCGGACCTGTGCGGCGAGAAGGTGGCGGTCCAGCGCGGCACGATCTACGAGGACGCCTTCAAGAAGCTGAAGACGGACTGCGGCAGCGAGGGTCTGACCATCCAGTCGTTCGACACCGACGCGGAGGCGCAGACCCGGGTCAAGGCCGGCGGCGCGGTCGCCGACCTCAACGACACGCCGGTCGCCGCGTACATCGCCCAGAAGTCCGGCGGCGGCAACGACTTCGAGGTGGCCGGCGAGCCGGCCGACGCGGGACCGTTCGGTATCGCGCTGGACAAGGGCAACAGCCAGTTGCGGGACGCCCTCAAGGCAGCCATGGAGGCGGTCATCGCCGACGGTTCGTACACCAAGGTGCTGGAGAAGTGGAACGCGACCACCGGCGCCATCAGCGAGGTCACCATCAACGGCGGATCGTGACGTGACGGACAAGTCTGACAAGGGGCCCGACGGCGTCACCGCACCGGCCGACGCCGCCGGGCCCCCGGCCCCGCGCGAGCCCGCCGCCACCGGCTCCGCCTCGTCTCCGTACGAGGCGATACGGGCGGTTCCGGTACGGCACTACGGCCGGTGGATCAGCGCCGTCGTGGTCGTCGTCCTGCTGGCCTGGCTGATCTGGACCGCCGCCCAGGGCGAGGTGATCTGGAGCAGCGTCGCCGACAAGCTGGACGACACGACGGTGCTCAAGGGACTGTGGCACACCGTGGTGATCTCGGTGACCTCGATGGCGCTCGGCCTGGTGCTGGGCGTGGTGTTCGCGGTGATGCGGCTGTCGAAGAACCCGGTCACCGGTGGCGTGGCGTGGCTCTACATCTGGTTCTTCCGCGGCACTCCGGTGTACGTGCAGCTCCTGATGTGGTTCAACCTCTCGCTGATCTTCCCGGTGATCAACCTGGGGCCGATCTACAAGAACAACACCGTCGACGTGATGACCCCCTTCCTGGTCGCGCTGCTCGGGCTCGGCCTCAACGAGGGCGCGTACATGGCGGAGATCGTGCGGGCCGGCATCCAGTCGGTGGACGAGGGGCAGACCGAGGCGTCGCACGCGCTCGGCATGACCGCTGCCCGGACCATGCGCCGGATCGTCCTCCCGCAGGCGATGCGGGTGATCATCCCGCCGACCGGCAACGAGTTCATCAACATGCTGAAGACCTCCTCGCTGGTGTCGGCCGTGCAGTACTCGGAGCTGCTGCGGGCCACCTCCGACATCGGTACCGCATCCGGCGCGATCATGGAGATGTTCTTCGTGGCCTCCATCTGGTACCTGGTGCTGACCAGCGTGTTCAGCGTCGGCCAGTTCTATCTGGAACGGCGCTACGCCCGCGGTTCGCTGCGGTCCCTGCCGCTCACGCCGTGGCAGAAGGTCAAGGCGAGCCTGTCCACCCTGCGCCGACCGAAGGTGGCCTGATGAGTGTCCAGCCGATGGTGAAGTCGGAGGCGGTGCACAAGTCCTTCGGGGCCGCGCACATCCTCAAGGGCATCGACCTGGAGGTCGCCCCGGGTGAGGTGTTCTGCCTGATCGGCCCGTCCGGGTCGGGCAAGTCCACCTTCCTGCGGTGCATCAACCACCTGGAGCAGATCAACGCCGGGCGGCTGTGGGTCGACGGCGAGCTGGTCGGCTACCGGGAGTACGGCGGCCGGCTGCACGAGCTGAAGGACCGCGAGGTCGCCGCCAAGCGCCGCGACATCGGGATGGTCTTCCAGCGGTTCAACCTCTTCCCGCACATGACCGCGATCGAGAACGTCATGGAGGGCCCGGTCCAGGTCAAGCGCGAGTCCAGGGCGGTGGCCCGGGAGCGGGCCCGCAAGCTGCTGGACCGGGTGGGGCTGGCCGACAAGGCGGGGAACTACCCGGCGCAGCTCTCCGGCGGCCAGCAGCAGCGGGTGGCGATCGCCCGGGCCCTGGCCATGGAGCCCAAGCTGATGCTCTTCGACGAGCCGACCTCCGCGCTCGACCCGGAGCTGGTGGGCGACGTGCTGGACGTCATGCGCGGCCTGGCCGAGGACGGCATGACGATGATCGTGGTGACGCACGAGATGGGCTTCGCCCGCGAGGTGGGCGACGCGCTGGTCTTCATGGACGACGGCATGGTGGTCGAGGCCGGACATCCACGCGAGGTGCTGGGCAACCCACAGCACGACCGTACGAAGGCCTTCCTATCAAAGGTACTGTGACGCGCCGTCACGCTTCAAGGGGGTACGGGTGGCGGCCCGTACCCCCGGTGCCTGTACGCAGTGAGGACCCCAGGTGGAACTGGCTCATTACTCGGAGTACGCCGTGCGGCTGGTGAACAGCGAGGAGCCGCAGCGCGGCACCGACGCGCTCACCTCGGTCGAGGCCGTACGGGAGCTGTTCGGCGCCGGGACGCACGCCGCCGTGCGGGCTGTCGACGCCGACGTGGCGCGGCTGCGGGCGGTGCGCACCCGGCTGCGCGGCGTCTTCGAGGCGGCGGACGAGGGTGACGAGGTCAGGGCGGTCGACCTGCTCAACGCGCTGCTGCTGGAGTTCCCGGTCAGCCCGCAGGTCTCCGGCCACGCCCACCTGCACGACGCCGCCGGGCGCCCGGCATGGCACATGCACCTGGCCGAACAGGCGGCGAACGCCAGTGCGAGCTTCTCGGCGACCGCCTGCATGGGCCTGGCCGTCCAGCTCACCTCGCTGGGCGTGGACCGGCTGGGGATCTGCGAGGCGACCCCGTGCCGCAACGCCTATGTGGACACCTCGACCAACCGCTCCCGCCGCTACTGCTCCGACCGGTGCGCCACCCGCGCCAACGTGGCCGCCTACCGGGCCCGCAAGCGCCTGGAGAACGAGCGGTCGGGACGCAGCGGCCGGACGCAGGAGGCGGCCCAGGAGGCCACCCCGGCGACCGAGCGCTGAAGCCCCCGCGGCGGACGGAAACGCGCTCGGGCCCGGGCCAGCACCAGCTCGTCCGGCACCGTGCCGAACTCCCGGCTGTCGTTCTCCACGAACGTGTTGTCCCCCAGCACCCACCAGCCGCCCTCACGCCGCTCCACGGCGCGCTTGACGATCAGCAGATCCTGTTGCAGTGGATGTCGCAGCACCACCACGTCCCCCGCGCGCACCAGCTCGGCGCCGCTGCTGATCCGCTGGATCAGCAGCCAGTCCCCGTGCAGCAGCGTGGGGACCATCGACGGACCTGTGACCTCGACCAGCTCCCACGACAGCCTGGTCCGGCCGGCCCCCTGCTCCCGCATCTCGCCTCCCGGCTCGTTACTCCACCAGCCCCAGAGTGGCACCAGACTTTTGCCGTAAGCCATCTGGGGGCACCCGAGAAAACGACTCGTCCAGGGAGTAATGTCCCATCTGAAAGACGATCACGAGGAAGGACAGCCATGTTCACTCGCCTGTTCGCGCCCAAGGTCAAGGTCAGCGCCCACTGTGACCTGCCCTGCGGCGTCTACGACCCGGCCCAGGCCCGTATCGAGGCCGAGTCCGTCAAGGCGGTCCAGGAGAAGTACCAGGCCAACGAGGACGCGGACTTCCGTACCCGGGCCGTCCTGATCAAGGAGCAGCGCGCGGAGCTCGCGAAGCACCACGTCTCGGTGCTCTGGAGCGACTACTTCAAGCCGCCGCACTTCGAGAAGTACCCGCAGCTCCACCAGCTGGTGAACGACACGCTCAAGGCACTCAGCGCGGCCAAGGCCAGCAACGACCCCGCCACCGGCCAGAAGGCCCTCGACCTGATCGCCCAGATCGACAAGATCTTCTGGGAGACCAAGCAGGCCTGACCACTCCTGGGTCAACCCCGCGCCCGGCCTGTCCCCCCAAGGGATGAGCCGGGCGCGGGTGCGTTACGGTCGGCCCCATGTTTGCCGTATATGCCACGCGTATCGATGCCGAGCAGCCGCTGAACGGCCTGGAGCTGGGGGAGCGCCCCGAGCCGGAGGAGCGGGCGGGGTGGACGACCGTCCAGGTGAAGGCCGCGTCGCTCAACCATCACGATCTGTGGTCGCTGAGAGGAGTCGGCCTCGGCGAGGAGAGCCTGCCGATGATCCTCGGCTGCGACGCCGCCGGGGTGGACGAGGAGGGCAACGAGGTCGTCGTCCACTCGGTGATCGGGGAGAGCGGGTACGGGGTGGGTCCGCGCGAGCGGCGGTCGATCCTGACCGAGCGCTACCAGGGGACGTTCGCCGAGCGGGTGTCCGTACCGGTGTGGAACCTGCTGCCCAAGCCCGCGGAGCTCTCCTTCGAGGAGGCCGCCTGCCTGCCGACCGCGTGGCTGACCGCGTACCGGATGCTGTTCACCAACGCCGGGGTGCGGCCGGGCGACGCGGTCCTGGTGCAGGGCGCGGGCGGCGGGGTCGCGACCGCCGCGATCGTGCTGGCGAAGGCGGGCGGCCTGCGGGTGTACGCCACCAGCCGGGACGAGGGCAAGCGCAAGCGGGCGCTGGAGCTCGGGGCGCACGGGGCGTTCGAGCCGGGCGCGCGGTTGCCCGAGCGGGTGGACGCGGTGATCGAGACGGTGGGGGCGGCCACCTGGTCGCACTCGGTCAAGTCGCTGCGGCCCGGCGGCACGCTGGTGATCTCCGGGGCGACCAGCGGGTTCAACCCCCGGTCGGTCGAGCTCAACCGGATCTTCTTCCTGGAGCTGAAGGTCGTCGGCTCCACCATGGGCAGCAAGGACGAACTGGCGGACCTGCTGGCCTTCTGCGCGACGACCGGTGTACGGCCGGTCATCGACTCGGTGCTGCCGCTGGACCGGGCACGGGAGGGGTTCGCCAACCTGGCGCGGGGCGAGGTGTTCGGGAAGATCGTGCTGACGCCGTAGCGCCGTACAGCGCCTACCCGCCCTCGCGGTGCAGCGCCGCCGTGATGTGGGCCGCCGCCGCCGAGAGGTGGCGGCGGGCCTCGCGGAGCCGGCCGTCGTCCACGCCGAGGTCGCGGGCGGCGTCGCGGATGTCGTCGCGGAAGCGGTCGAGGAGCCGTTCGAGGTCGCGGAAGGGGTCGGCGGAGGGCGGGCCGTCGTCCACGTACCGGGTGTCCTGGTCCGGGGCGGGCGGGGCCGGCTCGGCGGGCGGGGCCGGCGGCGGGTACGCGGTGGCGTATCCCCAGGGCGAGGTCGGGGCGTCCATGCGCCGGCCGAACTGGCCCAGCTCGCGGGTGAGTTCGGCCAGCCCCTCGCGCAGCCCGGCCTGCCACTCGCCGGCCCGGGCGTGCGGCTGGACCTGTTCCTGCACCTGCCGGGCCATCCGCTGCACCTCCTCCCGCGCGCTGTCCATCGCGTCGCGCGCCGCCTTGGCCTGGCGGCGGGCGTCGCGGGCCTCCTCCTGGGCGCGGCGGCTCTCCTCCTCGGCTCGCCGGGTCTGCTCCTGCCACTCCTGCCGGAGCCGGCGCGCGCCCGGGTCAGGCTGGTCGGTACGGGCCTGCTGGGCGGCGGCCCGCACCTCGCGCCGGAGATCACCGGCGGCGCCCCGGACGTCCTCGCGGATCTCGGCGGCCAGTGCGGAGACGGACTCGCGGATCTCGGCCTCCAGGCCCGCGATCTCGTCGGCACGGGAGGCGAGTTCGGCGCGGCCGTCGTCGGTGAGCGCGTACACCTTCCGGCCGCCCTCGGTGGAGTGCGTGACCAGGCCCTCCTTCTCCAGCTTGGCCAGCCGCGGGTAGACGGTGCCGGCCGAGGGCGCGTACAGCCCCTGGAAACGCTCCTCCAGCAGCCGGATCACCTCGTAGCCGTGGCGCGGCGACTCGTCGAGCAGCTTGAGCAGGTACAGCCGGAGCCGGCCGTGCGCGAAGACGGGTGCCATGTCAGCGGTCCTTCCGGGACGAGGGCGCGTCGCCCTCCGGGCCTGGGATGCCGGCGGGGCCGACCGGGCCGGCGGGTCCGGGGGCGTCCGCGGCGCCCTCGGCCTCCTCGAACGGTGGCCTGCGCAGCAGCGCGATCGCGCCGGAGACGGTGGACGCCCGCAGCCGGGTGCTGCCGTTGCCGATCCGGCCGCTGATGTTCCTGGCGCCCCACCGGCTGGTCACGTGCAGTTCGTCGAAGGCGCAACTGACGCTGCCGCAGGTGGTGTTGGCGTTCACCTCGGCGTCGCCGGGGTCCGGGACACGGATCGCGATCGCGCCGGAGACAGTGGTCAGGCGTACGTCGGCGCCCGCGGTGGGGTCCAGGTCGAGCACCATGGTGCCGCTCACCGAGTCGGCCTTCACCGCGGAGCCGCTGCCCTCGACCACGGTGAGGTCACCGGAGACGGTGTTGACCTCGATGTCGCCGGAGACGGACTGCGCCTCGACGCTGCCCGCCACCGTGTGCGCCCGTACCGGGCCGGTCAGGCCCACCAGCGTCGTGTCGCCGTTGACGCCCTGGACGCTGGTCGGCCCGGAGATGCCGGAGATCACCGCGCCCGCGCCGACCACGCCGACCTCCACCCGGGTGCGCTGCGGCACCGCGAGCGAGACCACCGCGTGCCGGCGCCGACCCACGCGGTCCCACCACTTCAGGAAGCCCTTCCACGGCAGGTCGTCGTAGGCGACGGTGAGCGTGGAGCCGCACAACCGGACCTTCAGCGGCGGGCCGTCGATCTCGGTGACCTCCACCCGGGCGGGGCCGCCGTCGGTACCGACGACGTTGACCGCGCCGCCCACGATCCTGACGTTCAGGGCGTCGACATGCTCGTCGAAGACGAACTTCTCCGGCTCGGTGACGGTCCGCTCCGACGTGCCGCTCATCGTGCCCCTCCTCGGGTATCCGCGCAACGCAACATATCGCGTCTGCCAGGAGACACGATATATCGCGTAATGCGGAAGTCAAGGGACCGGCTGCCGCCGCCGGGACGCGGGGGCGCCCTGCCCGGCCAACTCGATCTGCTCGATCTGCTCGATCTACTCCAGGCCTTCGTCCTGGTACGAGGAATCCTCCTCGTCCAGCCGCGCCAGCCAGGTGGCCAGGCGCTCCACCGGAATCTCGAACTCGGGGTTGAGGTCGACGAACTCGCGCAGCCGGTCGGCGAGCCACTCGAAGGTGACCTCCTCCTCGCCGCGCCGGTCGGCCAATTCCTCGATGCCGCGGTCGGTGAAGTACAAGATCTGCTCCGGAACAGGGATGGGACGGATGACGGACGGGCAGGAACAGCCCAGAACAGGGGACGAGACGGGACGTACACGGCAAGGATAGGCAGTGTTCCCGAGGGATCTCGCGTCCGGTCCGGGCGCCGGGCTAGCCTTCGGACACGACCTGGCCAGTGGGGGGAATGAGGGGCGTGCTGAGGGCTGGAACCGGCGGATCGGCGCAGTCGGGGGGCGCGCGGTGATCCCCGCGGGCGCGCTGGAGGACCCGGTCGACCCGGCCGAGGTCCTGGTCCCCCTCGTCAACGCGGCCACCGTCCGCATCCACGGCTCCGAGCCCGGGAACCCGTTTCTGGGCAGCGGCTTCTTCGTCGCGCCCAACTGGGTGCTCACCTGCGCCCACGTCGCGCTGGCCGGCCCGGAGGAGCCCGAGCCGGGAAAACCCCGCCGGGTGTCGGTCGGGTACGGCGACGATCTGCTCAGCGGGGTCGTGGAGTGGGCCGAGCCCGCCGACCGCCCCGGCACCGGCCGCTGGCCCGCTCCGGACCTCGCCCTGGTCCGGATGCTCGACCCGGTGGACCACCCGTGCGTCTGGCTCACCGAGCGCACCGCCAAGGGGTACACGACCAACCAGGTCGCGTTCTTCGGGTGGGTCCCGATGGACGGCGACGTGATGTCGTACAACGGCCGCTGCACGATCAGCGGCCAGCTCGGTGCCGGCAGCGGCGGGATACTCAAGCTCGGCAACGAGAACGAGATACCGCAGGGAATGTCCGGCGGTCCGGTGGTGGATCTGGTGCGCGGCGAGGTGATCGGGGTGCTCAAGTCCCGCCGCACCGGACGGGACGGCGGACTGGCCGTCGGCATCCAGCAGTTACGGCGGCTGCCGGTCAGCACCGACCCGCACGACGACCTCTACCACCGGGTGATGACCGCGCACGACCTGCACCACGCCGACCGCCACTCCTTCGTCCGCGCCCACGAGAACACCTGGACCGACGCGCACAGCGAGACAGGCGCCGCCGCGGGCCGCGCCCTCACCCCCGGCCGCCGCACCCACCTGCTCAGCATGCTCGCCCAGCTCCCGCCGCCGTCCGGCACCCGCGGCCTCCAGGACATCGTCACCGAGGTACGCGGCAGCCCGGTGCAGGGCCTCCCGCTCGCCCCCCGCGCCTGGCGCGACGGCCTCGGCCTCCTGTACGACCTGCGGCGCGGCACCACCGAACTGGAGGCCGTACTGCGGTACGCGGTCCTCGCCGCCACCGCCGACCGCGCCCACCCCGCCGAGGAGGCCGCCGAACGGGCCCTGTGGCGCTGGGCCCAGGAGATCGCCGCCGACTCCGACGCCCTGTCCCGGCTGTTCCGCAGCACGCTGGTCACCGAACGCAAGGCCCGGCTGCGCGCCCGCGGCGTGGCCACCGCGCCCACCGTCCCCCGGCACCGCGCCGGGACCGAGGCCCTGCTGGAGATCATCCCCCGTGCCTGGGAGCCCAACCGGTACGACTGGCGGGTCTGCGTCGTGCCGGAGAACGGCGAAGTGGACTGCGTCGCGGAGGACTTCCGCGGCACCGCCTTCCCCGACCTCCCCGGGCGGCTCGCCGACCCGCTCGCCGAGGCGTTCCGCCGCTGCGACGAGCCGGGTTACACCGCCACCCTGCAACTCGCCGTCCCCGGCGCCCTGGTGGCGCTGGCCGCCGACACCTGGCGGCTGCGCCCCGGCGACCGCCCGCTCGGCGCACTGCGCCCGCTGGTCACCCGCCGCAGCGACCCGCCGCCCGACGAGGACCCGGACGTCACCGAGGAGCGCCGCGTGCGGTGGCGGACCCTGCACCGGCAGCGCCCCGACGCCGACGTCCTGGACTGCGACGAGATCACCGAGCGGGACGTCCCCGGCGAGAGCGAACTGCGCGCCCTGCCCCATGAGGCGCTGCCCGTGCTGTGCCGCAGCGGCGCCGACGCCCGCGAGGTGCTGCACGACCTGGTCGGCGGCGGCCACACCGTAGCCCTGTGGCGCCGCGAGCCGGTCGCACCGCACGCGCCGTGCGCAGACTTCCACCGCGGGGTGGTCCGCACGGTACGGGACGCGAGAACGGCCGGCGGGCTGCCGGCCGCGCTGCGCGCCCTGCGCTCCGAGGTGGCGGACGGGACTCCCGAGGCCTGGTGGTCCGCCGGGCTGATGTTGTTCTACGACGACCCGACCCGGCCCCTACCGGGAACCAACGAGCTGCTGGAGACTCCATGACAACGAGCGACCACCCGGGATCGAAAGGGGCATCGAGGTGAGTGACATGACCGAAGCCGACCCGGCCGGCGAGTGGCTCATCTACCGAGGCACGGGAGAGCCCCACACCGGAATCGACGGCCTGCCGGAACCCCCTCCCTGGCGGGACTTCGACGGCGGCCCGCTGGTCGAGCGCGGACCCGGCCCGGACAGCTCCTCGGCCCGGCGGCTGGGCGCGTACCGGCACATGGCCGAGATGCACCGCCCCAGCCCCGAGGAGCTGGAGATGGTCAACGCGGCGCTGTACCTGCGCCGCCCGCTGCTGGTCACCGGCAGCCCCGGCACCGGCAAGAGCACGCTGGCGCACGCGGTCGCGTACGAACTCGGTCTCGGCCGGGTGCTGCACTGGCCGATCGTCAGCCGCAGCGTGCTCCAGGACGGGCTGTACCGGTACGACGCCATCGCCCGGCTCCAGGACACCCAGATCGCGGCGAATGCCGGCACCGCGCCGCCCGGCGGTATCGGCAGCTACATCCGGCTCGGCCCGCTCGGCACCGCGCTGCTGCCCACCGCGAAACCGCGGGTGCTGCTCATCGACGAACTGGACAAGAGCGACATCGACCTGCCGAACGACCTGCTCAACGTGATGGAGGAGGGCGAGTTCGGGATACCGGAGCTGGAGCGGCTGGCCGAACGCGAGCCGCAGGTCGACGTGCTGACCGACGACAGCACCCGGGTCACCCTGCGCGAGGGCCGGATCCGCTGCCGCGCCTTCCCGTTCGTGATCCTGACCAGCAACGGCGAACGGGACTTCCCGCCGCCGCTGCTGCGCCGCTGCATCCACCTGGACATGGGCCGCCCCGACCACAAACGGCTCTCCACGGTGGTTCGGGCGCACCTCGGCGACGAGGCGGCGACCGTCGGCGACGACCTGGTGACGCGCTTCCTGGAACGGTCGCGCAGCGAACTCCTCGCCACCGACCAGCTGCTGAACGCGATCTACCTCACCCACCATGCCGCGCCGCCGTCCCGCACCCGGCTGGCCGACATGCTCATCCAGCGGCTCGACCGGCCCAGGTGAGGCGGCGATGGCGGAGAACGGTCCCGCAGGGCGCCCGGAAGCCGAACCGCCGGGCCGCCCCGGCCCGGCCGCCGACGGGGGTGGCCAGTGGGCCGCCACCCCCGACCCGCTGGCCACCCTCGTCGGCGCGCTGA
>NZ_DATDBG010000058.1:0-10948 GCF_036524955.1 Streptomyces sp.
CGCCCGCTCCCGCAGCCTGGCCAGCAGCGCGGACACGTCGGTGCCGCGGCCGGCCGCCGCCTCCAGGGCGGCGAGCGCGGGCGGGACGGCGGCACCGGCTGCCGCACCGACCGCCGCGTACTGCTTGCGCAGCAGCCCGGACGCCTTGAGCGACCAGGGCAGCAGTTCCGCGTCGAGCAGCAGCCAGTCGGTGCCCAGTTCCTCCCACAGCCCGGCGGCGGTGACGGCGGCGCGCAGCCGTGCCAGTACCTCCTCGGTGACGGCGGGGTCGTCGAAGAACGGCCGTCCGGTCCGGGTGTGCAGCGCGCCGCTCACCCCTTCGACGCCGAACCGCTTCGCCGCGGCGGCCTCGTCCCGGCAGACCAGGGCCACTGCCCGCGACCCCATGTGCTTCTCCTCGCACACCACCTGCCGCACGGCGTCCTCGCGGTACGCGGCGAAGGCCTCGGCGGGGTGTTCGAGGTAGCCGTCCTGCTGGGAGGTGGCGCACGGCGACATGGTGGGCGGCAGGTACGCCAGCAGGCGCGGGTCCACCGCGAAACGGCTCATCACCTCGAGCGCAGCGGCGGCGTTCTCCTCGCGGACCGCGAGCCGTCCCATGCGAGTGGTCTCGACGGTACGGCGGCCCGCCACGTCGTTCAGGTCCAGCGGTCGGCCCTCCCGGCCGCCGGGTGCCCGGAGGGTGAGCGGCTTGACCGGCTCGTACCAGACCCGCTCGGCGGGGACGTCGACGATCTCCCGTTCCGGCCAGCGCAGCGCGGTCATCCGGCCGCCGAACACCGCGCCGGTGTCGAGGCAGATGGTGTTGTTGATCCAGGAGGTGGTGGGGACGGGCGTGTGCCCGTAGACGACGGCGGCGCGACCGCGGTAGTCCTCGGCCCACGGGTAGCGGACCGGCAGGCCGAACTCGTCGGTCTCGCCGGTGGTGTCGCCGTACAGCGCGTGCGAGCGGACCCGGCCGGAGGTGCGGCCGTGGTACTTCTCCGGCAGGCCGGCGTGGCAGACCACGAGCCGGCCGCCGTCCAGGACGTAGTGGCTGACCAGGCCCTCGATGAACCGCCGCACCCGCTCGCGGAAGGCGGGGTCGCGCTCGTCCTCCCGGTCCAGTTGCGCGATGGTCTCGGCCAGGCCGTGGGTGTGCTGGACCTGACGGCCCCTGAGGTGGCGGCCGAGCTTGTTCTCGTGGTTGCCGGGCACGCACAGGGCGGTGCCCGCCTCGACCATGCCCATGACGCGGCGGAGCACGCCGGGGCTGTCCGGGCCACGGTCCACCAGGTCGCCGACGAAGACGGCGGTACGGCCGTCCGGGTGCGCGCCGTCCACGTAGCCGAGCTTGGCCAGCAGGGTCTCCAGCTCGGAGCTGCACCCGTGCACGTCGCCGACGATGTCGAACGGTCCCGTGAGGTGCGTCAGGTCGTTGTAGCGGCGCTCGGTGAGGATCTCGGCCGCGTCGATGTCGTCGGTGCCGCGCAGGATGTGCACCTTGCGGAAGCCCTCGCGTTCCAGACCGCGCAGCGAGCGGCGCAGTTCGCGCTGGTGGCGCTGGATGACGTGGCGGGGCAGCGTGGCGCGGTCGGGGCGGGCGGCGTTGCGCTGGGCGCAGACCTGCTCGGGGACGTCGAGCACGATCGCGATGGGCAGCACGTCGTACTCGCGGGCCAGCTTGATCAGGTGCCTGCGGCTCTCGGGCTGCACGTTGGTGGCGTCCACGACCGTACGGCGTCCGGCGGCGAGCCGCTTGCCCGCGATGTAGTGCAGGACGTCGAAGGCGTCGCTCGTCGCGCTCTGGTCGTTCTCGTCGTCGCTGACCAGGCCGCGGCAGAAGTCGGAGGAGATCACCTCGGTGGGCTTGAAGTGGCGGGCGGCGAAGGTGGACTTGCCGGAGCCGGTGGAGCCGATCAGCACGACGAGGGAGAGGTCGGTGACGGGGAGGACGCGGGGTGCGCCGCGGGTGGGCTGGGGCTCGGTCATGCCGCGGCCTCCTTGTCGTTTCTGGTGTCCGGGGTGGTCCTGGCGTCCGGAGTGGCGTCCGGGGTGGTGTTCGGCGCGGGGTTGGCGGCGCGAGTGAAGACGGCCATCTGGGTGGGCGGGCCGACCTCGGGGTCGTCAGGGCCGACGGGTACGAACCGGGCGTCGTACCCGTACTCCTCGGCCACCTGCCGCGCCCAGTCGGCGAACTGCGCGCGGTCCCATTCGAAACGGTGGTCCGCGTGCCGCACGTGGCCGGCCGGCAGCGACTCCCAGCGCACGTTGTACTCGGCGTTCGGCGTCGTGACGATCACCGTACCGGGGCGCGCGGAACCGAAGACGGCGTATTCGAGGGCGGGCAGCCGCGGCAGGTCCAGGTGCTCTACGACCTCGCTCAGCACGGCCGCGTCATAGCCCTTGAGGCGTGCGTCGGTGTACGCCAGCGAGCCCTGGAACAGCGCGACGCGCGACGACTGCCGCTCCCCCATCCGGTCCAGACGCAGCCTGCGCGCGGCGATGTCGAGGGCCCGTACGGATACGTCCACGCCCACGATCTCGGTGAACCGCGGCTCCTTGAGCAGCGCCGCCACCAACTGGCCCTGGCCGCAGCCGAGATCCAGTACCCGGGCGGCGCGGGAGGCGCGCAGTTCGGTGAGGATCGCCTCGCGGCGCTGGACGGCGAGTGGGGTGGGCCGCTCCCCGGGCGCCTCGGCCTCGACCGCGTCGCCGGACTCCTCCGGCGCCTCGGCCTCGACCATGTTGCCGATCCCCTCCGGCCCCTCGGCCTCGACCGCGTTGTCGATCTCCTCGACCTCGATGTCGTCGGCGTCGGCCAGCCGCGCCAGTTCGAGCCGCTCCCGCGCCTGCCGGGTCAGGGACCACCGCCGGGACAGGTAGCGGCTGGTGATCAGGCTCTGCTCCGGGTGGCCGGCCAGCCAGCCCTCGCCGAACCGCAGCAGCTTGTCCACCTCGTCCGGCGCCACCCAGTAGTGCTTGGCGTCGTCCAGCACCGGCAGCAGTACGTACAGGTGCCGCAATGCGTCGGCCAGCCGCAGCTCGCCCTCCAGCACCAGGCCGACGTACCGCGACTCGCCCCACTCCGGGAACCGCGCGTCCAGCGCCACCGGCTGCGCCGACACCCGCCAGCCCAGCGGCTCGAAGAGCCGGACGACCAGCGCGGCCCCGCCGCGGGCGGGCAGCGCGGGCACCTTGATCCGCAGCGGCAACGGCGCCGCGGCCCGCTCCGGCAGGGCCCGGCACTCACCGCGGAGCGCACTGGCGAACACGGTGCGCAGCGCCACCGCGAGCAGCGAGGACGCGGCATACGGCCGGTCGTTCACATACTGCGCGAGCGCCGCGTCGGGCGCCCCGCCGCGGCCCTTGCCTCTCCCCCGCCGCACCAGGGCGGGCGGATCCACCTCCAGCAGCAGCGCGGCCGTGGTGCGCTCCGCGGACGCCTCGGGATAGAAGACGTGCGCGTCACCGTAGGACGTGGAGAAGACCTGCGCCTTCTCCGGGTGCTTGTGCAGCAGGAATCCGAGGTCCGTGGCCGGACCCGCGGCGCCGCCGGTGGTGGAAACAGTCAGAAACACCCGGCCGAGTATTCCTTCTCCCCGCCCCCTCCCGCCCCCGTTTTTCCACCGCCCCGCCGCGATGTCCCTGTCCCTCGGGCACCGCCCTCGCCCTCGCCACTTCTGCGGCCGGTTCAGCGTCCCTCGACCGCCGACGACACCGGGACCGCGGGTGCTGCCGTTGATGCGTCCGGTGATCGCTTTGGGCACCTTCTCCGTTGAGGGCGGAGCAGTCGTCAACGGACAGACTGCGGGCTGCCGCCCAGGAGGGGACGCGGACCTCACGGACCGGGCAGCCTCGACCCGCGATCCGTCGACGTGTCCATGCTGTACCCGGTCCGCCAGGGAGACCTCGCCGACTCCGGCACCTGCGGAAGCCAGCGACGTTCCCCTCGCGATCTCGACATCCCGGCCCCGGCCTCGGCCCCGTAGGGTGGAAACGATCGTGACCTCGCACCCCACGGTCTGAGGGACGCCATGACACACGAGATGACCCCGGCGGTGACGCCGGACTGGATTCTGCAGATCATGCGTGAGATCGACAGCCTGGAGTTCGGTGCCGGGTTCGGGCACATGACCGAGGACACTGAGATGTTCTTCGGCACCGAGCACGTCCGCGGCGTCGAGGCGATCAAGGCGTTCTTCGTCAAGATCGACGAGCCGCTGAACGTCACGCACGAGGTGCTGGAGTTCTGGACCGCGGACGAGGTCCGCCTGCTGCGCGGGGAGGCGGCCATGGCGAGGAAGACCGAACCGCAGCGGGTGGTCCGCGCCCCCTTCATACACATCTATTACGTCGACGACACGGAACCGCCCCGGATCCGGACGCTCCGCGTCACCGCCGGCCCCCTGGAGACCGACGCCGTGCTGTGACCCACCCCCCACCACCGGACACCGCCGACCCCGTGCGGGAAGCCGGGCGGCCCGAGGGAGGCGGGTACGGCGGTGCCGTGCCAGGACAGCCGAGGGCTGGACCCGTAGAAGCCGGGGGACGTGCCTGCCGGCCCGGGGCCGCGCGGGTGGGTCCGGGCCGTCAGCCCCCGTCGTGCAGCGCGGCGGCGATGGCGGCGATCTCGGTGGGGCCCACACGGCAGCAGCCGCCGATGAGGCGGGCGCCGGACGCGCGCCAGCGGGTGACCTGGGCCGGGTCGAAGGCGGAGCCGCCGTGCCAGCGGCGGGCCTCGGCGTTCCAGTGCTCACCGCTGTTGGGGTAGACGACCACCGGTTTGCCGGTGGTCTCGGCCGCCACCTCGACGGCGTGGTCCGCGTCCGCGGGGGCGCAGCAATTCACCCCTACGGCGATCACGTCCTCCCGGCCCACCGCCAGGGCGAACGCGTCCGCAATGGGCTGTCCGGCCCGGGTCCGCTCACCGTCGATCGTGTACGAGAGCCACACCGGGACACCGGTCCCCTCAACCGCTCGCAGCATCGCCTCGGCCTCGTCGCTGTCCGGGACCGTCTCCAGCGCCAGCACGTCGGGCGCCGCAGCGGCGAGCGTCTCGATCCTCGGCCGGTGGAACCGTTCCAGCTCCCGCACGGTCCTGCCGTACCGCCCCCGGTACTCGCTGCCGTCCGCGAGCATCGCCCCGTACGGCCCGACCGACGCGGCCACCCGCACGCCCGGCCGGCCTCCGGCGGCCCGCCGGGCGAGTTCGACGCTGCCGCGCAGCAGCACTGACGTTTCCTCCCTTCCGACTCCGCGGTGTGCGAATCCCTCGTACGTTGCCTGGTAGCTGGCGGTGATGAGCACCCGTGCGCCGGCTCGTACGTAGGCGGTGTGGGCCGCCTCGATCTGCTCCGGGGCGTCGGCGAGCAGCCGGGCGGACCACAGTGCGTCGGACAGGTCGCAGCCCTGGTCGGCGAGTTGGTTGGACAGCCCCCCGTCCAGCACGAGCGTCTCCTCCGGCCCGAACAGCGCACCCGGAGCGGCGGTCCCGGGGGCGGGCCCGGGATCGGAGCCGGCCACGGCGGGCTGGGGACCGCGTCCGCCGGGACCGCCGGGACCAGGCTCGGGCGAAAGCGCGCGGGGCGTCATCGCGTGCTCACCCCACCTGCGAGCTGACCTGGGACGAGATCAGCTCCAGGTGGTCCAGGTCCTCAAGGTCGAGGATCTGGACGTAGAACCGGGTGGCGCCCTGCTCGGCGTACCGCCCGATCTTGTCGACGACCTCGGCGGGCGAACCGGCGAGCCCATTGGCCTTGAGCTCGTCGACCTCCCGGCCGATCGCCGCTGCCCGGCGGGCCACCTCGGCGTCGTCCTTGCCGACCGCGGCGACCAGGGCGTTGGAGTACACCAGGTCGTCCGCTTCGCGCCCGGCCGCCTGTACCGCCGCACGCACCAGGCCGATCTGCCGGCCGCTGTCCTCCACCGACGCGAAGGGCACGTTGAACTCGTCCGCGTACCGCGCCGCGAGCGCCGGGGTGCGCTTGGCGCCCATGCCGCCGATCAGTACCGGCACCTTGGCCTGCGCGGGCTTCGGCAGCGCGGGCGAGTCCTTCAGCGTGTAGTACGTCCCTTCGAAGTCGAAGGTCTGGCCGACCGGCGTCTTCCACAGCCCGGTGACGACGGCCAGTTGCTCCTCCAGCCGGGCGAGCCTGTCTTGCGGGAACGGAATGCCGTACGCGGTGTGCTCGGCCTCGTACCACCCCGCGCCGATGCCGAACTCGATCCGGCCGCCCGACATCTGGTCCACCTGCGCGACCTGGATGGCGAGGACGCCCGGCAGCCGGAAGGTGCCTGCCGTCATCAGGGTGCCCAACGTGATCCGGCTGGTTTCCCGGGCAAGTCCGGCCAGGGTGATCCACGCGTCCGTGGGTCCCGGCAGCCCGTCCCGGTCGCCCATCACGAGGTAGTGGTCGGAGCGGAAGAAGGCGTCAAAGCCAAGGTCTTCGGCGGTCTTGGCCACGGTCAGGAGTGTGTCGTAGCTCGCCCCCTGCTGGGGCTCGGTGAAGATTCGGAGATCCATTCCTCCATCCTGCCCGCACCGCAGGCCTCTCGGTCAAACGAAGTTGACCAGGGTCAATACGCGTACCCGGTCCTTCGCCTCGTCCACGGCGTCCAGCGCTTCGACGCGGATCCAGTACGCCGTCTCGTCCTCGGCCGTGCAGACGAGAGCCACCAGGGCTTGCCCGATCTCACCGAGCAGGACGCGCAGTGCCCGAAGCGTGCCCGCCGGATCGCGCACCGCGGTCAGCCGCAGGGCCCTCAGTGGTGCCGTGCCCGCCGAGACCACCGGTCCGGGCCCGGCCCGCACCACCGGCCGACCGTGATCCGCGCCCGCACCCCACTCCGTCGTCCCGCCGCACTCGTCCGGGCCGCCCCCGTCCCACTCCGTCCGGCCACCGTCCCGCGCGCCCGCTCCGTTCCCCGTGCCCCCACTCCACTCCGCGCGATTGCCCCCCTCCGGTGCCAGCAGCCGCCCCACCGCCTCCGTCAGCTCGTACGCCTGCCACGCCTCCGCAATGACGTCCTCAGGCTGCGGGTTTCTGCGCATCGCGCGTTCCGCCTCCGCCACCAGCCGTGCCGCGTCCATCCCGCTCGCACCTCCCGTGCACTGGGCGGCGGCTCTCACGCCACCACCGATGTCACTCAGCGTGACAGATATGGGGCAGAGCGGAAGGTCGGGGCGGCACATCTGTGGAGAAAGACCCGCCTGTGGAGAACTCGCTCACTCGGAGGGGTCATCCGGCCGTGGAAACCGCAGTTCATTACGGTCGATCTTGGCGGCGAGCGCGGCCAGCACATCGATGCCGAGCACGTCGCAGAACTGGAGCAGGTAGGCCAAAATGTCGGCCACCTCGTCCCGCACCCGGTGGGCGGTCCCCTCGTCGTCCATCACCGCTGCGGCCTGCTCAGGAGTCAGCCACTGGAAGATCTCCAGCAGTTCGGACGCCTCGACGCTGAGCGCCACGGCCAAGTTCTTGGGGATGTGGAAGGGCTGCCACTTGCGGGCTGCCGCGAAATCGGCGAGGCGGCGTTGCAGAGCCGCGAGGTCGGGTTGGTCGGTCACCCGGACTGGTCTACCGCATCCTCCCGGCCGGCGCCCTCCAGTCCGGAATCCGGCGGAGCGTCCGCCGGAGCCGCGCCCGTACGCGCGCCCGGGTCCATACCCTCCACGGCTGCCCGCTCGGCGGCTTCCGGCGCCGGATCCCCCTGTTCAGGCCCCGTCTTCTCCCGTCCGGCGCCCCCGCGCCCCGCACCCTCCCGTCCGGCACCGTCGCGCCCCGCAGCAGTGGGCTCCCCATCCTGCTCAGGGGCCCGCCGCGCCCCGCCGAGTCCCAGCACCGACACCCCGTCGAGCCCGTCCGCACAGCTCGCGTCCTGGACGGTGCCCAGCAGCCGGATGTGCCCACGCTGCGCCGCCAGCCCGGCGAGCCGCAGCAACTCGTGTACCTGGCGGCGGTCCAGCCCGACGTCGAGGCCGTCGCCGAGGACGGTCAGCACCTGGCCGGCCGGCAGCACCTCCGTACTGGTGTCGACGTCCAGCACGCCGGGTCCGGTGAGCAGCACCAGCGCCAGCGCAAGGAACCGAAGTTCGCCGTCGCCGAGCCGGTCCACCGGCACCCTGCCGAGCGGCCCCCGGTCCACCGCCGCGATCACCCTCTCGGCGGACACGCCCGGGCCGTCGGCCGGAGGTCCGACGGGCAGCGTGGTCAGGCCTTCCACAGGCGGACTGCACACCGCTCGCACCGCCTTCACCAGCGCCGCGTGGCGGGTGACGCACTCGCCCTCGGTCCTGGCCAGCACCGCGGAGAGGTTGTCGCAGGAACCCCGCAGCCGGCCGTCGCCCAGCGCTACGGGAGCGCGCATCAGCTCGGGCCGCGGCGCGACCGGGAACACCCCGCGCAGCGCCACCACCACCTGCTCGGCCGCGGCCAGCACCAGGCGTTGCCCGTCCGTACGCCCCGACACGCGCAGCGGCAGCAGCGCGGTGGCCAGCCGGTCGTCGGGCAGCGGGGCGCGGGTCACCGAGGCCGCGCCCGCGGTGTGCCAGGCGGCCTGGACGGTGGGGCGCGCGGGGTCCCGAAGTGCCGTGGTCAGCAGCGTCTCGCCCGCGCCGGCCAGCCGCTCGCCGACGATCCGCAACGCCGGCTCGGCCTGCACGGCGACGTCCAGTCGCACCGGGCCGACGGGGCCGGTCACCGTGCAGCCGATCCGGAAGCCGCGTCGGCCCTGCGCGTCCGGCTGGGCGCCCTGCGGCACGCACGCGGCGGCGCCGCCGCGCACCACCGTGCCGAACACCTCGTCGAGTCCCGCCCCGCAGGCCAGCCGGCCGAGCACGGTCAGCCCTTCCAGCACGCTGGATTTGCCCGTGCCGCTGCCGCCCGTGAGGAGGGTGAGCGGGCCGAACGCGAAGGTCGCGCCGCGGTGCGATTTGAAGGCGGAAAGCCGCAGTTCTGTGACGACGGGCCGGTTGTGGCTGCTGTTCATGGGCGGAAATTAGCCACCGGTCGGGGTGCCGAACCGTTCATGCCGGGAATTCGTCCCTCGAACGAGGGACATCTGAGCGCATCGCGCATGATCCGCACAGACCTGGAAAGCGACCCGTTGCACGGTTACGCTCCGTCACATGACCCACGTCATCGCCCGCAACAATCACACACAACGTCACATGCCACGCGCTTTCAGTCAGCAGTGCCCGCTAACGTGGCGATCGTGACGACGACCAGCTACGTCGCGCTGCTGCGCGGAATCAACGTCGGGGGCAAGAACAGGGTGCCCATGCAGACCCTGCGCGAGCTGCTCGCAGAGATCGGCGGCACCGGCGTACGAACACACCTGCAAAGCGGCAACGCCGTTTTCACACACGAGGAGGAGGATGCACTGCAGCTGGCCGCCGCCCTGAAGCGGCGCATCTCGGACGAATTGGGCCTGACCATCTCCTGTCTGGTACGGACCGGTGCGGATCTGCGGCGCGTGGTGGAGGCGAATCCCTTCCCCATGGAGGGCGTCGACGGATCGAGGTTCCTGGTCGTCTTCCTGTCCGGCCCCGTGCCGCTGGACAGGCTGGCGACCATCGACCCGGCGGCGTACGCGCCGGACGAGTTCCGACCCGGCGAGAGGGAGATCTACGCCCATTTCCCCAACACGATCCGCGACTCGAAGCTGGCCACGCTCTTCACCGACCGATGGCTCGGTCTGACCGCGACCGCCCGCAACTGGAACACGGTCACCAAGCTGCTCGCGCTCACCGAGAGCTGACGATCCCGCGGGCCGTGACGGCTCCTCCACGCCCTCGTACACGGCGACGACTGGTCACGGCTCAAACGGGCAATCCTTACGGTCACATCATCGGATTCCACAGGTGAGGGACCTCGCGACGACGTGATCCCGCCACCGGCCGCCCCGCTTCGGTCCCCGGTCCGGCAACAGCGGCTCGATCCTGGCCCGCTGGGCATCAGCCGGCGACACGCCAGACCAACGATCAGACGATCCGAAAGAAACGCCCCAGGCCCACAGCGCGAGCCGCACCTCCACCCGCGACATGTCCTCCAGCAAACGGGGCGGCCAGAGCTCCCACTCCGATGCCGACGGCCCCACCTGCGACCAGCTCTACGCGGAGGCCCGCCGCCGCAACATCCGCGGCCGCTCGTCGATGAACAAGGCGGAACGCAAGCCCGAGTTCGGGCGCTGACACCGACGGGCAACCCCCGGCCTCATGGGAACGGCCGAGCGGCTCGGCGCAAGGACGCACATGGTCAGAGGGGCCGGAGCCGGGTGTGCAGGAGGCAGAACTCGTTGCCTTCTGGGTCGGCCAGGACGTGCCAGCTCTCGGTGCCGGTCTGGCCGACGTCGACGGGCCTGGCGCCGAGAGCGAGCAGCCGCTCCAGCTCGGCGTCCTGGTCGCGGTCGGTGGCGTTGACGTCGATGTGCAGTCGGAGCTTCCCGGCCCGCGGGTCGCTGCTGGGGCTGAGAACGAGGGTGGGCTGCGGGCCGCCGAAGCCGGTGTCGGGCGGCCCGATCTCGATGCTTCCGTCGTCCTCCCGGCCGAGTTCGACGTAGCCGAGGACCTTGCTCCAGAATGCGGCGAGCCGGTCGGGATCGGCGGCGTCGATGACCAGCTCACTGATGCGGCACGCCATGCCCGTCAGTGTACGTAGACAACCCGAGAGTCGCTGCGGTCCGGGCGGCGGCCGTGGGAATTCCGAGGCGGGCCGGAGAGACCGCCTGGGTGTAGTGGCTGGCCGGCGCGTCGGCCGGGGAAGAGCCAGCGGGAGTCCCGGTTGGCCGCGGTACGTCATGCGTCCCACGCTGGGCCGCTGCCCGCCGGCCGGCGTGCGATGCCTGTGGGCAACCCGGTTACTTCACCGGGAGTACGTCGCTCCCGGCGGGTACGCGGTCGGGTGCACCCCCGTCCCGGCCCGGGGCGCAGGCGCCCTCGCGGCGATCGGTCGCGGTGCGGCCCGCT
>NZ_DATDBG010000059.1:0-6613 GCF_036524955.1 Streptomyces sp.
AGCGGGCCGCACCGCGACCGATCGCCGCGAGGGCGCCTGCGCCCCGGGCCGGGACGGGGGTGCACCCGACCGCGTACCCGCCGGGAGCGACGTACTCCCGGTGAAGTAACCGGGTTGCCCACAGGCATCGCACGCCGGCCGATCCCAAGCGCGGGCGTGGACACGCGGATCGGCCCCGCGTGCTCCCTCCTCGCGCGGGGCCGATCGTCAGGGGTACGACCGGGCTCAGTCGTGTACCGCGACCCGTTCGGAGTGAGCGGACTCCGCGACCCGCGAGCGTGACTTCGCGTCCGTGGACGAGGCGACCAGGATGCCGTAGGAGGGACGGCGGGTACGCAGGCCGGAGAGGGTGATCAGCAGACCGGCGGCGGCGATGCCGGTGACGACCCACAGGCCGGGCCGGTAGCTGTCGAGTACGGCCTGCTTGTCGACGGCGTTCGCTCCGGGGCCTGAGGTGACCACCGCGGTGACGATCGCGAGGAAGATCGCGCCGCCGACCTGGAAGGAGGTGTTGAGCAGGCCGGAGACCATGCCCTGCTCCTCGTCCCTGACGCCGTTGGTGGCCTGGATGTTGAGGGACGAGTAGGACAGGGTGAAGGCGCCGCCGAGCAGCAGCATCGAGGGCAGGACGACGGCCGTGAAGTCGGGGTGCAGGTTGATCCGCAGGAAGAGCGCGTATCCGGTGACCAGGAGCACGAAGCCCGCCGTGATCACCCGTACCGTGCCGAACCGGTCCACCACCGGACCCATCCGGGTGGACAGGACGGCGACCAGGCCGCCCGCGGGCAGGAAGGCCAGGGCCGTCTGCATGGCGCTGTAGCCGAGCACGTTCTGCATGTACTGGGTGACCAGGAACTGGAACCCGATGTACGAGCCGAGGAAGGTGGCACCGCCGAGGTTGGCGCGGATCTGGCTGCCGGCGCGGAGCACGCCGAGCCGGATCAGCGGGTGCGACGAGCGGTGTTCGATGGTGACGAAGGCGGCCAGCAGGGCGGCGACTGCGGCGAACGAGCCCAGGGTGCGGGCCGAGGCCCATCCGGCGTCCGACGCGGCGACCACGGTGAAGACCAGCAGCAGCATCGCGGCGGTACCGGTGACGGCGCCCGGCAGGTCGTAGCCGCGGCCCTCGTGGCGCTCGCGCGGGTGCTTCGGGATCAGCTTCAGACCGGCGATCAGCGCGATCAGCGCGACCGGCGCGGGCAGCAGCATGGTCCACCGCCAGCCCGCCTCGGTGAGCAGGCCGGAGAGCACCAGGCCCATGGAGAAGCCGGTGGCGCCGCAGCTCGAGTAGATGGTGAGGGCGCGGTTGCGGACCGGACCCTCGGCGAAAGTGGTGGTGATGATGGACAGGCCGGCAGGCGCGGTGAACGCGGCGCTCAGCCCCTTGATGAAGCGGGTGGCGATCAACAGCGAGCCGGAATCGACCAGGCCGCCGAGGAGCGAGGCGACCGCGAAGACGCCGAGCGCGATGAGGAAGACGCGGCGCCTGCCGAGCAGATCGGCCGCCCGGCCGCCGAGCAGCAGCAGGCCGCCGTAACCGAGGATGTAGCCGCTGACGACCCACTGCAGTGAGGAGGTCGACAGGTTGAGGTCCGCGCCGATCGACGGGAGGGCGACGCCGACCATCGACACGTCGAGGGCGTCGAGGAAGAGCGCGGCGCAGAGCACCAGGAGCGTGCCCCACTGCATGGCGGTCCATCGATCTTCGGTGCGGGGGAGGGTTGTGGACGGAGAGGTCATGACCGCCAGAGTACATGCACGCGCATTGAATGCAAGCGCATTTAATGTTCGTGCATGTGGGTCCGTTTTCTGCTACCCTGCCCTCATGACCGGCGACAAGAGTGAGCGGGCGCTCGTGACGGAATGGCGGGAGATCCTCGCCATCCACGCGCGCACCGCATGCGAGATCGACCGTGAGCTGCACCAGTTCGGACTGGGTGCCAGTGACTTCGAAGTCCTCGACCTGCTCGCCGCCGGTTCCCCCCACGACGGCGGCTGCTCCTTCCGTGTCCAGGAGCTCGCCGACCGCGTCCACCTCAGCCAGAGTGCGCTGTCCCGCCTGGTCGCCCGCCTGGAGAAGGAGGGTCTGGTCGACCGCGGCATCTGCAGCGAGGACCGCCGCGGCGTGCGAGTCGCGATCACCGACGCCGGCCGGGAACGGTACGAGCAGGCGCGCCCCGGTCACCGCGCTGTACTGGAGCGGATGCTTCCCAGGGGTGCCGGCGTCCTCGCCGCGATCACGCCTACCTGATCACCACGAGTCCGCCGCCGCAGGTCCACCAGCGATCCGACACCACCTTCGATCGCCTGAGGGATGCCTGCCGGTGCGACAGCAGGGCGTGTCCAGGAGGAGCAGCGCCAAGAAGGCGGCGGCCGCGTACAGGTAGACCGGGAGACGCGCTCCTGGTGCAGGGCCAGATGGCGGTGACCGCCCAGGTCGGGAGGCGCACCGCTGCTCCGGCGGGTGCGTGGGGAGGCGGTTACGGCCTCGGCTGCCGACCAGCATGCTCCCGTACGGTCCGCGGAGCGCCTGTGATGTACGTCGATCCGGTGCGGCACAGGCGCTGCGACCCGGTCCGTCAGACGGGTGCGTCAGACAAGCGCGTTGATCCGGTACATCCGCCCCGCCCGCCCAACCGGTACGTCGATCCCGTGTGTCGACCGCGTACAACGACCACATGTATCAACCACGTGCAACGACCGCGTACAGCGACCGCGTCCGCCGCGCGAGAAGGTCACCCCGGCGCGTGCACCCCCGCATTCCGCACCCCGTACGCGATCCCCGCCGCGACCGCCGCCAGCGCCGCGACCGTGGTCAGTGCGGTCGGCAGGCCGAAGGCGTCGGCGAGGAAGCCGATCGAGGGCGGACCGAGGAGCATGCCGCCGTAGCCGAAGGTGGAGGCGGCGGCCACGCCGCTGGGGCCGGTCAGTTCGCCCGCTCGGGCGATGGCGATCGGGAAGAGGTTGGCGAGGCCCAGCCCGGTCAGCGCGAAGCCGGCCATCACCAGTGGAACGGCCGGCGCCAGCGCGCCGATGAGCATGCCGGCGCAGGCGGTCAGCCCTCCGAGTACCAGGGCGCGGGTCTGGCCGAGGCGCACGAGCAGCACGGTGCCGGAGAGCCGGCCGAGCGTCATGGCCAGCGCCACCGCCGCGTAACCGGCCGCCGCGACACCCGGTCCGCCGTGCAGGTCCTGCTCGATGTGGAGCGGCCCCCATTCGGCGAGCGCGCCCTCCCCGTACGCCGTGCACGCCGCGATCAGGCCGAACACGGTGACCAGCAGGGCGGTGTGCCCGCTGTCACGGGGCGGCGCGGTGTCCCGCCCGGCCGTCCGCACGGAGTGGCGCAGCGGGTGGGCCAGCAGGAAGCGCCCAGCCACAGCGATCGCGACCAGGCCGACCGGGGTGAGCAGTGACAGGTGCGTGGCGGGGGAAAGACGGGGCGCGAGCAGACCGCCGAGCCCCGCGCCGAGCAGGCCGCCGAGGCTGTACGCGGCGTGGAAGCCGGACATCACCGGGCGGCGCAGAGCGGCGACCAAGTCGACGGCGACGCTGTTCATCGCGACGTTCAGTCCGCCGTAGGAGACGCCGAAGAAGACCAGCACCAGGCCGAGGGCGAGGGCCGAATGGGTCCTCGGGGGAAGGGCGATGCTCAGCGCGAGCATGACCCCGGTCGCCACGGTGACGCGTTCGCTGCCGAACATCCGGCACAGCCGCCCGGTGAGCACCATGGTGGCGACGGCGCCGGCCGACACGCCGAGCAGGGCCAGGCCCAACTGTCCGGCGGACGCGCCGACCTGGTCCTTGATGGCGGGGATACGGACGACCCAGCCGGCGAACAGGAAGCCGTCGGCGGCGAAGCATACGGCGAGGGCGACGCGCAGCCTGCGCAGGGCCGGCTCGGCGGGGGAAGTGTGGTGGGATCGGAGGAATACCGCCCCTATTTTGTTTAGCGTCGGCACAAAGTGAGAATAAGGGGGTGACACAGATGCGGACAAGGCTTGAGCGGGGCCGGGGTGCGCTCGGTCCGGCGCTCTCCCTGGTACACACCGGACGGGCGGCGACCCGCGCGCTGCTCACCGCCGAACTGGGGGTGACCCGGGCCACCGCGGGCGCGGTCGCCGCGGAGCTGGAGGCGCTCGGCCTGATCCGGGTCGACACCCGGCCCACCGGAGCGTCCGGCGCGCAGGGCCGCCCCTCGCACCGCCTCGACGTGGCACCCGGCGGGCCTGTCGCGCTCGCCGCGCAGGTGCACGCCGACGGTTTCCGGGCCGCGCTCGTCGGGCTCGGCGGCGAGATCGTCGCCACCGCACCCGGGTCCATGACCGTACCGGCCGACCCCGCGCAGGTGCTCGGCGCGGTCGTCGAGGCCGGGGCCGGGCTGCTGCGGGAGTCCGGGCGGGCGTGCGTCGGCGCGGGGCTCGCCGTGCCCTCCGCGGTCGCCGAGCCCGAGGGCACCGCGCTCAATCCGCTGCACCTCGCGTGGCGCGCGGGGGCGCCGGTCCGCGACGTGTTCGCGGGCCAGATCGCCCGGGTGGGCATCCTCGGGTCCGACGGCGAGCCCATTCCCTCCTTCGTCGGCAACGACGTCAACGTCGCCGCGCTCGCCGAACACCGCCACGGCGCCGGACGCGACGCCCAGCATCTCCTCGTCGTCGCCTCCGGCCACCGCGGCGTCGGCGGCGCGCTCGTGCTGGGCGGACGTCTGCACACCGGCAGCGCCGGACTCGCCCTGGAGGTCGGGCACCTGACGGTCGTCCCGGACGGACGGCCCTGCCACTGCGGCAGCCGAGGCTGCCTCGACGTCGAGGCGGACCCGCTCGCCTTCCTCGAAGCCGCGGGCCGGGCCCCGGGCCCCGAGGTCTCGCTGCTCCAGCAATGCCGGGACCTGCTCCGCACCGAGTACGCCGACGCTTCGGTACGGGACGCCGCGCACGTCCTCATCGACCGGCTGGGGCGCGGGCTGGCCGGGCTGACCAACGTCCTCAACCCGGACCGGATCCTGCTGGGCGGCCTCCACCGCCACCTGCTGGACGCCGATCCCGAACGCCTCCGGGCCGTGGTCGCCGACCGCAGCCTGTGGGGACGCAGCGGCAGCGTGCCGCTGCTGCCCTGCGCGCTGGACTACAACAGCCTGGTGGGGGCCGCGGAGTTGGCGTGGCAGCCGGTGCTGGACGATCCCCTGGCGGTGCTGGGGAACTAGCCGCCACAGGACCGGGGCCGCGTACGGGCGGCCCGCCGCGGCCGGGTCCGCTTCCCGCCGGGCGCCGTCGGCCGCCGCCCGCCCCGTCAGAACAGGGGCTGCGGCTCCTCCACCGCCGGGCGTACGGGCACGGTCGGCACGGTGGAGACGGGCGCGTCCGTACGGACCAGGGGCCAGCCGGCGGCCAGCCGGGCGTCCAGCAGCAGGTGGGCGCCGCCCGTCTCCACGTAGACGTCGTGTCCGGCGACCGCGCGGACCGTGCCGGTGAGGGCGCCGCCTGGCACGAGGGCGGTGACCTCGGCGGTGGGCGGCGGGAGCGGTGGGGTGCGCTGGGCGGTAGGCGGCGGGGGCGTGGTGCTCCGAGTGGTCGGCGGCTGCGTGGTCGGCGGCTGCGGGGCGAGGCCGAAGAGGGCGGCGTGGTCGACGGCCTGGAACGGCCGCAGCCGCAGCGAATCCGGCAGGTGGTCCTGAAGGGCCGTCACCCGCCCGTACAGGGAACGGAGCTCGGCCGCCCGCTGCCCGGCCCCGGGCAGGGTGAACCGCGCGGCGCGCTTCGCGTGACTCGGCATCCGGTCGGGGACGCGCAGGGCCGCGCCCAGTACCGCTTCGGTGCGCCTCGCCGTCATCAGGGGGCCCTCGCCCAGAAAGGTGAAGCACACCGCGGCCTGTTCCAGCAGACGGGTGGAGCCGCGCTGCACCGCGGTGATGCCGACCTTGTGCAGGCCGGGGCCGAAATACGCCAGGTACACGGCGTACGGACGCGGGTCGTCCACCCGGGTGTCGGCCGCGACCGAGGAGGAACGGTCCAGTGCGGCGCACCCCTCGCACTGGTCGCGCCGCGACTCCGGCCGCAGTTCGGCTGTGTGGGGACACGGTGTCCACCGACCGCCACGCCACACCCCCGCGCACTCCCGTGTCGCGCCCGGCTCCACGGCGAGGGCCACGGGCCCGCCGACCGTCAGCGGACTGGCCCGCGAGCCGTGCTCCGGGGCCCACCACGTCCACGACGGGCCCGCGCCCCGCCACCGAAGCCCTGCGCTGCGCCACATACCTCCCACGGTAGGCGGGGCCTCCGACACCCGGGGCTCCGCCGGTTCGCGTCGGGGGCACCCGGTGGGTCCCGTGGCCTTGACGCGAACCAGCGGCGCTCGCGGGTCGTGTCGCGGAACAGCCCGCGCGTCCGCGGATGCGCGGTGTGTCTGGACCGCCGGGTGGCGCCGTCTCGCCTCCCCCGTCGCGCGGACGGTTGGAACCCGGCGGATCCTCCACGCCCCGGCCCCGCGTCCCCTGCTCCTCACGGCCACCCTCGGCACCGCCTCTGCCTGTGGCGCGGTGTCGCCTCCCCGTCGCCCGCGGGGGCAGGGAAACCGCCGGTTCCCCTACCCCCCGGTACGCAGGGCGCCCTGCAGCCCC
>NZ_DATDBG010000060.1:0-10548 GCF_036524955.1 Streptomyces sp.
CGTACCGGCAGGCGGCCGGCCCAGCGCGGTGACCGGCGGCCCGGCCGGCGGTGCCGCCGACGCGACGGCTACCGGGTCCGCTGCCGGACCGGCCGGCCTGCCGGGCGGCGAACTGACCGGCGCGGCACGGAAGTCCGCCAAGAAGCTCGTCTCGCTGCTGGCCGCCGCCGTCGACCGGGCGGACGGTTCGGGCCCGGCGGACGCGGCCGGCACCGCGCATCTGCTGCGGCCCTCGGTCCGGGAACTGCTGCCGCTCGCCGTGCGGTCGGTGCGCCGGCAGCTGCGCGCCGACTCCCCGGTCTTCCGGCACGCGGTGCGGCTGGCCGCGGTGGCCGCCGCGGGCTATGTGCTGGGCTCGGCGCTGCCGCTGGGCCACGGGTACTGGGCGCCGCTGACCTCGGTGATGGTGATGCGCCCGGACTTCACGCAGACCTACGAACGGGGCGTGGGACGCTTCGCCGGGACACTGGCCGGAGTCGCCGTGGCCTCGGCGGTGACGCAGGTCGCCCACCCCGGCACGTACGCCTCCGCGGCGCTCGCCGTGGTCAGTGTGGGGCTGATGTACCTCCTGCTGAGCAGCGGCTACGTGGTGTGGCAGGGGTGCCTGGCCGCATACGTGGTGTTCCTGCTCGGCATGGGCGGCACGCAGGTGGAGCACGCGGTACGGGACCGGGTGCTGCTCACACTGCTCGGCGGGGCGCTGGCGATGATCGCGTACGCGGTGTATCCGGCGTGGGAGACGCTGCGGCTGCGGGACCGGCTCGCGGAGTGGCTGGAGGCGGTCTCGGATTACGCGGCGGCGGTGATCGAGGCGTACGCGGACCCGGCGAACCGGCGCGCGCGGGCGGTGCGGCAGGCGCTGCTGGACCTGCGGGCCGCGGGTACGGCCTGGGACCAGGCGGTCTCGCGCGCGGACGTGGAACCCGTACGGCACCGGGGCCTGTCGCGTACCGCCGTCCGGGACGCCGACGCCGCGCTCTCGGCCGTGGGCCGCGTCGGGCTGCTGCTCGAGGCCCATCTCCCGGCGCGGGACACGCCCGCGCTGCCGGCGGCGGGGGCTTTCGCGA
Source organism: Streptomyces sp. (assembly GCF_036524955.1). Taxonomy (GTDB): domain Bacteria; phylum Actinomycetota; class Actinomycetes; order Streptomycetales; family Streptomycetaceae; genus Actinacidiphila. The sequence continues at coordinate 1,068 of NZ_DATDBG010000060.1, forward strand.
AGGCGCTGCGGGAGACCGCGGAGGTGGCGGCCCGCGACGTCCGCGAACGGCGCGCGCCGAGCTGGGCGCCGCTGCGCGAGAAGCTGGACGGCTGGGAGACCGGCCCGGGGGCCGTACGGGAGGGCGAGCCGCTGGTACGGCGCGGGGCGGAACTGCTGGTGGAGACCCTGGAGGAGCTCGCGGAGGCGCTGCGGCCCCGCTCCGCGGGGCGCCGCCATCCGGCGGGCGGCGCGACCCGGGTGGACCGTTGACCGCAGCCGCCCGGGGCCGGCCCGACCCGCAACACCGGGCGCCCCGAGCCCGGGACTACGCTGGACGGCCGGACCGGAAGGAGCCCCATGCAGCCGCAGATCCAGCACGCACTGACCCTCGCGGTGTCCCACTCGCCCGGACCCGGGCCGGTGATGCGTACGGTCGTCGTCGTGGCGGTGGTCGGGGTCGTGCTGCTCGCCTGGTTCGTGCTGCGCGGTTACCGCGGCTGACCCGCCGCCCGCGGGGCACCGCGACCGCAGCCGTACGCCGCCTCGTACACGTACCTCCGGGTCATCGGCCCTCCCCCGGGACGCCCGTCGCACCGCCGCTCACGCGGTCGGCCGGGCCGGCCGGCCCGCTGACCCCGGTCGGTCGCCGTCCGCACGGCTTCGGCCGGATGCGCTCGTCCGCCCTGCGTCGACTCGGCCGGTTGCGGTGCACCGCGCCCGCGTCCCGCCGGACCCGCCCTCCGTACGGTCCGCCGGCTCCGCCGGCGTGCGGGCCCGTTGGGCACCCACTCGTCGGCGGCCTCGTCGTGGACCGCGGGTCCGGATCGCGGCCGGGCCGGAGCGCGCGTCCGGCTCGTCGTCCGGTTCGGAGGAGCAGAAGGCTGCGATCTCGACGTCGTCGTCGACGCCGCCGCACATCTCCGGGATCCAGTGCCGATCCGCTCGTCGGCGCCGGCAGCGGCGGGGCGCGTCACCTCGGCGGCGAAGCCGTGGATCCAGTCGCACACGGACCGCTGATGCTCGTCGCGTTCGAGTGTGCGGTCGCCTTCGTCCCCTCCTCGGCTGGTTAGGCGCGGCAGCAACCGCGACGGCAGCAGCTCATTACTGATCGGTAAGTCATGTCGACTCTCCGATCGTCGTGCGAGCCGCGGTACCGGGGGTGTTACGTTGCGCAGACCAGCGGCAATCGAACAACCGGGGAGGCGTGGGTGGAGACCGGCCAACGGCAGGACCAGCAGACGGCCACGGAGCGGCGGCGTCAGCAACTGCTCGAAGCCGCCGACCGGGTGGTGCTGCGGGACGGGCCCGAGGCGTCCATGAACGCGATCGCCGCCGAGGCGGGCATCACCAAGCCGATCCTCTACCGGCACTTCGGCGACAAGAACGGGCTCTACCGGGCGCTGGCCAAGCGGCACACCGACGCGCTGCTGGCCACTCTGCACAGCGCGCTGGACACCTCCGGCAACCGCCGGGACCGCGTGGAGGCGACGATCCACGCGTATCTCCACGCGATCGAGGCGCACCCGCAGGTCTACCGCTTCCTCATGCACCCCTCCGAGACCCCGCCCGCCGACGGTGAGAAGGGCTTCGACATCGGACGCCACACCGTGCCGCTGCTGCGCCGGATGGGCGAGGACCTGGCCGAGGTGATCGCCGAACGCCTCGACCTCGGACCGGACAGCCGCCGGCTCGCCCGCGCCTGGGGCCACGGCATCGTCGGCATGATGTGCGCGGCGGGCGACTGGTGGCTGAGCGAGCGGCCATGCTCGCGCGACCAGCTGGTACGGGACCTCGCCGACCTGCTGTGGGGCCGGCTCGCGGCGGCCGGCGACCGGGCGGGCGGTCAGGCGTTCTGATATCTACCGGAGCCCGGCGCCCCACGGCGCACGGCGGGCGGCCCACAGCGCGCGGGCGCGGCGGGGGCCGTGCAGCCGGTCGGTGAAGACGGTGCCTTCCAGGTGGTCGCACTCGTGCTGCAGGCAGCGCGCGAAGAACCCGGTCCCGGTGACCGCCACCGGCTCGCCCCGCAGGTCGAAGCCCTCGACGACAGCCTCGTCGTAGCGCCGGGTACCGGCCTCCACGCCGGGCAGCGACAAACAACCCTCGGTGCCGGTCACGCTCACCCCGCCGGTGTGCACCGGGCGCGGGTTGACCAGGTGGCCGAGGTGGCGGCGGTCCTCGTCGTCGGGGCAGTCGTAGACGAACACCCGCAGCGGGATGCCGATCTGGTTGGCGGCCAGGCCGACGCCGCCGGCCGCGTACATCGACGCGAACATGTCCTCGACCAGGCCCTCCAGCCCGGCGCCGAACTCGGTGACCTCCGCGCACCGCGCGGCCAGCACCGGGTCGCCCAGCACCCGCACCCGGCGCACGGCGCCCGTACTCCCGGGAATGGTGCCGCGTCGCATGCGCCCAGAGTAGCCATCCGCCGTACGGCGCCGGCACCACGCGCAGAACCCGGCCGGGCGGCCCGTACCTGAACCCCGTCCCCCGCACCGGCCGGGCGACCTGCCCGTGGCGGCCCCGGGCCCCGGAACACCGAGGGGGCGCAGGTCGTTGGGGGGTCATCGGGGCGGTGCGGTGCGGGGCCGGGGGGTTGAGTCGATAGGCTGGGCGTCGATCGGAACTTGTCGGCCGCCGAAGCGGCACGTGCGGGGCGGAGCACCGGCCGTCGCCAGGGCAGCGGCGCGACCGGCGTCGAGGAGGAAAGAAGACGATGGCAGGCAACTCGGAGCCGCTGTCGCCGCGGGCCAAGCTGGCCGTGACGGCGGGCAAGGCCGCGGCGGCGGTCTCGCGTGTGGCAGGCCGCGGCAGCGGATCGGTGATCGGCGGCCGGGTGGCGCTCAGATTCGATCCCGACCTGCTGGCCAGACTCGCCCGGCACCTCGACGTGGTACTGGTCTCGGCCACCAACGGCAAGACCACCACGACCCGGCTGCTCGCCGAGGCACTGCGCGCCAACGGCCCCGTGGTCTCCAACGCCCTCGGCGCCAACATGCCGGCCGGCATCACCTCCGCGCTGGCCGGCGGCTCCGACGCCCGCTACGGCGTGATCGAGGTGGACGAGAAGTACCTCGCGGGCGTCGCCCGGGACGTCGCGCCCAAGGCCATCGCCCTGCTCAACCTCTCCCGCGACCAGCTCGACCGGGCCGCCGAGACCCGGATGCTCGCCGAGAAGTGGCGCGAGGGCCTGGCCGGCGTGGAGGCGATCGTCATCGCCAACGCGGACGACCCGCTGATCACCTGGGCGGCCTCCTCCAGCCCGACCGTGGTGTGGGTCGCGGCGGGCCAGGAGTGGAAGGACGACGCCTGGTCCTGCCCGTCCTGCGGCGGCGTGCTCCAGCGCCCGTCCGACGACTGGTTCTGCGCCGAGTGCGGTTTCCGCCGCCCCACCCCGACCTGGGCGCTGTCAGGCGACCACGTCGTGGACCCGTACGGGGCCGCCTGGCCGATCCACCTCCAGCTCCCGGGCCGCGCCAACAAGTCCAACGCGGCTGTGTCCACCGCCGCCGCCGCCGCGTTCGGCGTGGACCCCAAGGTCGCGCTGGAGCGGATGTACAAGGTGCAGGCGGTCGCCGGCCGGTACGACGTGGTCTCGTTCCAGCAGCGCGAACTGCGGCTGCTGCTGGCCAAGAACCCGGCCGGCTGGCTGGAGACGTTCTCCCTGATCGACGGCCCGCCCACGCCGGTGATCCTCTCGGTCAACGCCCGCGGCGCGGACGGCACCGACACCTCCTGGCTGTGGGACGTGGACTACACCCGGCTGTCCGGGCACCCCATCCTGGTCATCGGCGACCGCAAGCTGGACCTGGCGGTACGGCTGGAGGTGGCGGGCCTGCAGTTCCTGGTCTGCGCCGACCTGGACGAGGCGGTACGGTCGGCGCCACCGGGCCGGATCGAGGCCATCGCCAACTACACCGCCTTCCAGGACCTGCGCCGCCGGGTCGGCAACTGACCGCCGGCCGGCGGTCACCCGCGCCCGGCTGCCACGACCACAGCCGCAGCCGCCCGACAAGGAGAAGCACGCATGAGTGAGTCCAGCCTGCGCCTGGTGTGGGTCTACCCCGATCTGCTGAGCACCTACGGCGACCAGGGCAACGCGCTGGTGGTGGAGCGGCGGGCGCTCCAGCGCCGGGTGCCGGTCACCCGGGTCGACGTCCGCTCCGACCAGCAGATCCCGACCTCCGGCGACATCTACCTGATCGGCGGCGGCGAGGACCGGCCGCAGCGGCTCGCGGCCGAGCGGCTGCGCCGGGACGGCGGGCTGGGCCGGGCCGTCGCCAACGGCGCGATCGTCTTCTCGGTGTGCGCGGGCTACCAGATCCTCGGCCACGAGTTCGTCAACGACCTCGGCCGCCCCGAGCCGGGCCTGGGTCTGCTGGACGTGGTGAGCGTGCGCGGCGAGGGCGCCCGGTGCGTCGGCGACGTGCTGGCCGACATCGAGCCGCAGTTCGGCCTGCCGCCGCTGACCGGTTTCGAGAACCACCAGGGCGTCACCCATCTGGGTCCGACCGCACGGCCGTTCGCGCGGGTGCGGGTCGGCAACGGCAACGGCACGGGCGACGGCACCGAGGGCGCCTTCAACGACACGGTGTTCGGCACGTACATGCACGGCCCGGTGATGGCCCGGAACCCGCAGATCGCCGACCTGTTGATCAAGCTCGCGCTCGATGTGAACGCGCTGCCGCCGGTGGACGACCAGTGGTACGAGGCGCTGCGCTCCGAGCGGATCGCCGCGGCGGTGCAGCCGGCCTGACCGGGCACGCCACGGGGGCGTCTCCGCGAGTTCGGTCACATGTCACATGTCCGCAGTTCGGTCGGCATGGAGGCGCGGGCACCCGGCTCGGTAAGCTGAGGCGATCCATCCGGACGACGGAGTCCGGCCGTCCGGTCGAGCTGCGGGAGTATTCGAAGCGATGCGTATTGGTGTGCTGACCAGCGGCGGCGACTGCCCCGGGCTGAACGCCGTCATCCGGTCCGTGGTGCACCGCGCCGTCGTGGACCACGGTGACGAGGTCATCGGTTTCCATGACGGGTGGAAGGGCCTGCTCGAATGCGACTACCGCAAGCTGGACCTGGACGCGGTGAGCGGCATTCTGGCCCGCGGCGGCACCATTCTCGGTTCTTCCCGGGTGCAGCCCGCTCATCTGCGCGGCGGAGTGGAGCGGGCCCGGGGCCATGTGACGGACCTCGGTCTCGACGCGATCATCCCGATCGGCGGTGAGGGCACCCTCAAGGCCGCCCGGCTGCTGTCGGACGCGGGCCTGCCGATCGTCGGGGTGCCCAAGACCATAGACAACGACATCGCCTCCACCGATGTCACCTTCGGCTTCGACACCGCGGTGACCGTCGCCACCGAGGCGCTGGACCGGCTGAAGACCACCGCCGAGTCGCACCAGCGGGTGCTGATCGTGGAGGTCATGGGCCGGCACACCGGCTGGATCGCGCTGCACTCGGGCATGGCCGCCGGCGCGCACGCGATCCTGGTTCCGGAGCGGCCGTTCGACGTGGCGGAGCTGGCCCAGGTGGTCGGGGAGCGCTTCGAGGCGGGCAAGAAGTTCGCCATCGTGGTGGTCTCGGAGGGCGCCAAGCCGCGCGAGGGCACGATGGACTTCACCTCCGGCGCCACCGACATCTACGGGCACGAGCGGTTCAGCGGCGTCGCCAACCAGCTCTCGGTGGAGCTGGAGGAGCGGCTCGGCAAGGAGGCCCGGCCGGTGATCCTCGGTCACGTGCAGCGCGGCGGCACCCCGACCGCGTACGACAGGGTGCTGGCGACCCGTTTCGGCTGGCACGCGGTGGAGGCCGCGCACAACGACCGGTTCGGCATGATGACGGCGCTGCGCGGCACCGAGATCACGCTGGTGCCGCTCGCGGATGCCGTGGAGCAGCTCAAGACGGTGCCCGCCGACCGGTACACCGAGGCCGAGTGCGTGCTGTGACCGCTGTTTCCCTGTGACGACCCCGCCCCGCCCCCGGCCGGAACCACGGCCGGGGGCGGCTCTAGTCTGGAGCCGGCACAACGGTCGAAGGAGTGACGGATGAATCACGGCGGACACGGCATGCACATGGACCTGCCGCCGTTCACTCTCGGCCGGGGGCTGTCCTTCACCGGCGGCGATCCGTTCTTCCTGTACGGCTGTGCCCTGCTGCTGGTGCTGTACGGGTGGGGCCTGCTGCGGTTGCGGCTGCGCGGCGACGACTGGCCGGCGGGCCGTACGCTCGCGTTCACGCTCGGCGTGCTGACCATCGGACTGACGATGTGCACCGGGCTGGACGACTACGGCATGGTCATGTTCAGCGTGCACATGGTGCAGCACATGATCCTCAGCATGCTCACCCCGCTCCTGCTGCTGCTCGGCGCTCCGGTGACGCTGGCGCTGCGGGCGCTGCCGACCGCGGGGGCGGGCCGCACGGGTCCGCGCGAGCTGCTGGTGAAGCTGCTGCACAGCCGGTACCTGCGGTTCCTGACACACCCGGCGTTCACCATCCCGTTGTTCGTCGCGAGCCTGTACGGGCTGTACTTCTCGCCGCTGTTCGACACGCTGATGGGCAGCCGGGCCGGGCACACCGCGATGATGGTGCACTTCCTCGCGGTGGGGCTGGTCTTCTTCTGGCCGATCATGGGCGTGGACCCCGGGCCGCACCGGCCGGGGTACGTGATGCGGATGCTGGAGCTGTTCGCCGGGATGCCGTTCCACGCGTTCTTCGGGATCGCGCTGATGATGGCGAGCGAGCCGATGGTCACCACGTTCCTTCCGGCGGCGTCGCTGGGCGTCGATCCGCTGGGCGACCAGACCGCGGCCGGGGGCATCGCCTGGGCGTTCAGCGAGATCCCGTCGGTCGTCGTGCTGGTCGCGCTACTGTTCCAGTGGTACACCTCCGAGCAGCGGCAGGCGCGCCGCAAGGACCGGGCGGCGGATCGCGACGGCGACGCGGAGCTGGTCGCGTACAACGCATACCTGGCATCACTGCAGGCGCGCGGTCGCGGCTGACGCAAAGGGGGCTCCCATGGGGGAGCAGGCACGGATATCGGGTGCGGCGCTGGAACTGCCCGGCGGGGTGACGGTGCGGTTCATGCGGACCCTGCGACTGCCGGAGACAGGGACCCATCCGCTGCCGCCGGGCCTCGGGACGTTTCCGCTGCGGCGGGTGGCGGACTACCCGGAGCGTGCGCCCGCCCAGTGGCTGACGCACGGCGGGGTGCTGCTGCCGGTCTACCAGCGGGAAGCGATGTGGCTGAGCTTCTCCTCGCTCGCGCCGGCCGCCCTCCAGGTGGGCGTCGGCAAGGTGTGCGCGGTGTCCGGGAGGCCGTGGAGCGACCGGCTGTCGCAGGACCCGCAGAACTACGTGGTCCTGCCGCGCCAGCCGTGGCTGGACGGCATCAACTCCGGCCAGGGCACGATCCGGCAGTTCGTGGCGGTACCCCTCGGGCTGGGTGCGACGGTGGAGGGCCAGGTCTCCGGCGAGGAGGTCTGGGGCGGCATGCAGTTGCAGGTCTTCGAACTGCGCGAGGAGATCCTGGAGCGGTGGCGGGCCACGCACAGCTCGCGGACCCGGGGCGGCTGGGGAGCGGCCTCCGAGGCGATGGCCGCCGGGATGCCGCCGATGGCTCCGGCGGGCTTCGGCGCGGCCCCGCAGGCAAGGGCGCCGAGGCCCGCCGCCCGGCCCGCGCCGGCCATGGGCCTGGGGGCGGGCGGGCGGATGCGCCAGGAGGTGTACCGGGACGAGCGGCCCCCGGGCGACTGGCGGGAGAAGCCGTCGGGCCGGGCCTACGTGCACCTGGCGACGGCGCCGCAGTGGCGGGCGGTCACCGGCGAACCGGCGCCCGCGTCCCCGGTGGACCGGGCGGCGTACAACGCGGCGGGCCTGCCCTGGTTCGACTACTTCGACGCGGACGCCGAGGATCTGGCCCCCGGTGAGCCGCTGACCGGCGTCAAACCGGTCGGCGACTGGCTCGGCGACGACGAGCAGCCCTGGGTGGCGACCGAGCCGGAGCAGGTCAAGCCGCTCAAGGACGATCCCGGCCAGGTGACCGACGGGGAGTGGTAGCGCCGGAGGCCGCGTCCGGTTCACCATGATGTCCGGGCCGTCCGCGGGTGCGCAACGCGGCCGCGGAAGGAGGCGTGCGATGCGGGGATCCGCCAAGGCGATGGCGGTGTGCACCGTGGCGTGCCTGGCAGCGGTGGTCGGCTACAGCGTCGCGCTGGGGTCGAACGGCTGGCTGTGGTTCGCCTGGGTGGTACTGGTCCTGTGTACGGCGGGTGTGGCGGCGATCCGCGCACCGCGGTGAGACTCCGAGTACCGCGCTGAGACCCGCGGCGGCGCCCGCGCCCGACCGCGACCGCGCGTGGCGGGCGAGCCTTCCGCCCGGGGGTCGGCGCCGCCGCGGGCCGCGATTGTTCGGCGGGCGGCCGCCGTGCGGGCCTGGTGGGAGCGGGTGCGGGGGCACTAGTCTGCCGAGGCGCCGTCCGGGGCGCGCCCGGCCGGCGCGGCCGGGGGTCCTGGCCGCAGGAGGGGGAGGCAGCCGCCGTGTTCTACCGCGTGCTCAAGTACGTGATCCTCGGGCCGTTGCTGCGGGCGCTGTTCCGGCCGCGGATCGAGGGCATGGAGAACGTCCCGGAGAGCGGCGCGGCGATCATCGCGGGCAACCACCTGTCGTTCTCCGACCACTTCCTGATGCCCGCGATCCTGCCGCGCCGGATCACCTTCCTCGCCAAGGCCGAGTACTTCACCGGACCCGGCCTCAAGGGGCGGCTGACCGCCGCCTTCTTCCGCAGCGCGGGCCAGATCCCGGTGGGCCGGTCGGGCGGCAGCGCCGCGCGGTCGGCGATCACCGCCGGGCTCGATGTGCTGGGCCGAGGCGAGTTGCTGGGCATCTACCCGGAGGGCACCCGCTCGCACGACGGGCGACTGTACCGGGGCCGTACCGGCGTGGCGGTGATGGCGCTGCGCGCCGGCGTCCCGGTGATCCCCTGCGCCATGGTGGGCACCTTCGAACTCCAGCCGCCGGGACGGGTGGTCCCGCGCATCGGCCGGGTCGCCATCCGCTTCGGCCGCCCGCTGGACTTCACCCGGTTCGCCGGGATGGAGGGTGAACGGTACGCGGTGCGGTCGGTCACCGACGAGATCATGTACGAGATCCTCGCACTGTCCGGGCAGGAGTACGTCGACCGGTACGCGGGCGAGGTGAAGGCCGAACAGGCACAACGCCCGATGGCGGCGCGGCTGCGCCGCAAACAGCCGTGACCTCGTGAGCGATGGCTCCCCGAACCGCGCTGGGCTGACGCGTCGTCGTGGCCTCGCGATCCGCCGCGGCCCGGTGCCCTGCGCCGACCGCGAATCCGCGTCGGGCGAAGCTCTCTGGCCGGGCCGGGCCGGTCCGGTCAGGGGCACGGCTGGCGGAGGAGTGCGGCGACCCGTACGACGACGCGGCGGAGCGCCGCGGGCCGGCGGGCCGGGTCGGCTGAGGCGCGGCGGGCCGCCCGCCACCGCTCCCG
>NZ_DATDBG010000061.1:0-34710 GCF_036524955.1 Streptomyces sp.
CCCTGCGCGTCCGCTGGCCCGGGGAGAAGCTCTACGTGGTGCTGGACAACTTCTCCCCCCACAAGCACCCCAACGTGCGGGCCTGGGCTGCGGCCAACAACATTGAGCTGGTCTTCCTGCCGACCTAGGGTCATGGCTGAACTGGATCGAATCCGAGTTCGCCGCCCTGCGCTACTTCGCGCTGAACGGCACTGATCACCGCAGCCACGCCGAGCAGAACGCAGCCATCAGCGCCTACATCCGCTGGCACAACACCCGGGCCGAACCGAAGACCAGCTTCGCCCCGGGCTCCGCGATCCGCACTTGGACCCGCTACCCCGCCAGGGCCGCCTGATACAGCTCTACGATCCCCGCATGAGTGACCGGAACCGCGCCGACGAGGAGCTGCAGACCGCCCGACTGTCGTTGCGACGCCCGACCGCAGCCGATATCGACGCGATCTTCGCGATCCACAGCGACCCCAGAACCTGCTTCCACAATCCCTCCGACCGCCTTACCCAGCGCGAACAGGCCGAGGATCTCTATCAGCGCTGGGACGACCAGTGGCAGCGCTGCGGATACGGATACTGGGTCGTCCGACGCCACGGTTCCGCCCCGCAACTGGGCTTCTGCGGAATCAAGCCCATGGAACTGAACGGCATGAAGGTCCTCAACCTCTTCTACCGCTTCGCCCCCTCGGATTGGGGCCAGGGCATGGCCGGCGAGGCGGCGACCGCAGTCGCCGCATAGGCATCCCGGCAGGTTCCCGATCTCCCGCTGATCGCCCGGGTCCGGCCTGCCAACCTCGCCTCCCAACGCGTGGCCATCCGTGCCGGTCTGACCCGGGCGGAACACCTCGACGCAACCGGCTACGACGGCTTCGACTGGATCTTCGCCGCGAATCTGCCCGACTGAGCAGACCCAGCACGCGGAAGCAACCGGCCCTTCAATGAAGCCCGGGCCCAAAGCCGTCCAACGTTCCGAGCCGAGCCACTAGCGGAAAGGTCAACGGGCGAGTGAACGGCGCCCGGGGAAGCCGCCTCGGGCTTCACGGGACCCGCTGGGCCCGCCGGACCCGTGGGGCAGCACGGGAAACCCGCACGGTGACCCTGATCACACGGGGTCCGCGGGATCCGCGGGATCCGCGGGATCCGCGAAGACGATGCGAGGGGTCTGCGGGGGGGGCGCCGAAACACCGTGCGCCCGAACACCGCAGGGTCCGCAGGCCGCAGGGCCCGGGGCTGGACCGAAAGCACCGCGAGGGTCCGTAAAGCCCGCGGGGTGCCGGCTCGGAGGACCGCGGGTTCACCGAAGCCCGTGAGGGTGACCCGGAACACCGCACAGGAGGTCCCCGAACCCTGCGGGCCGGCCCGGAGAAGCCCCGAGGGACAGAGTCTGCGGGGGGGCTGTCCACTCGCTCAGGTGGTCGGCCAGTTCACCTGCGGCGAGTGGTGGAAGGTGATTCCCAGGGCCGCCCAGCGCGGTGCCTGGGCGGCCAGCCGCACGCGGTAGGCGTTCCAGTCGTGCGTGGCTGCCGGGGACCAGCCGATCTCGGCGATCCCCGGCAGCCGCGGGAAGGCCATGTACTCGAGCTGTGCCGACGTCTTCAGCGTCTCCGTCCACAGCGGGGCCTCGACGCCGCGGATCCCGGCGGCCGGCATGCCCTTGATGAAGGTCGCCGGGTCCCAGGCGTAGGAGTCCTCGACCTCGACGTAGCCGGCCCAGTGCAGCCCGAGCGGGGTGGCCGCGTCGTACTGCATGTCCAGGTACGCCTTGTTCGCTGGGGACATGATGACCTGGGTGCCGGCCCTGGCGGCGGCGACAACCTGCGTTTCGTTGCCCGCCGTGCCCCAGTACTGGGCGAGCGCGCCCGGCACCGGATGGGCCGTGTCGATCTGGTGCCAGCCGATCACCGTCTTCCCGTGGGAGGAGACGATCTGCTGCACCTTGTCGGTGAAGGTCACATAGTCGGCCTGGGTGGTGGAGCGCGCCTCGTCGCCGCCGATGTGGACGTACGGTCCGGGCGTCAGCGCGACGACTTCGCGGATGACGTCGGAAAGGAAGTCGTAGGTCCGGGGCCTCGGTACGCACAGGGAGCTGAAGCCGACTGCGGTGCCCGTGTAGAGGGGCGGGGCGACGCCGTCGCAGCCGAGCTCGGCGTACGAGGCCAGGGCCGCGTTGGTGTGGCCCGGGCCGTCGATCTCGGGGACGACGGTCAGGAAGCGGGAGGCCGCGTAACGGACGATCTCACGGTAGTCGTCCTGCGTGTACGAACCGCCCGGGCCGCCGCCGACCTCGGTGCTGCCGCCGTACGCGGCCAGGAGCGGCCAGGAGCCGACGGCGATCCGCCAGCCCTGGTCGTCGGTGAGGTGCAGGTGGAGCATGTTGATCTTGTAGAGGGCGAGCTGGTCGATGTACCGCTCGACCTGCGCGACGGTGAGGAAGTGCCGGGCGGCGTCGAGCATCGCGCCGCGGTAGGCGTAGCGGGGCGCGTCGGAGATGTCGGCGCTCGGTACGGTCCAGGCCACACCGGCGACGGGGGCGGGCGCGTCGACGGCGGCCGGGAGCAGTTGCCGCAGGGTCTGCACGCCGTGGAAGAGACCGGCGGGCGTGCGGGCGCTGATCAGGACCGACGCGGGCGTGGTGCGCAGCCGGTAACCCTCGTCGCCGAGCCGTGCGTCGGTGGCGCCGAGTGCGAGGACGATGCCCTGAGGGTCGGCGAGGCGGGCGGCGCCCGGCACGCGTTCCCCGACGGGCAGCGGGTACCCGGTCGCGGGCCGCAGCAGCCCGGCCGCGTACTCCCCGATCTGCAAGGCCGACGCGGAGCCGCCGTCCACCGAGATCCGGGTCGCGGCGGTGATACGGTACGCGCCTCCACCCGCCGTCACCGACCCCGGGACCGGGATCACCCGGGAGGTGACGTCGGAGACCGCCCGCGAGGTGGCCGCCGAGACGGCGGAAGGGTGTCCGGCAACGGAGGGAGCGGCGGTGGCGGAGCCGGACAGCGCGGACGCCATGCCCGCCGCCGTGGCCCAGACCGCCAGCAGCAGGGCGCACAGCGCGCGCACCAGCGGACCCCGCGCTCTCCCGCGCACCCCGGCGCAGGCGCGCCCGTTCCGAGCGTCGAGTCGTCTCACGCCCGATGAGTACCCTCCGCCCCACACGTGGTCAAGGCGCAGACCGGTCGAGGCGACGAGCGCCACTCGCCTGCCGTATCTCCGTTCACCCGTTCGGAGGCACTGAGGCGCGGTCATGCCCGGAAACGGGCAGGATTGTTGCAAACCGAAGGTGATCACACCAGTATTCGACGGGTGCCCGAACGCCGGACGTCCTACGAAGACCTGATCGACCACCTCATCCGCACCACGCCGCTGCACCGCGGCGAAGCGACCCGGGTGGTGCTGGACGTGCTGGCGTACTTCAACGAGACGACCGAGGAGTACGTCCGCCGCAGACACCGCGAGCTCCAGGCCAGGGGCCTGGTCAACGCGGAGATCTTCGAGCGGATCGGCGAGGAGCTGCCGCACCGGGCGGTGGCCCCGGCCACCCTCTCCCAGCGCCAGCTCCGCCGCATCGTCTACGGCTGAGCGCGCCCTCGAAAGCCCCCGGCAGCGGGGCCGGCTCGGGGCACACGACTGACACACGACTGACAGACGGCTGGCGGACAGCCGACACGACGGACAACGGAGAGTAGCGGCTTATGTGCGGAATCGTCGGATACATCGGCAAGCGCGACGTGGCACCGCTCCTGCTGGAGGGACTCCAGCGGCTGGAGTACCGGGGGTACGACTCGGCCGGCGTCGTCATCACCGGCAAGTCCGGCGATCTGAAGACCGTCAAGGCCAAGGGCCGGGTGCGCGAGCTGGAGGCGCGCATCCCCAAACGGTTCGCCGGCACCACCGGCATCGCGCACACCCGGTGGGCCACCCACGGCGCGCCGAGCGATGCCAACGCGCACCCGCACCTGGACGGCGCCCACCAGGTCGCCGTGGTCCACAACGGCATCATCGACAACGCCTCCGAGCTGCGCGCCAAGCTCACCGCCGACGGCGTGGTCTTCTCCTCCGAGACCGACACCGAGGTGATCGCGCACCTGATCGGCCGCTCGACGGCCGACACGCTGGAGCGCAAGGTGAGCGACGCCCTGCGGTCGATCGAGGGCACCTACGGCATCGCGGTGCTGCACAAGGAGTTCCCGGACCGGATCGTGGTGGCGCGCAACGGCTCCCCGGTGGTGCTCGGCATCGGCGAGAAGGAGATGTTCGTCGCCTCCGACGTGGCAGCGCTGGTCACCCACACCCGGCAGGTCGTCACCCTCGGGGACGGGGAGATGGCCACCCTCAAGGCCGACGACTTCCGCACGTACACCACCGAGGGCTCCCGTACCACCGCCACGCCGACCACCGTGGAGTGGGAGGCCGAGTCGTACGACATGGGCGGCCACGACACGTACATGCACAAGGAGATCTCCGAGCAGGCGGAGGCCGTGGACCGGGTGCTGCGCGGCCGGATCGACGACCGGTTCGCCACCGTGCACCTGGGCGGGCTGAACCTGGACCCCGGCGAGGCCCGGCGGGTGCGCCGGATCAAGATCCTCGGCTGCGGCACCAGCTACCACGCGGGCCAGATCGGCGCCGGGCTGATCGAGGAGCTGGCCCGTATCCCCGCCGACGCCGAGCCCGCCTCGGAGTTCCGCTACCGCAACCCCGTGGTGGACCCCGACACGCTCTATGTCGCGGTCTCGCAGTCCGGTGAGACGTACGACGTGCTGGCCGCCGTGCAGGAGCTCAAGCGCAAGGGCGCGCGGGTGCTCGGCGTGGTGAACGTGGTCGGTTCGGCGATCGCCCGGGAGGCGGACGGCGGTACGTATGTGCACGCCGGGCCGGAGGTGTGCGTGGTGTCCACGAAGTGCTTCACCAACACCGTGGTGGCCTTCGCGCTGCTCGCGCTGCACCTCGGCCGGATCCGGGACCTCTCGGTCGCCGACGGCAAGCGGATCATCGACGGGTTGCGGCGGCTGCCCGGCCAGATCGACGAGATCCTCAAGACCGAGCCGGAGATCCAGCGGCTCGCGCAGCAGTACGCGGACGCGAGGTCGATGCTGTTCATCGGCCGGGTACGCGGCTACCCGGTGGCCCGCGAGGCGTCGCTGAAGCTGAAGGAGGTCTCGTACATCCACGCCGAGGCGTACCCCGCCTCGGAGCTCAAGCACGGGCCGCTGGCGCTGATCGAGCCGGCGATGCCGACGGTGGCGATCGTGCCGGACGACGACCTGCTGGAGAAGAACCGGGCCGCGCTGGAGGAGATCAAGGCCCGTCACGGGCGCATCCTCGCCGTCGCCCACCAGGCGCAGGAGAAGGCCGACGACACGATCGTCGTCCCCAAGAACGAGCCGGAGCTCGACCCGATCCTGCTGGGCATCCCGCTCCAGCTCTTCGCCTACCACACGGCCCTGGCGCTCGGCCGGGACATCGACAAGCCGCGCAACCTGGCGAAGTCGGTGACGGTGGAGTAGCCGTCACCGAACCACGGCCGCCGCGGGGCAAGGACGCAGCCCCTGCGGAACCAGGACCGCACCGGCGCCGGGCCCGCCCCTACGGAACCACGACCACCGGGCGCTGGGCCCGGCGCGCGAGACGCCCGGCCACCGAACCGAAGATCCGGCCGACGAGGCCGTGCGTGCCGCCGACCACGATCGCGTCGGCCTCGTACTCCCGGCCGACCTCTTCCAGCTCGTGGCAGATGTCGCCGCCGCGCTCCACCAGTACCCAGGAGATCTCGGCGAGGTGGTCGGCGCAGGCCAGCTCCAGGCCGAGAACCTCGGTCCGGTGGTCGGGGACGTCCACGAAGACCGGGGGCTCGCAGCCTGCCCACACGGTGGCCGGCAGCCGGTTGGCCACGTGCACGATGATCAGCGCGGAGTGGGTCCGGCGCGCCATACCGATGGCGTACGACAGGGCGCGCTCACTGGAGACCGACCCGTCGAAGCCCACCACGACGCCATGCCGGAAGGCAGGATCGCAGGGCTGCCGCGGGGCCGACGCCGGCTCGGGCAGGTCTGCCGACTCGGCGAGCGGCCTGCGGTGGGAAGGCCTGCCGTCGGCGGGCTCGGGAATCTCATGACCGGCCATGATGCGGATTCTCGGCGAGGGCGGCGCTGACGCGCCGAGCAGCGGACAGAACGGTGCGGCGCGGAGCGAGCCGACCGGATCGGCCGTTTTAGGCCGGTTCGCCACTGCCCGTCCCGCTCCCTCCAGAGTACGGCCGCAACGTCCGCCTGCACAGGCCCGGCAGCGCTTCGCAGAGTGCCCCGAATCCGGAGTTCCCAGGAGAATGCCGGAGTGCGGCCTTGAACGCAACGCCATCCCGCCAACCGGCGGCACGGTTCGGCGCACGGGCGCACGAGGGGGCGCATCGTTTTCGGCCCGGCCATGCGGGTCAGCGCCGCACCGGCCCACGCCAGGCGCACGCCCTTTACGCGCACCCGCCCGAAGAGCGGCGATTTTCAGCCAACTTCTTTTCGCGGGCCTCCCGTTGGCCCCGGCGCCCACTAACACCTCCGCCACCTGCGGTTCTACGATGCACGGTGACGCGGAAGGTGGTTTCCGGGGCCCGAGTGACACGAGGCGTACTTCCCAGCGGGCTCTTCGAGTGAAACGCTTCGTGATCGAATGCTTTACGCCACGTTGTCTTGTCGACTTAGCGTCAGATGGTGAACTTGTCACTAACGCCCCACCTGACACAGTAGATTTGATCATGGTGGCCTGACGGGGGAGAACGTGCAGGACCGAGGGGACGACGCGTCGATTCGAGGGGGGCTTGAGCTCCATGAGCCAGGAGTCCAGTTCCGGTACGGCGACGGACACTCCGTCGCAAGCACCATCGGCATCGCCTCGCGCCATCCGCAAACTCTCCGCGCGGCGCCGACCGGAAGTCGTCGCGGTGCTGCTCTTCAGTGGTGGCCCGATCTTCGAGAGCTCCATACCGCTCTCCGTCTTCGGGATCGACCGGCAGGACGCGGGCGTGCCCCGGTACCGCCTGCTGGTCTGCGCCGGCGAGGAGGGCCCGCTGCGGACCACCGGCGGACTGGAGCTGACCGCGCCGTACGGACTGGAGGCGCTGGCCAGAGCCGGCACCGTGGTGGTGCCGACCTGGCGCTCGATATCCCAGGCGCCGCCGCCCGAGGCGCTTGACGCGATCCGCCGCGCCCACGAGGAGGGCGCGAGGATCATCGGGCTGTGCACCGGCGCCTTCGTGCTCGCCGCCGCCGGACTGCTGGACGGCCGCCCGGCCACCACGCACTGGATGTACGCGCCCACGCTCGCCAAGCGGTACCCGTCGGTCCATGTCGATCCGCGCGAACTGTTCGTGGACGACGGCGACGTGCTGACCTCCGCGGGTACGGCCGCCGGGATCGACCTGTGTCTGCACGTGGTGCGGACCGACCACGGGTCCGAGGCCGCGGCGGCGCTCGCCCGGCGCCTGGTCGTACCGCCGCGCCGGTCCGACTGGCAGACCGGGCAGCGGCACCTGGACAGGTCTTTACCGGAGGAGATCGGCGCCGACCCGCTGGCCGAGGTCGTCGCCTGGGCGCTGGAGCACCTGCACGAGCAGTTCGACGTGGAGGCGCTGGCCGCGCGCGCGTACATGAGCCGGCGCACCTTCGACCGCCGGTTCCGCTCACTGACCGGCAGCGCGCCGCTCCAGTGGCTGATCACCCAGCGGGTGCTCCAGGCACAGCGGCTGCTGGAGACCTCGGACTACTCGGTGGACGAGGTGGCCGGGCGGTGCGGCTTCCGGTCCCCGGTGGCGCTGCGCGGGCACTTCCGGCGGCAGCTCGGCTCCTCGCCGGCGTCCTACCGCGCCGCCTACCGGGCGCGCCGGCCGCAGGACGAGCCGGAACGTGCGCTGCCGTCGCAGGAGCTGCCCGCACTGCGCCGGGGCCCCGTCTCGCAGATCCTGACCGTGCCGGGAAAAGGCGATGACGGACCGTACGCGACCCATACGGCCCGTGTTCCCGAGCAGTCCGGAAGGTCGGATACGCCGGACGGTCCGGGGCGGGCCCGACTGCGGGCCGGGCGCGGTCTGGGCGCCGCGCTGCCGGGACCGCGTGATCGCCCCGTAGGGTGAAGCGTATGAACGACCGGATGGTGTGGATCGACTGTGAGATGACCGGGCTGTCACTGGCGCACGACGCGCTGATCGAGGTGGCCGCCCTCGTCACCGACTCCGAGTTGAACGTCCTCGGCGAGGGGGTGGACATCGTGATCCGCCCGCCCGCCGAGGCACTGGAGTCGATGCCGGAAATCGTCCGGACGATGCACACCGCCTCCGGTCTGCTGGAGGAGCTGGCCGGCGGGGTCGCGCTGGCCGAGGCGGAAAAGCTGGTCCTGGACTACGTACGGGAGCACGTCGCCGAACCGCGCAAGGCGCCGCTGTGCGGGAACTCGGTCTCGACCGACCGGGGCTTCCTCGCCCGTGACATGCCCACGCTGGAGCAACACCTGCACTACCGCATCGTGGACGTCTCCTCGGTCAAGGAGCTGGCCCGCCGCTGGTACCCGCGGGCCTACTTCAACAGCCCCGAGAAGAACGGCAACCACCGTGCCCTCGCCGACATCCGCGAGTCCATCGCGGAGTTGCGCTACTACCGCGAGGCCGTCTTCGTCCCGCTGCCCGGCCCGGACACGGACACGGCCCGCGCGATCGCGGCGAAGTACGTCCTGGGCCCGGACTCCGCCCAGTAGGGAGTCCCGGGAGCGGCGGCACGCCCCTGCGAAATGCGGGGCGCGACCATCCCCCGCCACCCTGTACACTTTTCCAGGCGGCGCCACTCCACCGGGAAACCGGCGGGAAACGCGCCGCTCAAGGTGGGTGTAGCTCAGCTGGTAGAGCACCTGGTTGTGGTCCAGGATGCCGCGGGTTCGAGTCCCGTCACTCACCCCAACCGATCAAGGTCTGGCCTGCGGAAGCAGGTCGGACCTTTTTCATTGCCGCGCCCTGGGAACCCGAACGGCAGCCCTCACCGCGGCGAGATTTCCGCCTGGCCGGGCCGGGTGGTGGCGGCTGATGCGCGCCCCCGCAGACCGGGCCGTTCACGGCGAAACCGGTCGGCGCCCCGTAGACGCCACAGGGGCCGGAATCGGCGCTGGTGGCGGCCTTGGCACCGCCCGCGATTGTCTTGTTCCGATCCGCCGGCTTGACAGTGACCTCACGCGCGAGCGGGGACCTGGCGCCTCACGGACCGCGTGAGCAGGCACGTAACCGTTCGACTCCGGCCATGGGGGAGGCGCCGGGCGGCCGGTCCTGAACAGCTCGTTGACGCCGCCGTGCGGGCCTTGTAGCCATCACCTCGCCCTCCGCCGCCGTGGACGGCAACACCGGCACCCGATGGTCGAGCGCGTTCAGCGACCCGCAGTGGCTCCAGGTCGACCGGCGGCGTTCCCAGGCCGTGATCAGGAGGCCGTTGCGCAGAGTCCCTGGCGGGGGCGCTGCGGCCCGAGGCGGGCGTACGGGGCCGAGGGGCCTCAGCGGAAGGCGTGCGGGGGTGGCGGCGGGGACATGGTGGCCGTCGCGTCTGTGGTGACGGAGGCGCCGGCGGCGAAGTCGGCGAGGGCGCTGCCGTGTTCGACGCGGGCGGGCTGCGGGTCGGTGGCCACGCGGCGGACGAGTTCGGGGATCGGCAGGGCGTGGTCGGCGGCGTACAGGACGATGTTGCCGAACCGTTTGCCGCGCAGGACCGCGGGTTCGGCAGCGAGGGCGGTGTGCGCGAACGCGCCGCGTACGGTGGCGATCTGGCTGCGGAGGAACGTCAGCGGGCCGCCGTCCGTGAGGTTGGCGGCGTAGCCGCCGCCAGGCCCGAGGACGCGCCGTACCTCCGCGAGGAACTCGGCGGTGGTGAGGTGGGCGGGGGTGCGGGCGCCGCTGAAGACGTCGGCGATCACCAGGTCCGCCCAGCTGTCGGGAAGGGTGCCCAGTACCTGGCGGGCGTCGGCGTTCTTGACCTTGATCCGCCAGCCGCGGTCCCACGGCAGTTCCGCCCTGACCAATGCGGTCAGCGCCGCGTCCACCTCCGCGACCTGCTGCGTGGACCGCGGCCGGGTGTGCGCGAGGTAGCGGGCGAGGGTGAGCGCGCCGCCGCCCAGATGCACGGCCCGCAGCGGCCGCCCGGGCGGCGCGGCCAGGTCGATCACGTGGCCGAGCCGGCGCTGGTAGGCGAAGTCCAGGCAGCCGGGGTCGTCCAGGTCGACATGGGACTGCGGCGCGCCGCCGACCGTCAGCGTCCAGGCGCGGGGGCGGTCGGTGTCGGGCACGAGCGCGGCGAGGCCACCGGCCACGGGGGTGGTGCGGAGTTCCGGGGTACGGCGGTTTCTGGCCATGGTCCGATTATCGGGGTGCGGCGCGGTCGAGAGCAGGGTGCCGGGCCCCGGCCCGCCTCACTGGCGCGGTGCGCCGTCGTCAGGGGTGAGGCGGTCGACCAGGGCGATGGTGCGGGCGGCTTCACCGAGGGCGGCGCGGAGGACGGCGGGGTCGGTGACGGCGGAGTCGGTGTGCGGTGGTACGAGCCAGCCGGCGTCGTGCGCGGGCGGCTCGCCGTCGGGGCGGGTGCATTCGCTGCCGGGGACGTCCCAGGCGTCGGCGGTGCCCAGCGGTACGAGGAAGGCGAGGCTGTCGCCTTGGCGGTCGTGCAGCACCGGGCCCACGCCCGTGCCCCCCGTACTCAGCCGCAGCAGATCCACGGCCTCCAGGCCCTGACGGGCCGGTACGGTCACCACGTCGCAGGCCGGCGGGGGATCGCTGCCTTCCGGTGTCGGCGCTGAGGTGTGCGGACCGGGGTGGTTCCTCACGGGGGTGGCCTCCTCATAACGGGGGCGCCGCACGAGGTGATCGGCGCCACACCATTGATAACGGGGCGCCCCCGTCAACGGCTACGCGTCGTTCACGCGTCAAGGGGTGGCGTTTGCTGGCGAATTGCTGTCCGGAGCCAGCGGCCCCCTTCCGCGAGGTGCGGCCGCGCGTGGGGGTGTCTCCCCTCCGCAGCAGCCGTGCGACGACCATTCCGTCTGCCGGTTCCCTCGGGGGCGTGCCCGCCCTCTGGTGGCCGGCGGTCGGGGCCAGGCGCCCTTCCCCTGCCACCGCCCGGCACGCGCCGGCAGGGGGCTCAGGGGGCTCTCAAGGGACCCGTACCTCGCGGACGGGCCGCGCGGGTGGGCAGGCGGGGTGGGCGGAGAACCCCACATTCACGCGAGGTGACCGGTGTCGTTCCAGCGTTCCAGGGCGGGGGCGCCGTAGGCCCAGCCGAGGATGGAGAGGGAGGCGGGGTCGAGGCGGAGGGCGGTGGCGAAGGAGGGGTCGAGGCCGAGCCAGCGGGCGCCGAGGGTCCGCAGGAAGTGGCCGTGGGCGAAGACGAGGACGTCGCGGGCGGAGGAGCGCGCCCAGGAGACCACCTCGTCGGCCCGCGCGGCGAGCGAGGAGAGGGGTTCGCCACCCGGCACCCCGTCCCGCCAGATCGTGAACCCGGGCCGTATCGCCTGGAGTTCGGCCGGGGTCAGCCCCTCGTACTCCCCGTAGTCCCACTCCATCAGCGCGTCCCACTCCTTGGCGCGGGCGAACCCGGCGAGCGCCGCCGTCTCGGACGCCCTCCGCAACGGGCTGGTCCGGACCTCGACGTCGGCCAGGCCCTCCCACGGCGCGCGGGCGAGCCGCGCGCCCAGCAGCAGGGCCGTGCGCCGGCCCTCCTCCGTCAGCGGGATGTCCGTACGCCCCGTGTGCCGCCCGGCCAGTGACCATTCGGTCTGCCCATGCCTGACCAGGAGTATGCGCGACGCCATGCGGGGCCTTTCGTAGGAGAACGTACGGATGGACAGGTAGCTGCGAACAACTGTGCGTGAGTGGGGCAACCATGATGCCGCACTCCCCGAACACCCCGCCTAGGCCCCCGGGAGCAGCCCCCGCAGCAGCCCGTCGAGGCCGTGCTCGTACTGCGCCCCGCCGTCGTCCTGGGCGCAGATCAGTTCGGGCGCGAGCGACACCAGCGCCGGGTAGCGCTCCGGGGGCAGCGCCTCGATCTTGGCACGGACGCGTTCCCGTACGCCCTCCTCGCACAGGGCGCGCGCCCGGCGCGTGTTCCACAGCGCGGAGCCGACCGTGTACTGCATGAGGGCGACATGCGCGTGCACCGCGTCGGCGCGGGAGAGCCCGGCCCGGGAGAGCAGGGTGAGCATGCGGTCGATGACGGCGATCGCGTCGTCGCCGCGCAGCGGCCGGATCGTCAGCAGCTGGAGCGCGGAGGGGTGCTCGGTGAAGAGCCGGTAGACCTGCCGGCAGACCTCGCGCAGTTCGCCGACCGGTTCGGCCGAGCCCCCCGGCGGGAGCTCGATCGTGTCGAGCAGCCGCTGGGCGACCGCGTCGCTGATCTCGTCCTTGCCCCGGAAGTGCGAGTACACCGCCATCGTGCCGACACCGAGCTGCTGGGCGAGGGCGCGCATGGTGAACGCCTCGGCGCCGTCGCGGTCGAGGAGGATGAGCGCGGCGTCGAGGATCCGGTCGGGATTGAGCGAATTGCGCGGAGCGCGGCGCCGTGGGGGCCGGACCGGCTGGCTGACGGACATGGGATTCTCTTGTTCTCGTCCTTCGGTACCTCGAGGCAGGCAACCCGGAGGAGGGGAGCGGGCGTCCTTCGGCCTACCTACCCTGCCGATGAACGTTGAACACCGTACCAACCCGGGGGTTTTCCCCGGATTTTCCGGACCAGTGTGCATACCGTTTAACGTACGACGTACGGTAGAGGGTACGCGACAAGTCCATGACCGCCGCCTGCGGCCTTTCGGAGAACCTGGAGAGACGTCCGCATGACGATCACCGCCACCGCGCCGCGAGCGTCCTCCTACCGAGGCAGACTGCGCTGGTGGACCGAATTGCCGCTCATCGCCGTCATATACGGACTCTATTCGGTGGCCCGCCTCCTCGTCCGGGGTGATGTGGACGACGCCGTCGAACACGGCGCCGACATCCTGCACTTCGAGCAGATCCTGCACCTGGACCCGGAGCGTTGGTTCAACCGGCTCTTCACCCGTCACGCCTTCCTCGGTGTGCCGGCCGACTTCGCGTACGCCTCTCTCCACTATGTGGTGACGCCGGCGCTCCTGGTCTGGCTGTGGCGCCGCCGTCCGACCCACTACCGGCTGGGACGCACCTGGCTGATGATCTCCACGATGATCGGCCTGGTCGGCTTCACCCTCGTGCCGACCGCCCCGCCGCGGCTGCTGGACGCCGGCCACGGCTTCATCGACACGATGGCGCAGTACGGGTCGTACGGCTGGTGGGGCACGGACGCGAGCGCGCCGCGCGGCATGGGCCACCTCACCAACCAGTACGCGGCCATGCCCAGCCTGCACGTGGGCTGGTCGCTGTGGTGCGGGGTCGTCCTGTGGCGGTACGGGCGCAACCGGCTGGTGCGGGGCCTTGGGCTGCTCTACCCGGTGATGACCTCGTTCGTGGTCATGGGCACGGCGAATCACTATCTGCTGGACGCGGCGGCCGGCGTCGCCGTGATGGGCATCGGCTACCTGCTGGCGCGGCCCACGCTGCGGCTGGCCGACCGGGTGCACGCGCGGACCTTCGGGCGGAAGGGCGCGGCTTCGAGCGCGGAGGTGACCGTCGCCGGGGCGGCTCCCGTGGCGGGAGCCGCGCCGCGGCCGGCGAGCGGGTCCGTGACACCACCGGTGGCGCAGGAACGCGTGGCCCTGCCGCGGCCCGCGGCGCCCGCGGAACCCGCGCCGCAGGAGGCGGTGACCGTGCCGGCCGGGGCTGACGACGCGGACGCGGGCTGTCCCGTCGAGACGTCCCGGGTGCCGCATCCGCGGGGCGAACGCGCCGCGCGCAGCAGGATGTCGTAGCCGGGTGCCACACTTTCGCGGGTGAGCACTACGCACGACCACTCCTTGCGGGAGCGGCTGGCCGTCCTGCGCGGCCCCGCCACCGCGCCCCGTCCACTGGACGCGCGGGCGCTGGCCGCGCTCGCCGCCAACCCCGGCTGCCGCCGGCGCGCCCTGATGGACGCCGCCGGCGTCGACAAGGGCGCGATCGCGGAGGCTCTGGGCGCGCCCGCGCGGTTCGGCCAGTCGAGGTTCGCCTTCTCGCGGGGGCACGCCTTCGAGGCGCGGGTGAAGGCCGACGGCTGCGGTGAGGTGCTGCGGCTGCTGGGCGCCGAGGGCGCGGGGGACGACTCCGGCGCCGCCGTCCCCGACCTGTCCGCCCCCGGTCCCGAAGGCCGCGTCACCCGTACGAGGCTGGCGCTGGCCGAGGCACCGGCCGGTTCCTGGACGCTGCTCGACCATCCGCTGCTCGCGCTCGGCATCGCGGGCTCCACGGCCTACCTGGAGCCGGACGCGGTGGCCGTCGCGCCCGACGGTTCCTGGACCGTGGTCGAGATCAAGTCCTTCCCGATCCTGGACGGCGGAGCCGACGCGATGAAGGTCGGCGCGGCGGCCCGGCAGGCGGCGGTCTACGTCCTCGCCCTCGACGCGATCACGCCCGGCCGCACCCGCTCCGACATCCTCCTCGTCTGCCCCAAGGACTTCTCCAACCTTCCCACCGCCGAATGGGTCGACGTCCGCAAGCAGCTCGCTGTCACCCGCCGCCAGTTGACCCGCCTCACCCGCGTCGAGGAGATCGCCGCGGCCCTCCCGGAGGGCACCACCTTCGACCTCGCGCCAGCGGCCGACGGCCGTACGGTGACCCGCCCGCGGGCCGACCTCGCCGCCGCGGTGGACACCGTCCCGGCCGCCTACGCCCCGGAGTGCCTGTCCACCTGCGAACTCGCCTTCCACTGCCGCGACCGTTCGCGCGCGGCCGACCGCGTCGACGCCCTCGGCCGTGCCCTGCGCGGCGACCTCGGCGATCTCACCACCGTCACCGCCGTCCTCGCCGCCGCCTCCGGCACCGGCGGTGATCCCGCCGATCCCGCCGTCACCGCCCTCCGGCGCGCGGCCGGCCTGCGCGCCGACGCGCTCGCCGCCGCGGCGGCGGAAGAAGCGGCGACCGCCGTCCCGCCCGTGCGCGGCGGGGAGGGGCGGGCGGCCGTATGACGCTGATGGACACGCTCGCGCGGGCCGAGGCGGTGGCCACGGGGCGGGCGGTGGCCGCGGCCACCGTGCGGCATCGGCACCTGGCCGGGAAGCCGTTGGTGCTCGTGCCGCTGACGACCGCCGGCGAGGCGGGGGCGCCGCTCGGGGCGCTGGTGGGAACGGAGCGGGAGGCGCCGGAACTGCTGGTGGTGCCGCAGCCGCTGGACCGGGAGATGCGGTTCGGGTTCTTCGCGGGGCTCGCCGCGGTGATGCTGCCGCTGCTGGAGTCGTACGGCGACGAGGTGAAGGTCGAAGCGGCCACCCGGAACCGGGAGGAGACCGAGGTGTGCGCGGACGCGCTGCAGATCGTGGTGCCGAACGGCGCGGCGCTGGAGTACGTACGGCTGCTGGGGCGGTCCACCCGTTTCCTGCGGACCGTCGAGGACCCGGACGCGCCGCACCCCGTGCCGGTCCCGGTCCCGCTGCTGGGCCGCTGGCTCACCCACTACGGGGAACGCGCCCGCACCTCCGGCAGCGCGCTGCTCGTCGCCATGACCGACCTGCTCACCCGGCACTGGGCGTCCGGGCAGAGTGCCATGGAGGACCAGCACCTCGGCGCGCTCCTCGGCTGGATCGACCCGACCCCCGGCCTCGACGGCCCGGCGGCCGCCGCCCGCGCGCAGACCGGCCGCGGCCCGGACGGCCTGCTCTTCAGCCCGCCGGCCGGTCCGGCGACGGACCCCGTCTTCGACAACCGCGTCCTCGCTCCCGCGATGGCTCGTTACGACAAGGCCCGGACGGCGGTGCAGGCCCTGGGGGTGGCGGGCGTCGGCATCCCGGACCAGCGGCAGCGGGCCGACCGCACCCCGGCGCCGGCCCGCGCCGCCGCCGAGGCCGGCCCGGACGCGCGGCGGCACACCGAGCACGGTCACGGCAGCGCGGAGGCGCCGCGGCGTACGGAGCACCGCCCCGCCGGGCCCGGCGCACGGGAACGGGCCGGACTGGCCGCCGCGGAAGCGGAGGTACGGCGCCTGGTGGAGTCCCAGCTCCGGCCCACCTGGGAGGACGTCTGGCACGGCATCGACCTGCTGCGGGCCCTGCCGGAGGGCGCGCACGTCGCCGAGCGGTGGAAACGGGACCGCTGGTCGTTCACCGGACACCGGGACCGTGTCCGCGCGGGCGAGCCGCCGCAGCCCAAGCGGGACGACGCGATCACGGCCGCGCAGAAGCTCGCGGGCCGCGAGACCGCGCAGGCCCGCCTCCTCGCCCAGGAGGCCCTGGACGACCCCCTGGCCATGGCGGCGCGCCGCCTCACCGGCGAGGCGTTCGCCGGCCGGGTCGTCGCCGTCGGCATGGCCTTCTCCGACGGCAAACGCCCCATGCCCCGCCCGCTGGTCACCCTCGCCACCTCCGACCTCCCCCAAGCCGAACCGGGCGGCAGGGCGTACCGCGCCCTGCCGGGCGCGAAGTCCGCGCAGACGGGGGAGTTGGTCACGGTGGAGCGGGTGGAAGACGCCCCCGGGACGCCGACCGCCACCGCCGCGATCACGGGCACGGACCGGCACGGCACGCCGGACGGACCGGGCGACCCCGCTACGGGCCCGGCCGCGGTCCGGGACGACCTGCCCGGGACACCCGCCGAGCCCGACGCGGTTCACGCCCCGGCGTGGCACGTCACCGTCCGGTTGACCGGTGGGATGGGAAGCGGGCGCACCCCGAAGGAGGGCTCCGTGCCCGCGGTGGGCGACACCGTGTGCTTCACCCTGTTCGAGCACGAGCCGCGCAGCGGCCCCGCGTTGCCCGAGGGGGAGAACACGCCGTGGACGCACGGGGGGCCGCCGGGTGGGGCGGCGGCGCC
Source organism: Streptomyces sp. (assembly GCF_036524955.1). GTDB lineage: Bacteria > Actinomycetota > Actinomycetes > Streptomycetales > Streptomycetaceae > Actinacidiphila. Next base: position 16,906 of record NZ_DATDBG010000061.1, read on the forward strand.
CGAGGAGCCGGACGCCGTGACCGCGGAGGACTATCTGTGACGCCGTACGTAGCGGGTTCGGGCAGCGCTGCTGGCGCGTCCGATCCCGGGGCCGAGGCCGCCGCTGCGACCGCGGCGATTCTGGAGAGCACGCTGCGGGGCCGGGCCCGCGGGGTGGTGGTGGATTCACCGCCGGGTGCGGGGAAGTCGACCCTCGTGGTGCGGGCGGCCCGCGAACTGGCGGCCGCCGGTGAGTCGTTGATGATCGTCGCGCAGACCAACGCGCAGGTGGACGATCTCGCCGACCGCCTCGCGACCGCGGACCCGCGGCTGCCGGTGGGCCGTCTGCACGGCGCGGACTCCGCCCCCGACCCGGCGCTCGGCCGGCACCCGGAGCTCGCCAGATCCACCTCCGTCGCGGAACTGCGCGACCGCAAGGTGGTGATCGCGACCGCCGCGAAGTGGGCGTACGTGAAGGACACCGAGCCGTGGCGGCACGCCATCGTGGACGAGGCGTACCAGATGCGCTCCGACGCGCTGCTGCGGGTGGCGGGGCTGTTCGAGCGGGCGCTGTTCGTCGGCGACCCGGGGCAGCTCGACCCGTTCAGCGTGGTGGGCGCCGAGCAGTGGGCGGGGCTGAGTTACGACCCGTCGGCGAGCGCGGTCGTCACCCTGCTGGCGCACAACCCGGAGCTGCCGCAGCACCGACTGCCCGTGTCGTGGCGGCTGCCCGCCTCCGCCGCGCCGCTGGTGTCGCGGGCCTTCTATCCGTACACGCCGTTCAGGAGCGGTACGGACCACGGGGACCGGCGGCTGGTCTTCGGGGTGACGAGCGACGGCGGGGGGCCGGACCGGGTGCTGGACGAGGCCGCGGCGACGGGGTGGGGGCTGCTGGAACTGCCCGCGCGGCACACCCCGCGCACCGACCCGGAGGCGGTACGGGCCGTGGCCATGGTCGTACGGCGGCTGCTGGACCGCGGCGGGCTCACGTACTCCGCGCCCGATCCGCTGCCCGCGCCGCTGACCGCGGACCGTATCGCGGTCGGCACCGCCCACCGCGACCAGGCGGCGGCGGTACGGGGCGCGCTGGCCGCGCTCGGCGTCGCGACCGGAGCCGGGGCGGGCAGCGGGACCGGCGGGGTGACCGTGGACACCGCGAACCGGCTCCAGGGGCGCGAGTTCGACGTCACCGTCGTCCTGCACCCGCTGTCCGGGCGGCCGGACGCCACCGCCTTCCACCTGGAGACCGGGCGGCTGTGCGTGCTGGCGTCGCGGCACCGCCACGCGTGCGTCGTGGTGTGCCGGGCAGGCGTCGCGGAGTTGCTGGACGAGCATCCGTCGTCGGAGCCGGTACGGCTGGGGGTGACGGTGAAGTTCCCCGACGGCTGGGAGGCCAACCACGCGGTGCTGGCGCACCTGGCGGAACACCGGGTGAGCTGGCGGCCGTGATCGGGGCCCGCGGGCGACGACCGGGCGGGAACCCGGCCGGCGCAGAGCGCCGCCCTCGCAGGGCGGAGGCCGGCGGTGCGACCGGCGGGAGTCCGGGTCCCGGGAACCCCTCTCCGCCGCCCGGTGAGGGTCTTGCGCCGGCCTGGGACAATGGAAGGCGTTGACGATCCGGGAGGTAACCGTATGTCCGAGCCGCAGTCGGCTCACCACCCGCGCGAGGACCGGCCGGAACGACCCAGACGACCGGTCCCGCTGCTCTTCGAACCGGGCGCTCCCGCCGAGGACGACGGCCGTGACCGCTTCTTCGACCTGGAGTCGATGGACGACCCCCGCGAGCTGCTGGCCCGGGCCACCGAACTGGCGCTGGCCTTCCGGGCGGCGGCGGAACGGGCCACCGGCTTCCAGGCGATAGCCGCCGCGCAGCTCACCGACCCGCGCCGCTTCGACCGGCTGACGCACGCCGCCCTCGCCGAGCAGGCCGGGTGGACCGAGGACTACGCGAGGAAGATGGCCGAGTACGGCGAGGACCTGATCAAGGACGGCGGCCTGACGCCGTAGTCCGGTGCGCCACCGGAGGTGGACCGGCCAAGAACCGACATCCTGCTCCGGGCCTGCGTGCGGGCCGCCCGCACGACCCCGCCGAAGACGGTTCCGGCCCTGGTCAGCACCCCTGGAACGGCGTGAGCAGAACCGATTTCCGCTCCCTGGGACCCTGATGCTAAGGTCTACGACGTCAGCAGGCGCCGCTAGCTCAGTTGGTTAGAGCAGCTGACTCTTAATCAGCGGGTCCGGGGTTCGAGTCCCTGGCGGCGCACAGAACCGCGAAGGGCGTCCTCTTCTCAGAGGGCGCCCTTCGCGGTTCTCCCCGTTCCTCCGCCGGGTGATCATCCCGTGCGGGTGGCCGGTTCCCGGGTGCGCTCCGTCCCCTCCCCGCCGGCGTCGGCCGCCGGCACCGGAACGCCGGGAACCGGCCGTCCTTGCCCCCGTTCGAGTGTGCGGAGCGGCGGCCGGAACGTGCCATGGCGGACAGCGCACATCTTTTGGCACCGGGTGCACTACGACGACGCGTCCCGGCGGTACGCGCGCGGCGACACCGCGAAGGCCGTGCGGAAGGCCCGGGAGAAGTCCGCGGGATGCGGGAAGCCCCAGCGGGTGGCTATCGCGTGGATCGGCAGGTGCGCCAGGGCGGGATCGGCGAGGTCGCTGCGGCAGCGGTCGAGGCGCCGGCGACGGATGAGGGCGGCGACGGTGGTTTCGCGGTGCTCGAAGAGCCGGTGCAGGTAGCGGACGGATATGTGGTGGGCGGCGGCCACCGAGCCGGGGGTGAGGGAGGGGTCGGCGAGGTGCCGCTCGATGAAGGTCTCGATGGTCAGCAGCAGGGCGCTCTGGCGCGGCCCGGGCGGCAGCGGGCGCAGGTCGTCGAGGTGGTGGGAGACCAGGGCGGTGAGCAGGTCGATGACGACCGTGCCGAGGCGGGCGGTGTCCGCGGGGGTGCAGTGGGCGGCCTCGGCGTGGATCGAGGTGAGGGTCTGCGCGACCACGGCGGCCAGGCCCTGGTCGGCGGGCAGCCGTACCGCGAGCAGCCGTTCGACGGAGTCCGCGGGCAGCGGCATCAGGTGTTTCGGGATGTGCAGCAGAAGCGTCTCGGTCAGGTCGCCCGGGCCGTCGCCGACCCGGGAGCAGAACGGGAGCGAGCTGTCGTAGAGCATCAGGTCACCGGCCCGGGAGACGGTGTCCCGGCCCGCCTGGTCCAAGCCGATCGAGCCGCGCAGGGTGAGCGCCAGTGTGTAGAGCTCGGGGTCGAAGCGCTGTACCAGCGCGGGTGTTCTGGCCACCTGGTGCGGGGAGAAGACCAGCTGAGACAGCGCGGCAGCGCCGATCTGCGCCTGGCGCACGGTGGCGGTGAAGTCGGCCGGGTCGGCGCCGCTGATCGCCAACGGCATGATCGACCGGTCGTTCACGTTCTGCCAGGCGTCGAGCCGCTCCCGTGCGGAGAAGTCCTCGCTCCGGTACACCGTTCTCATCACGTACCCCACCTCCGGACGTCCCATGATGCACGGCGCTCGGGTGTCCGTCGGCGTGTTGGCCGCGCTCCGGCTGCTGCCCGACCACTCTGGTGCCATGTGGCACTGGTTGGGCGACGCGTACCGGAACCGGATCGTGGAGACCGGGCGGGAACCGCTGTTCCTGCTGCTGGTCGGGCTGATCGGTTCGTTCCTGATGATCCGGTTCAGCGTGCGGATGATCCGCCGGGGCGTGAAGTGGTGGCCGGGGAACGTGCAGCCCGGCGGGGTGCACATCCATCATGTGGTGTTCGGCCAGGCGATGATGCTGATCGGCGGGATCGGGTCGTTCGCGGTACGCGGCGGGCCGGTGGCCCACAACGTGCTCGCCGTGGTGTTCGGGATCGGCTGCGGCCTGGTGCTGGACGAGTTCGCGCTGGTGCTGCACCTGGAGGACGTGTACTGGAGCGAGCAGGGCCGCCAGTCGGTGGACGCGGTGATCCTCGCCGTCTCGGTGATCGGACTGCTGCTGATCGGCCAGGCGCCGCTGGGCGGGTACATCGGCGGGAGGTCGTACGAGACCTACGTCGCGGCCGCGCCGCTCCTGGGGTTCGTGGTGCTGTGCCTGCTCAAAGGCAAGGTGTGGACGGGGCTGCTCGGCGTGATGGTGCCGCTGCTGGCGTTGGTGGGCGCGCTGCGGCTGGCCCGCCCGGCGAGCCCCTGGGCGCGCTGGCGGTACGCGTCCAGGCCGCGGCGGATGGCGCGCGCCGAGCGGCGCGAGGACCGGTTCCACCGGCGGTTCATGGCCATGAAGACCTCGGTGATGGACGCGGTGGCGGGGGCGCCGACGCCGGTGTCGCTGGCGAAGCCGCCGCCCCGGCCGACCATCGTGGACCTGCCGCCGTCCCGGCTCGAACTGCTGCTGGCCAGGGTGCTGCGCCCGCTGCGGGACCCGGGGGCGGCGATCGCGGTCTGGTACCTGCGGGTGGCGACGGCGGTCAATGTGGTCACCGGGGTCGTCGCGCCCTTCCGCCACCGGGTGCGGGCCGCCGCGAACGGGGAGTACGTCACACCCTTCCTGGTCAGCCCGGGTTTCACCGGGGCCGTGCTGGCGTATCTGCTGTCGGTGAGCCTGCGGCGGCGCAAGCGGGCGGCGTGGATCGCGACGACCCTGCTGGCCACCGGGTACCTGGTGGTGATCGTGGTCACCACCGGCGCGCTGGGCGAGGCGCGGCAGCACCCCGTGAACTGGATCTCGATCGGCCTCACACTGGTGCTGCTGGGCGCGCTGCTGGTGTCCAGGCCGCTGTTCAACGTGCGCGGCGAGCGCGGCAACGCGGCGCTCGGGCTGCTCAGCCTGGTGGTCGGTGCGGCGGTGGCGGTCGGGGTCGGCACGCTGCTGGTGTACGCGACGGACCAGGCACCGCCCCGGCAGTGGGCGTCGAGCCTGCGGTACGCGGCGGTGCGGGTGCTGACGGTGTCCGGGCTGTTCGACGTGGCGGGGATCGAGGTGTCGGGGTGGACGGACGTGGCGATCAACGTGCTGAGCGTGGCCCTGATGCTCGTCGTCCTGCTGGCCTTCTTCCGGGCGCCGCGCGGCCGGACGCGGCTGGCGCCGGCCGACGAGCGGCGGCTGCGGGCGCTGCTGCGGGTCTACGGCCGCCGCGACTCGCTCGGCTACTTCGCGCTGCGACGGGACAAGGCGGTGTGCTGGGACCCGCAGCGGGAGGCGGCGATCGTCTACCGCGTGGTCAACGGGGTCGCCCTGGCCTCCGGCGACCCGCTCGGTCCGCGGGCGGCCTGGCCCGGGGCGATCGGCCACTGGCTCGCGACGGCGCGGCGGCACGCGTGGGTCCCGGCGGCGGCGTACGCGGGGGCCGCGGCGGCGGTGGCGTACGAGGCGGCGGGCTTCCGGGCGCTGTCCGCCGGGGAGGAGGTCGTGGTCGAGGTGCGGGGCTTCGCGGAGGGATACCGAGGGGGTGGGCGGGAGGCGCTCGACCCGCAGGGCGCGAGCCTCGTCGAGACGGACGGCGACCCGGGGATGGCCGCACTGCGGCGGGCGGACGCGGTGGTGGGGAACGCCGCCGGGCGGGAGGCGGAACCGGGCGGGGCGCAGGCGGGGCCGGTGGCGCTGCGGCGGGCGCGCGAACTGGTGCGGGCGGCGGGGTACACCGCCGTGTTCCGGCGGCAGCGGGAGATCGGCGCGGAGGAGTGGGTCCGGCTCGGGCAGCTCGCGGACGCGTGGCGCCGGGCGCGCGGGGTGCCGGTGGGTCTGGGGCGGCTGGGCGATCCCGGGGACGGCGACTGCCTGGTGGCCGAGTGCCGCGACCCGCGGGGCCGGACGTGCGCGCTGCTGGGCTTCGTGCCCTGGGGCGAGGACGGGCTCACCCTCGACCTGATGAGGCGCGACCGGGAGTCCGGCCGCGCGCCGGTGGACTTCCTCCTCACCGAACTGCTGCTGGGCGCCCGCTCCGGCGCTCCCCCGCTGGCCGGGATCACCCGCGTCTCGCTCAACCTGCTCGCCCGCCACCGGCGCCGAGCCCGCGAAGGGGACCGCGCCTACGCGGCGTACCGGCCCCTGCGCCGGGAGCGCTACCTCCTGTACGAGCGCCCGGCCGAGCTCCCCCGGGTCGCGGCGGCCGGGGCTCTCGCGGAGGGCCTGCTGACCGCACCGCGCCTGGTGACTCCCGCCGAGCAGCACACCGGTCCGACCGGCGTTTGACGGCGGGTGGGCGCTGCGGGGTGCCCGGGCCGAGCCCGTCCGAGCCCGGGCGGCGTCCGAGGACGGACGGACGAGCCCGGGCGGAACCAGGCCCGTCCGTCCGTCCCACGGAAGCCAGGTGTACGACCCGGGCGACCATCGTCCACGCCGCGCCCCACAGGGAGGTAGCGTTCGGGGAGCGGCGCGAGCCGCAGGCCCTGTTCGTACCTCTGGGAGGCTCATCATGGCAACCACCCGCACCGCGACGACTCAGTGGAAGGGTCCGCTGATCGGCGGCGCCGGTACCGTCTCGCTGGACACCTCGGGCGTCGGCTCGTACGAGGTGTCCTGGCCGTCGCGGGCCGAGGCCGCGAACGGCAAGACCAGTCCCGAGGAGCTGATCGCAGCGGCTCACTCGTCGTGCTACTCGATGGCGCTGTCGCACGGGCTGGCGGGCGCGGGCACCCCGCCCGAGACCGTCCAGACACAGGCGAACGTGACGTTCCAGCCCGGCGAGGGCATCACCGGCATCGCACTGTCGGTCAAGGCCCGTGTCCCGGGCATCTCGGCCGAGGACTTCCAGGCCGCCGCCGCCGACGCCAAGGCCAACTGCCCGGTCAGCAAGGCGCTGGCGGGCGTGACGATCACGCTCGAGGCCGAGCTCCTCGACTGAGCGGGCGGCTTCAGCGGCGGGTGACGTGGACCTTCCACTCACCCGCCGCTGTACGTCCCAGTACCCGGAAGGTGACGCCGGAGGACGGGTCGGTGTGGCTCTGGCCGACGCCGAAGGGCGCGTCGTTGAGGGAGTTGAAGGCGCTGCTGCTGAAGTCGCAGGCCGAGGTGCGCGGATGGGCGTCGGTGACGGTCACCGGGCCCTGTCCGGAGTCGACGTCGGTCCGCACCCGGTACGCCAGAACGCCGGCCCGGCAGGCGTCGCGGTCGTTGCCGAGCGGCTCACGCGCCTCCAGCACGTAGGCGCGGGTGGGACCGTACGGGATGATCACGGCCTTGCGTCCGCCGTCCGTCTCCACCGGACGCAGGGTGTACGTGTGCTCGCCGCGGGTCGCGGCGCAGGCGATCTGGCCGTCGGTGAGCCAGCCGAGCCGCCACTTGTGCCAGGCGAGCAGGTCGCCCTGCATGCCCCAGTCCAGGGACATCGTGTCCCACTGCCCGGCGAGGATGTCGGTGCGGCGGAAGTCGTCGGCCGCGTAGAGGTCGGGGAGTCCGAAGACGTGGCCGTTCTCGTGGCTGAGGACGCGGGAGCCCGACTGGTCGTGGCCGTAGATGAGGGAGACCTTGTCGAGGCGGGTGCCGTCGTCGGTGGTGGCGGCGGTGGCGCCGGTCCAGGTGACGGAGAGTACCGCCTCGTCGGCGGGCGGGCCGGCGTTCGGGGTGACCAGGACGTTGACCAGGTCGTAGCCGCGGAAGTCGATACCGTGGTCGGCGACCTTGAGCAGGTCGCGCATCATCGCGGTGTGCGCGTCCCATCCGTAGCCGCGGCCTATCCCGTAGGCGGTGAAAGGCCGCGGCATGCGTATGTAGCGCAGCACCGGCGTGGACACGTACCGCAGCTTCGCGTAGGAGGCGCGGGCGTACCACTGCTCCACGGCAGGGAAGAACTCGCCGTAGCGCTCGCGGGCGGCGGCCGGAGCCGGGGCGTCGGGGAAGTCGACGAGGAGGGTGAGGGCGTGGACCGTGCCGGTGGACGGGGCGAACTCGGTGCCGGGGCGGTCGGGGAAGCCCTCGGACATGGCCACGCCGGGGGTGGCGCGCAGCGCGCAGGGGCGGGCCGCGGGCGGCGGGGGCGCGTTCGGGGCCGCGGCGCGGTGGTCCGCCGAGACCGTGGAGCCGACGGTGAGCAGCCCGACCGCGCCCAGCACGGCGGCCCGCAGCCCGGCCCGGACCCTCAGGGTCCGCCCGGCCCCGGGCAACGGCACACCGCCACGGCGGGTCCGCGACATCACGCCCTAGCCCCGCCGGTCGAGGCCGGAACCGCCGTCGGGGGCGCGCTCGGTGACCCTGACCGTCCAGGTGCCGTCGGAGGCCCGCCCGGTGACGGTGACCCGGGTGGAGCCGTCGGGGGTGGCGTAGGACTCGCCCACGTCCAGCGGCGCGTCGGCCAGCGGCGGGTAGACGGAGGTGGCGGCGCAGGCGGAGGTCCCGGGGTGACCGTCGATCACGTCGATGGGCCCGTCCCCCGAGTCGCGGTCGGACCGCACCTCGTACACCAGCACGCCTTCACGGCAGGTGGCGGCGTCGTTGCCGGTCGCGGTGCGCGCCTCGACGGCCAGCGCCCGGTTCACACCGGTCCGCACCACCAGCAGCTTGGTGCCGCCGCGGACCTCGTCGGGGCTCAGGTCGTGGTAGGTGGTGCCGGTCCGCGCGATGCATGAGGTCTGGTCCTGGCCGAGCCAGCCCAGCTTCCACTTGTGCCAGGCGAACGGCTCTGGTGCCAGGCCGAACTGACTGCCCATCAGGTCCCAGTCGCCGACGTGGGTGTCCCAGTCGGCGGCGCTGCCCTCGGGCGGCCGGTAGTACAGATCGGGCAGGTCGAAGACGTGGCCGGTCTCGTGGGCGAGGACGTTGCGGTCCGGCGGGTGCCGTTCGAAGACGGTGACCAGGCGGCGCAGCGAGGTGCCGTCCACGGTGATGGGCAGGGCGAGGTTGATCACCTTGGTGGCGTCGGAGTTCACGCCGGGCGCGCCGGGGTCGGCGACCAGGTACACCACGTCGTAGCCGCGGAAGTCGACGGCCGGGTCGGCGGCGCGGATCGCGTCGTGCAGGTAGGCGGTGCGGTCGGCGGGGTCCCAGTCGCGGTCGATGAGGTAGTCGGTCGACGGGCGCGGCATCCGCAGCCAGCGTGTCACGGAGTGGACGTGCAGCCGGAAGGTCCCGTACGAGGCCCGCTCGAAGAAACGGGCGGTGGCCGGGAAGTGATCGGCGGCCACTTCCCGGGGCGTCAGCTCGGGTTCGGCGTCCAGGAAGGAGAGGAAGACCATCAGCGCTCGGACATCGCCGAGCGGGCGGGCGTATCCGCCCTCCCAGCCGTCCAGGCCCTCGGAGTGGTGGGCGTCGGTACGCGGCAGGACGCAGGCGCTGCCGACCGCGGCGTGCGCGGCGGGCCCGGTCATCAGGGTCCACGCGACGAGGCCGGCGAAACCGGCGACCGCGGCGGCGGCGGACCGGAGGGCGCGCCGGGCGGGGGGCGACGTGCGGGTGCGGACCGGTATGCGCGGGCGGGCCGGTATGCGCGGGCGGGCCGGCCTGCGGGCCGCGCTCCGGGGGACGCCTGACGAATCGTCCGGCGAGAAGCCGGACGGCATGCCTGACCGCCGCACATGGACCTCCGGGGGGATTCGAGCCCGTTCGGAACACCAGTGCCACATTGCTATGAATTGCGGCAGTATGCGGTATCCGGCTGCTCCGTGCGGGTGCCTCTCACGGCGCGTCGCGCACGGCGCGCGGGCGCCGGACACCCGCACACCCCTATGCGACTACCCTCCGTAATGATGTGCGGAAGGCGATCAGTTGCTCGAACCAAACGCGCGGAAACCGCCACTCCGTCAGTACGCGTGCCACGAATCACCACGGCGGCACTGGATCGCCAACTCCGCCAGCCCATATGATCGCGTGCGAGACGAACGCGAACAGGGAGCGGGCAATGGGCGGACCCTCGGGCGGCCCTGGCGTCGAACCCGACAGCACGGCACACGTCATCACGCAGAGTCATCCCCCTGCCGCGCGCTCGCGGGAGGCCGAGTTGCGCGACTACCGGGCCGCCTTCGCGATCGCACGCTCGGCGATGGCGCTGCTCAGCGAGGACGGCACGGTGCTCGCCGCCAACGGCGCACTGGCCGTACTGCTCGGCACTTCACCCGAACGGATGACCGCGGACGGCGCCGACACGCTGCTCGGTCTGGCCGGCGACCCGCACGTGCACGCCGCCTTCCACGACGTCCTCACCGGCCGCCGCGGCCAACTGCGCTGTACCCGGCAGATCGCCCGCCCGGACGGCAGCAGCCTGCGCGCGGAGATCACCCTGTCGCGTACGGACACCCGCCCGCTGCTGCTGACCGTCGAGGACGCCGGCGAACGCCACGCACTGCGCGAGAAGGTGCGGCACCTGCGGATGCACGACCCGGTGACCCGACTGCCCAACCGCGCGCTCTTCTTCGAACGGCTCGCCGCCGCCTGCGAACCGGCGCCCGCGCACGGTACCGGGGACGACTCCGGGCCCGGCCCCGTGCTCGGCGCCGGGCACGGGACCGGGCGGATCGGCCTGTGCTACCTGGACCTCGACGGGTTCAAGGCGGTCAACGACACCCTCGGCCACCGCGTCGGCGACGAACTGCTCGCCGCGGTGGCACGGCGGCTGCTGGCCTGCGCCGAACCCGGCGGACACCTCGCCGCGCGGCTCGGCGGCGACGAGTTCGCCCTGCTGCTCCAGGACTCCACCGGCACCGGGCAGGCGACCGCGCTCGCGGAGTCCGTCCTGGCCGCGCTCCAGCAGCCGTTCGACGTCGCCGGGCACCGGCTCGCGGTCTCGGCCAGCATCGGCGTGGTGGAACGCGAGGCGGCCGGCACCACGGCCACCGGCCTGATGCAGGCCGCCGACACCACGCTGTACTGGGCGAAGGCCGACGGCAAGGCGCGCTGGACGCTCTTCGACCCGGAGCGCAACGAGCACCGGATGACCCGCCAGGAGCTGTCCCGTACGCTCCGGCAGGCCGTCGAGCGCGGCGAGTTCGTGCTCGACTACCAGCCGCTGGTCGCCCTCGACACCGGCGAGCTGCGCGGCGTCGAGGCCCTGGTGCGCTGGGAGCACCCGCACTTCGGGCGGCTCGCCCCGAATCGTTTCATCGGTCTCGCGGAGGAGGACGGCTCCATCGTCCAGCTCGGCCGCTGGGTGCTCGCCGAGTCCTGCCGGCAGGCCCGGGCCTGGCAGCGGGCCCACCCCGACGCGCCGCTGGTCGTCAGCGTCAACGTGGCCGTACGCCAGGTCTGGGACTCCGACCTGGTCGCCGACGTCGCCGCGATCCTCGCCGAGACCGGGCTGCCGCCGCGGCTGCTGCAACTGGAACTGACCGAGTCCGCGGTCATGGGCTCGGCCGGACGGCCCCTCCAGTCGCTGCACGCCCTGCACGAGATGGGCGTACGGATCGCCATCGACGACTTCGGCACCGGTTACTCCAACCTCGCCTACATGAGCCGCCTGCCGGTGTCCGCCCTCAAACTCGACGGCTCCTTCGTCCAGGGCTTCCGCTCGGCCGAACACCCCAACCCGGCGGACGAGACGATCGTCGAAGCGCTGGTGGACCTCGCCCACCGGCTCGGCCTGACCGTGACCGCGGAGTGCGTGGAGAACGCGGAACAGGCGGAACGGCTGCGGCGGATCGGCTGCGACACCGGGCAGGGGTGGCACTACTCCCGGCCGGTGACGGCGGAGGTGATCTCCGGGCTGCTCGCGTGAGCGGACCCGCGTCCTCGCGGGAGTGAGGACGCGGACCCGCCCGGGTGAGTGGTTCCGTTCACGCCCGGACCCGGGCCGGGCTCGTCGGCGTGACACGCCCGGAACCCCGTCGGCGGCCGGGCATCGGTCGTCAGCCGGCGACCGTGATGTCCTCGACGGCCTTGGGGAAGTCGTACGCGTCGGCGATGAGATCGTAACTGTGCAGCCGCGCCGCGGGCGTGTGCGCGTTCGCGGTGATCACCAGCTCGTCCGCCCCGGTACGGGCGACCAGCGCGTCCAGTCGGCCGCGTACCGTCTCCGGGTCGCCGTGGATCACGTTCGCCAGCCAGGAGTCGATGAACTCCCGCTCCACCGGACTGAACGGGTACGCCGCGGCCTCCTCGGGCGTCGGGACCAGCCCGGGGTGACCGGTGCGCAGCCGCAGCATGCCCAGCGCGCCGGTCATCACCTGGCGGCGGGCCTCCTCGGGCTCGTCGGCGGCCAGGGCGGACACACCGATCGACGCGTAGGGGCGGTCCAGGATCTCCGAGGGGCGGAAGGACTCGCGGTAGAGGGCGAGCGCGGGCATGGTGTTGGCGGCCGAGAAGTGGTGCGCGAAGGAGAAGGGCAGGCCGAGCGCGCCGGCCAGCCGGGCACTGAACCCGGAGGAGCCCAGCAGCCAGATGCTCGGCCGGGCCGGCGACTGCACGCCACCGGGAGAGGTGCCCTGCACCGGGCCGGGGATGGCGTGGATGCGGGAGTAGGGGTGGGCGTCGGGGAAGTCGTCGTCCAGGAAACGGGTCAGCTCGGCGAGCTGCCGCGGGAATTCGTCGGCGCCCTCGTTGAGGGAGTCGGAACGGCGCAGCGCCGCCGCGGTCGCGCCGTCGGTGCCCGGCGCGCGCCCGAGGCCCAGGTCGATCCGGCCGGGGGCCAGCGCCTCCAGGGTGCCGAACTGTTCGGCGATCACCAGCGGCGCGTGGTTGGGCAGCATCACGCCACCGGAGCCGAGCCGCAGCGTGCGGGTGTGGGCGGCGAGGTGGGCGAGGATCACCGCCGGCGAGGAACTGGCCACACCGGGCATCGAGTGGTGCTCGGCCACCCACATCCGGTGGTATCCCCGGGTCTCGGCGGTCCTGGCGATCTCGACGCTGGCCCGCAGCGCGTCGGTGGCGGTCAGCCCGCTGCCGACGGTGGCCAGGTCGAGTACGGACAGCGGTACGGACGCGGTGCCGCGGACCGTGCCGTGGATGCCGTTCCCGGCGCTGCCGCTGCCCTGTCGTTGATCACCCACGGCGGGCGCCTCCCTTGGTCGTCTGGAGCGTCGTACGAAGCCTGGATTCCGCGGGCGCGGAGCCCGCCGCAACCCTAACCGGAGACCACATCCGGTTATTCCCCTCGTTCAATCTCTCCCGCCATCGAATAGATAATGCTTTTGGCATATGCCAGAGAAGCGCCTTCCTGCGTATACGCCTGAAGAAGCGCCTATTACGCGTCAACCGCCTCTACCGCAAACCCTATTGGGGCTATCGTGGAGACCGGCCGAACCGCGGGCCGTTCCCCCCTTTTCGGGGGTACGGTTCACCACCAGCGGCGACAGCCGGAACGCAGACGGTCACACCTTGCAGGGGGCCACCGTGGCGCTAGATCACCGCCGGATCGGGCCGGTGTACGCGGTCCAGTACGCACTGCGCGTGCTGGAATCCGTCGACGCGCACCGGCACGGCGTCACCGCCGAACAGCTCGCCAGGGAGATCGGGGTTCCCCTGGGCTATCTGACACAGGTGCTGGCGATGCTGCGCCGCGAGCGCTATCTCGGATTCCTGCCCGGCGGCGGATATGTGATCGGTGAGTCCACGGTGCTGCTCGGCGCCGCGGCCCGGGATGTCGCACTGGCCGAGAAGCTCAAGGCGATCTTGACCGGGCTGCGGGACGAGGTCGGCGCCGCCGTCTACTTCAGCCGTTACGACGACGGCGAGGTGCGGATCATCGACTTCGCCGACGGCCCCGACGCGCCCAAGGTCAACGAGTGGGTGGACTTCCGGTCCGCCGCCCACGCCAGCGCGGTCGGCAAGTGCCTGCTCGCGCAGCTCGACCACAAGGGCCGGATGGAGCACCTCTCCCGCCACCGCCCGGCCCGCTTCACCTCCCGCACCGAGGTCAACGACCGCGTCCTGCTCACCAAGCTGGAACGCCAGCCCGCCAGCGTCCCCACTCTTGACCTCCAGGAGTACGCGGTCGGCACGGTCTGCGCGGCGATCCCGGTCACGATAGGCAAAAGAGCGGCCTGCCTCGCCCTGTCCATGCCGTCCGCCCGCGCGCACCGCCTGCGCCCGGCGGTCGACACGCTCAACGAGCGGGCGGCGCCGGTCCTGCTGTCGATGAGCATCTGACCCGCCTGCGCGTGCCGGTACGCGGACACGCGGACCGTACGACGAAGGCCCTCCGCTTCCCGCGGAGGGCCTTCTCGCTGTGCGCCGCCAGGGACTCGAACCCCGGACCCGCTGATTAAGAGTCAGCTGCTCTAACCAACTGAGCTAGCGGCGCCCGCAGGACAACTATACGTGATCTGCGGGGTGCTCATGACCACGCTCATGACCCCGCCCGTGACCCTGCCCGTGGCCCTGCCCGTGACCCTGCCCGTGACCCTGCCCGCGGCACCGCTCACGGCCGCCGCGGCCAGTGGCCCGGGCGGGCCAGGGACGCCGGGACACGCGTACGGGCGTCGCCGCGGGCCGCGCTGAGCTGGGCGGGGGTGAGGAAGAGGGCGCCGGTGAGGTCGGCGCCGCGCAGATCGGCGTCCCGCAGGTCGGCACCGAGCAGGTCGGCCAGGCGCAGATCCGCCTCCCGCAGGTCGGCGCCGATCAGGTACGCGCCTCTGAGGTCGGCGCCGCGCAGATCGGCCCCGCGCAGGCGGGCCCCGATCAGGTCGGCGTTGCGGTGGTTCCTCCGGCGCCCGGGGAGTCGGGACCGTACGGCCGCGCTGGCCCGCAGCAGCAGCTCGCCGGCGGCGGCCCGCTCGGCGGCCGGGTCCGCTTCGGCCAGTTCGGCGGGGGTGCCGCGGGTGAGGGACTCGACGCGGGTCGCTGCCTGCTCGATCTCGCGGTGCGTCGCGGCGGCGGCCGGGAGGGTCAGCGCCTCGGTGAGGTACCAGAGCAGTTCGTGGAGCTGCCGCATCACGGGCAGCGCCGCGAACATCGCCCGGCCGCCGTCGTCCGCACCGCGCCAGTCCCGGCCGCCGAAGGTGACCTGGGAGAGCTTCTGCCCGGCGCCGAAGCAGTCGTAGACCGTGCAGCCGGGGTACCCGCGGTCGCGCAGCCGGTCGTGGATGCCGCAGGCGTGGTCGTCGCCGAGGTGGCGGCAGGGGGCGCCGGCCTTCTTGTCCTCGGCGAAGTCGGCGGACCGGGTGAAGGCCAGGGCGACGCAGCACAGCCCGAAGCAGTCACCGCACTCGGCCCGCAGCCCGGCCCGGGCCTTCGCCACATCCACGTGTCCGTACCCCCTGGTGCCGTCCCCGGTCGGGGCCCCGGACCGCCTCTCGCTCGGCGCCCCGGCCCCGGGCGGACCGCCGTCCGGTCCCCGCCCGCGGTCCATGGTGCCGTATCGAAGGACCCGGTCACGGTGCCTCCCCCCGCGCCGGCGTGCGGTTGCGCCGCCCGCGGAATGTGGCAACGCTGGTGTCCGGTGGGCGTTTCCGCAGCCGGGAGATAGGTTCACCAGGTGAAGAACGTCTGGCTCAGGCTCCTGCAGCGGCTGGAGAGCGACTACCTGGCTCGTACGGGCCTGTCGCTGCCGCTCGCCGCCATCGCGGTCGTGGTCGCCGCGGATCTGCTGTCCGGACCGGACCACTTCCTCACACCGGGCATCGTGGCCGCCCCCGCGCTCGCCGCGGTCACCGTCAACTGGCAGCGGACCGTGCTCGTCAGCGTGCTCGGCGCGGGGGTGCAGACGGCCCTGGCGCCGTACGACGGGATGATGGCTGTCAACGACCAGGACGTGCTCTTCGGTCAGGCCTTCGCCTACGCCGTGGTCTGCGTCTTCAGTGTCTACATCGCGTGGCGCCGGGAGACCGGCGTCAAGGCCTTCAACGCGATCTCCTCGGTCGCCGAGGCGGCCCAGCACGCGCTGATGCGCCCGCCGGCGCCCCGGGTCGGCGGGCTGCGGCTCGCCGTTCGATACGTGTCCGCGGCGGACGCCGCGCAGATCGGCGGCGACCTGTACGCCGTGCTGGAGACCCCACACGGGGTGCGGGCGCTGATCGGGGATGTGCGCGGCAAAGGGTTGTCCGCCGTGCAGACCTCGGCGGTGGTGCTGGGCGCGTTCCGGGAGGCCGCGTTCGACGAGGGCGGCTTGGAGAAGGTGGCCGCGCGGGTGGACACCAGCGTGCGGCGGCAGGTGCGGACCGGCGACTTCATCACCGCGCTGTTCGCGCAGTTCGACAAGCCGGACAGCGTGGAGCTGCTGCACTACGGGCACGTGGCGCCGCTGCGGGTGTCCCGGGACGGCACGGTGGAGACGCTGGCGCCGGCCGAGCCGTGGGTGCCGCTGGGCCTCGCCGACCTGGTTCCCGGCGGGCCCGCGCCGTGGCGCGTGCCGCTGCTCCCCGGCGACGTGCTCGTGCTGTGCACGGACGGTGTGATCGAGGCCCGCAGCCCCCACGACCGCACCTTCTATCCGCTCGCCGACCGCATCGGGCACCTGATCGCGAGCTCCGGCCACGACCTCGACGCGGCCGTCGAGCGCGTCTACGCGGATCTCCTCAGCCACGCGGGCGGTTCGCTCTCCGACGACGTGGTCCTGCTCCTGGTGGCGCCGATCCAGGCGGCGCTGACGGCCGGTCCGCAGGCCCCGGCGGTGGCCGCGTAGGGTCCTGACCGCGAAGGTGCCCGCGTAGGTCCCCGCGAGGGCACCCCTCGCCCCTTCGCCCAGGGCCTGTCCGGCGGACCGCGGCGGTCAGGGCGGACCGCGGCGGTCCGCCCGCGTCATCGGTGCGGTGCTGCCCCGGCCAACGCCGGGAGGGGGCTCCGGCACGGCGGAGAGTCGTCCGCGGGCCGGCCGCACGCGAGAAAGGGCCGCACGCCGGCGGTTCGGCACCGCGGTGCGGTCGCCCGGCGGTGCCCCCAGGCGAAGCTCCGGGGGAGGTCGCGGCCCGGCAGGTCCGCCGCACACGTCGCGGACGAAGGTCGGGATGGCGTGGCAGGTGGTCTTCCGGCTGATCTCTGCGACCTCGCGCCGTCGGTGGCCGGTGGGACAGGCCCCAGCCCCGTACTTCGCAGGTCGCCGAAAAGGTTCGCCGCGGCAGCCTCCCGGCGTCCGATCTCGACCAGGCCGGACCGGGACGGTAATCACCGCTACGGTTCCGATCGGCGAGCGATCAGCAACGACCACCTGATCTTCACGATCGGGTGACCTGCGAAGTACGGCCCTAGCGGGTCGCGCGTTCCAGGGCGATCAGGACGGACTCGTAGCGCTCCCCCGTCGCGTGTTCCATGCCCAGCTCGCACATGCGGTCGGCGCACAGGTAGGCGTCGTAGGCGCGGGCGGCGACCTCCTCGGCTTCGCGGCGGGTGGCCGCGGCCGTCAGTTCCTCCTGCAGCAGACCGCGGTCGCCGGCGAAGGCGCAGCACTCCGCGTCGTCCGGGGTCACGACGCACCGGGCGCAGGCGCGGGCGACGGTCTCCAGCGCGTCGGCGGCGCCGAGGTGCCGCAGGGAGCAGACGGGGTGCAGGAGGGCGGAGGCGGTTGGGTCGGTGACGGTCAGCCGGGACAGCAGGTGGTCGGCCGCCCAGACCACGGAGTCCACGATGGTCAGCTCGCCGTGGAGTTCGCGGTTGGCGGCGGTGAGATGGGGCACCACGCCACGGGCCAGGCCCAGGGTGCAGGAGGCGGCGTCCACGATCAGCGGGAGCCGGCCGGCGGCGGTCCACACCCAGGCGTGCTCCACGATGCGGTTGGCCATGACGGCGTTGCCCGCGTCGTAGCCCTTGGCGTTCCAGACGGCGGCGCAGCAGGTGCCGGTGACGTCGGGTGGGATCCACACCGGCATTCCGGCGCGGGCGGAGACGGTGACGAGAGCCTGCGGCAGCCAGGCGGGGGCGGTCACGGTCGGTGGCTGCCGCAACGCGGTCCGCCGCCGCGGGGCGGGGCGCTGCGCGGACCGCGGCGGTCCGAAGAGCCGGTTGACGCACGCCGGGTAGTAGACCGCCGCCGCGCCCCGCTGCCGGGTG
>NZ_DATDBG010000062.1:0-2073 GCF_036524955.1 Streptomyces sp.
CACGGGCGGTTCATCGTCACGACCACCGTTCCCGGCGCCCGGTCCCGGGGGAAGCGACCTCGTCCATCCGCCTTCGCGTGTCAGACCGGTCGCTGCCATGGCCGCGGCACGTCCTCGGCCGCCTCAGACGGCGCGCAGGCCGTGTGCCTGGAACTGCCCGCGGACCCGTTCGGTGAGCGCGGGTTCCGGCGATGGGGTGTCGCGGAGGGGGAAAGGGATACCGAGGGCCTCGTACTTGGCGGCGCCGAGTTTGTGGAAGGGCAGGACGTCGATCTGCTGGACGTTCCGCAGCCCGGCGGCGAACGCGGCGAGGCCTTCGACCGCCTCCTCGTCGTCGGTCCGGTCGGGTACGAGCACATAGCGGATGCGAACCGGGACTCCCAGGCGGTCCAGGCGGGTGGCGAAGGCGAGGGTGGGGGCCAGGGCGGCGCCGGTGAGGTCGCGGTAGGTCGGGGCGTCGAAGGACTTGACGTCCAGCAGGACGAGGCTGGTGTCTGCGAGCATCTCGTCGGAGGCCCGCACGCCGAGGTACCCGGAGGTGTCCAGTGCGGTGTGCAGGCCGAGCCGGCGGCAGCGGTGCAGGACCTCGCCGGTGAAGGCGGGCTGGAGCAGCGGTTCGCCGCCGCTGAGGGTGACTCCGCCGCCGGCCGCGGTCAGGAAGTCCGCGTACCGTTCGATCTCCCCGACCACCTCGTCCACGGTGGTCGCCCGCCCGTCGCGCATGTACCAGGTGTCAGGGTTGGCGCAGTACTGGCAGCGCAGCGGGCAGCCGCTGAGGAACAGCACGAACCGGGTCCCGGGCCCGTCCACGCCGGTGGACAGATCCCAGGAGTGGATCCGGCCGGTCCTGGCAACATGTGCCGTCACGGCGTCACCGCGTTCCGTGGAAGGTGCGGCTGATCACGTCGAGCTGCTGCTCGCGGGTCAGCCGGACGAAGTTGACGGCGTACCCGGAGACGCGGATGGTCAGGTCCGGGTGTTTCTCCGGGTGCTCCATGGCGTCTTCGAGGGTGGCGCGGTCCAGGACGTTGACGTTCAGGTGGAAGCCGCCGGCCGCCATGTAGGCGTCGAGCAGGCCCACCAGGTTCCCCGCGCGTTCCGTCGGGTCGTGGCCGAGGCCCTCGGGGGTGATCGTGGACGTCAGCGAGATGCCGTCGCGCGCCGCCTCGTACGGGATCTTGGCGACCGACAGCGCGGCGGCTGCCATGCCGTGCCGGTCCCTGCCGTTCATCGGGTTGGCGCCCGGCGCGAAGGGCGCGCCGGCCGGGCGGCCGTCGGGGGTGTTGCCGGTGTGCTTGCCGTACACCACGTTGGAGGTGATGGTGAGCACCGACTGGGTGTACTCGGCGTTCCTGTACGCGGGGTACCGGGTGATCTTGGCCATGAACGACTCGACCAGTCCGGTCGCGAGAGCGTCGGCGCGGTCGTCGTTGTTGCCGTACGCCGGCCAGTCGCCCTGCGGCTCGTAGTTCACGGCGAGCCCGGTGGCGTCCCTGATCACCCTCACCCGGCCGTACCTGACGGCGGACAGGCTGTCCGCGACGACCGACAGCCCCGCGATCCCGCAGGCCATGAAGCGGTGCACGGGGTAGTCGTGCAGCGCCATCTCCAGCCGCTCGTACGCGTACTTGTCGTGCATGTAGTGGATGCAGTTGAGCGCGTCGACGTAGGTCTCGGCCAGCCAGCTCAGCAGCGTGGAGAAGCGGTGCCGCACGTCGTCGTAGTCGAGCACGTCGCCCGACACCGGCGGCGTGGGCGGGGCCACCTGCTCGCCACTGACCTCGTCGCGCCCCCCGTTGATCGCGTAGAGCAGCGTCTTCGCGAGGTTGACGCGGGCGCCGAAGAACTGCATCTGCTTGCCCACGCGCATCGCGGACACGCAGCACGCGATGGCCGCGTCGTCGCCGTAGTTGCCACGGATGAGCTCGTCGGACTCGTACTGGATCGCGGAGGTGTCGATGGACACCTGCGCGCAGAACTGCTTGAACGGCTCGGGCAGCCGGTCACTCCAGAACACGGTGAGGTTCGGCTCTGGGGCCGGACCCAGGTTGTAGAGCGTCTGGAGGATCCGGT
>NZ_DATDBG010000063.1:0-5315 GCF_036524955.1 Streptomyces sp.
CTCGGGGGAGGAGACGGCGACCGCGGCCTCGCCCGCCGGCGACTCGGCGGGGGCGTCCGCGGTCACCGTTTCGCCGCCGCGGGTGCGGCGGCGCTGGCGCGGGGTGCGGGTGCGGGCCGGGCGCTCCTCCGTGGCGGCGGGGCGGGTGGTCGCGGGCTGGCCGCGCCGGCCGCGGGGGCCGCGGCCACCGGTCTCGCCCAGGTCCTCCACCTCCTCCGCGTCCAGTCCGGCCCGGGTCCGCTCGGCACGCGGCAGTATGCCCTTGGTGCCCTGGGGAATGCCCAGCACCTCGAAGAGGTGCGCGGAGGTGGAGTACGTCTCCTCCGGGTCGTTGAACGGCAGGTCCAGCGCCTTGTTGATGAGCTGCCAGCGCGGGATGTCGTCCCAGTCGACGAGCGTGATCGCCGTACCGGAGGCGCCGGCCCGGCCGGTGCGGCCGATCCGGTGCAGGTAGGTCTTCTCGTCCTCGGGCGTCTGGTAGTTGATGACGTGGGTGACGCCCTCCACGTCGATGCCGCGGGCCGCGACGTCGGTGCAGACCAGCACGTCGACCTTGCCGTTGCGGAACGCGCGCAGCGCCTGCTCGCGGGCGCCCTGCCCGAGGTCGCCGTGGACCGCGCCGGAGGCGAACCCGCGCTTCTCCAGCTGCTCGGCGACGTCGGCGGCGGTCCGCTTCGTACGGCAGAAGATCATCACCAGGCCGCGGCCGTCGGCCTGCAGGACCCGGGAGACCAGCTCGGGCTTGTCCAGCGAGTGGGCGCGGAAGACGTGCTGCGTGATGTTGGCGACGGTCGCGCCCTCGTCGTCCGGCGCGGTGGCGCGGATGTGGGTGGGCTGCGACATGTAACGCCGGGCGAGGCCGATCACCGCGCCCGGCATCGTGGCCGAGAAGAGCATCGTCTGCCGCTTGGCCGGCAGCATGCCCATGATCTTCTCGACGTCGGGCAGAAAGCCCAGGTCGAGCATCTCGTCGGCCTCGTCCAGCACCAGCGCGCGGACGTGCCTGAGGTCGAGCTTCTTCTGGCCGGCCAGGTCGAGCAGGCGGCCCGGGGTGCCGACGACCACGTCGACGCCCTTCTTCAACGCCTCGACCTGGGGCTCGTAGGCCCGGCCGCCGTAGATGGCGAGGACTCGGACGTTACGCACCTTGCCCGCGGTGAGCAGGTCGTTGGTGACCTGCTGGCACAGCTCGCGCGTGGGGACGACGACCAGTGCCTGGGGGCTGTCGGTGAGCTGCTCGGGGGCCGCCCGGCCGGCCTCGACATCGGCGGAGACGGTGACCCGCTCCAGCAGCGGCAGTCCGAAACCGAGGGTCTTGCCGGTGCCGGTCTTGGCCTGCCCGATGACGTCGTTGCCCGCGAGGGCGACCGGAAGCGTCATCTCCTGGATCGGAAAGGGAGTGGTGATGCCGACGGCCTCGAGGGCCTCGGCGGTCTCGGCGAGGATGCCGAGGCTGCGGAAAGTCGTGGTGGTCAGGATGTTGCCTCTTCTGTGAGACGCGGCACTGAGCGGCAAGGGGGGTCGAGCAGCCGGGACGCCGGGGACCGGCGCCAGGTCACTGACCGCGCAGAGGTGTCGTACAGCCGTGAGGGCTGTGGAGCGCGGGACCGCTGCCCTCGCCCTCGCACGTACCGCGAGTGGGCCCCTCCCGATGGCGGGAAGGCGGTCGGTTCGGAGCCGATCGGGCCACCGACCGGGCATCCAGGTACTGCACACGTCGCCCGCCGCACGATCGGAAACGAGCCGATTGACGACGGGTGCCAATATCACTCTACCCCGGAAACAGGTAATTGCACCCGATCAAATGTTTCGTTCGGTACTTCACGGGGGCAGGGGCCCCGCTGACGCGGGCCGCGCGGAGATCGTCCGGAGGTCTTCCGGGGGGCCGTGACTTGGCTATTGTGCGCAGCATGGAGACGCCCGACGAAATCCCCAAGCCCGACACCGCCCCCGCCACCGCGATCGCAGCTCAGGACTGGGCCGCCGCGTCCGCCGACCCGCACTACCGGGCCGCCGTGGTCGATCTGCTCGGGGCGCTGGCGTACGGTGAGCTGGCCGCGTTCGAACGGCTCGCGGAGGACGCGAAGCTCGCGCCGACGCTGGAGGACAAGGCGGAGCTGGCGGCGATGGCCGCGGCCGAGTTCCACCATTTCGAACGGCTGCGGAACCGGCTCGCGGAGATCGGCGAGGCCCCGAACAAGGCGATGCTCCCGTTCGGCGCCGCGCTGGACGAGTTCCACCGCCAGACCGCTCCCTCGGACTGGCTGGAGGGCCTGGTCAAGGCGTACGTCGGCGACTCGATCGCCTCGGACTTCTACCGCGAGGTGGCCGCCCGGCTGGACTCCGACACCCGCACCCTGGTCCTCGCGGTGCTGGACGACACCGGTCACGCGAGCTTCGCGGTGGAAAAGGTGCGGGCCGCGATCGAGGCGGAGCCCCGGGTCGGCGGTCGCCTCGCCCTGTGGGCGCGCCGGCTGATGGGCGAGGCGCTGTCCCAGGCCCAGCGCGTGGTCGCGGACCGCGACGCGCTCTCCACGATGCTGGTGGGCGGGGTGGCGGACGGGTTCGACCTGGCCGAGGTGGGGCGGATGTTCTCGCGGATCACCGAGGCGCACACCAAGCGGATGGCCGCGCTGGGCCTGGCCGCGTAGTCCTTGTGGCCCTTGTCCGGCTGCCCGCTCCGCTCACCCGGCAGGGCTTCGGCGGTCTCGCTCTCCCCCAGCCGACGCCGGGAGCTGCCCCCAGGGGCTCGGACGCGGCACTAACTGAAGATGGCCAGCGGTCGTACGTCCAGGACGCCCTCGGCCGGTTGCCAGTTGCGGACTTTGCCGAGGCAGAGGGCGGGGAAGCGGCCCGAGTCGATGTCGGTGCGGAGCTCGGCGGGGTGGCAGGACAGGCGGACCTGGGCGGGGGAGGCGGGGGCGCCGTAGGGGGAGACGAAGACGGTGCGGGTGGCGCAGGAGGCGGTTTCGTCGCGTTCGAAGTCGCCGGTGAGGAGGACGAAGAGCGTTTCGGTGGAGCTGAGCCGGACGCGGCCGGGCGGGGTGCCGGGCAGGTGGATCCTGGCCAACGCGGCGTTGCGGCGGACGGTCCCCTGGATCAGGTCGGCGTGGACGATGGCGTCGCCGCGCTCCAGGCCGTCGACGATGACGCCGATCACCGAGACGGCCTCCGCCTGCTCGATGTACTTGGTGACGACCTGGCGGTCGGACCCGAGGCTGGCGTCGGGGCTGATGAACGGCAGGTTCCGGGCGCCGAGGTGGGCGGCGCCGGTGGTTCGGGTGCGCTGCTCGACCTCCTTGCGCAGTGCCACGGCGTACCGGTTCATCTGGTACTGGTCCATGATCGTGCGGTTGTCGAGGTACAGGCAGGTCCGGTTGGTCACCAGGTCCCCGTAGGGGTGCCGGGCGTGCCGCCGGGCACCGGCCACCTGGGCGACCAGCGCGACCGCGCTCGCGGCGGTCAGCAACCACAGGAGCATCCACGGCCGCCAGATGTCCCACCACAGCGGATCGTTGAACACGGGCACGGGTCGCACCCCCTCCGGTCGTTCTCACCCGGCCCAGGTCTCAGTTCACCCCGGTCGCCGGGCACTCCTTGACGGTGGCGATCATCCGCTCCAGCAGCGGCAGGTCGGGCATCCGCGCCGTGGTCTCGTAGCCGCCGGTTGGGTCGGGGGCCGGCACGCCGTGGCGGCGCAGGTAGGTGGTCAGCTCGGTGGAGCCGTCGGCGGCCAGGTCGTCCGTGGTGGCGGGTCCGAGGACGCGGTAGCCGAGAGCGGTGGCGCGGCGGCGCAGGCCCGGGTCGGTGACCAGGAGGCGGCCGAGGGCGTCCGCGCGGTGGGCGAGGGCGATGAACTGGGGCTGGGTCGGCATCTGGGTCCTGGGGTAGAGGAGTACGCGCTCGTGGTCCACGGTGGGGTGGGTGGCGCGGTACCGGGTCTGGTAGGCGAGGTACTGGTGCTCGTAGACCACGGCGACCGGGGCGAGAGCGCGGCCGTCGTGGGAGGCGTAGTACTGGAACAGGTCGGCGCCCGGGCTGCCCTGGCGGATCAGCAGCGGCTTGATGCGCCGGGCGAGCGCTTCGGCCTGCGCGGCGGTGGTGGGGACGTCGTCGCCGTTGCGGGTGAACGCGACCAGCCCCAGGTAGGTGCCGGCCGAGTTGGACTGGCAGATGTCGGAGGTCTGGGCGAGCACCACATCGCCGTTGGTGACCCCGTGCCGGCCGACGCCGAGGTCGTTCCAGCGGCGGCCCTGCTCGGTCAGGCGGAGGAACTTGTCCATGTCGAGCCAGTAGTAGAGCGGCTTGCCGCCGTCGGGCGCGCTCTGGGCGGTGGCGACGCCGTTGTCCCGGAGGGTCTCGGCGTATTCGCGGTAGCTTGCCAGCACCAGCGGGCTGTCGAAGGGCCGGAAGGTGCTGCTGTGCCGGTGCCGTGCCTGCCGGTCGTCGATGATCATGTCGGCGGCGGCCCCGCCGGAGGGGAAGACGAAGTCGTACTCGTCCAGGTTCCCGGTCGCCACCTCGCGCGAGCCGGCGCTGACGGTGTGCACCCGGACGCCGTGCTTGAGGAGGATCCGGGCGACCTGCGGATCCTGGAAGAAGTCGGCGGTGGACGCCAGCCGGGCGTGCAGGGTGGTCACCCGCTCGAAGGGCAGCAGCAGGTGCCCGGTCATCACCAGACGCGCGCTCCCGGAGACCAGCAGGGCCGCGGTCGCGGTGAGCGCGAGTGTCCGCAGGACGCGCGGCCGGAGCGGGCGCGGACCGCGCACCACCGTCAGCGCCGGTTCGACCCCCGCTGATCGCGGCGCGGCCGCCGGTTCCGGTTCGGGCGCCGGTTTCGATGTGCTTGTCGCTCCAGGTTCCGCCTTCGCTTCCGTTTCCGTCGGCTCGTCCATGTGGTTCCCCCGTAACCGCTGCGCGCCTGCCCGCGGCGGGCGCTAAGTGGCTGAGCGGATCTTCGCGTGACGGCCCCGCTTGGCCGGTTTGGCGAGCACGCTGAGCAGGGCCGCCGCGGTGATGAAGGCGGCCGGGAGGGTCGCGACCGGGTGGCCGGCGCCCAGGACGGTGTATGTGACCAGGCCGCCGGTGAGCCCGCCGGCGGGTCCGGTGGCGACCAGGAGGGGACCCGGTGGGAAGCGCAGCGGGAAGAGGCGGGTGGCCGCGTAGGCGGCGAGCAGCCCGAGGACCGTGTAGGCGGCGGCTTCCCACAGCATCGTGATCCCTCCGAGGGTGGTGCGGGATGGCACGGACCGTTCTGTACGGGGTCTTACCCCGGGGAAGAGCCGGACAAAACGGAGGGGCGGCAACCGGTTGTC
>NZ_DATDBG010000064.1:0-46175 GCF_036524955.1 Streptomyces sp.
GTTCCGCAGGCCGGTCCGGCGAACAGCCCGGCGGCCGGCGTCGGCCGCCCGCCGGGCCAGGACGCCGCGCAGGGCACCCACGGCCGGGCGATCAGCGTACGGACCCTCGGTCAGGGTGTGCCGTTCGCCGCCGACCCGCGCCCGCAGACCCAGACGCAGGCCGTACAGGCACAGAATCCGCAGGGACTGCCCGCGCAGGTCGCGGCGGGCGGTTCCGGGCGGCGCCGCCGGCTGAACCCGCCGCAGGCGCAGACCCACCTGGCGGACCAGGGCCAGGGCGCGGCCGACACGGCCGGACCCGGCGGTGAGGCGCAGGCCCGCCAGCACCCGCAGGCCGACCCGGACTCCGGCCAGTTGCCGGTCCGCAGGCCCGAACCGCAGCCGCCGCAGCAGCAGTTGCCCCAGCGGTCACCGCGGCCCGAGCCCGGCGAGGTCGAGCGCGCGGTCGAGGCCGCGCCGCCGCGCCCGGTAGTGCCGGCGGCGGCCGACGTACCGGCACCCGCGCCGCAGGCGCCCGGCCGGTCGTACGCGATAGGAGCCCCGGCGGCGGGCGCGGCCGAGGGGCCGGAGCCGCTGGACGGCCCGAACGGCGCGGTGGACGTCACCGACGTGGCCGACGACCGCCCGGACGAGCCGCTGGACGAGCCGCGCCGGCTGCTGGTGTGGCCCGAACCCGATGTCTCCACCCGGCAGGCGCTGACCGACCGCGGCTACCGGCCGGTGATCGTCCGCTCCCGCGAGGAGGTGGACGCGCAGGTCGCCGAGCCGCCCGCGGCGCTCTTCGTGGACCCGCTGACCGGGCCGATCACCCGGACCGCGTTGCAGTCGCTCCGCCAGGCCGCGGCCGCCGCGGACGTTCCCGTACTGGTCACCGCCGGACTCGGCCAGGCCACCCGCGAGGCCGCGTACGGCGCCGACCCCGCCGTACTGCTCAAGGCGCTGGCGCCGCGCGACAGCGAGCAGCACCCGCCGCGGGTGCTGCTGGTGGAGGGCCACGAGCCGATCGCGCAGGCCTTCGCGGCGACCCTGGAGCGGCGCGGCATGCAGGTCACGCACGCCGGCTCCGAGGCCGACGCGACGACGAAGGCGGCGCAGATCCACCCGAACCTGGTGGTCATGGACCTGATGCTGATCCGGCGCCGCCGGCAGGGCATCGTGGACTGGCTCCGCGGCCACGCCCGCCTCAACACCACTCCGCTGGTCGTCTACACCTCCGCCGACATCGACCCCGCCGAACTGCCGCGCCTCGCCTCGGGGGAGACGGTGCTCTTCCTGGCCGAGCGGTCGACGAGTACGGATGTGCAGGCGCGGATCGTGGACCTGCTGGGCAAGATCGGAAGCTGAGGCCGGGCCCGGTGCGGGCCCGGCCTGCCGGAGCGTGTCACAGGCCGCGCACGTCCAGCTCCCCGGAGCGTGTCACAGGCGCCGCACGTCCAGCTCCCCCGCCGCGTACGACGTGCGGATCACCTTCTTGTCGAACTTGCCCACGCTCGTCTTCGGCACCGCCGCGACGACCGCCCACCGTTCCGGTACCTGCCACCGGGCGACGCGCTCCTCAAGGAATTCCCGCAGGGCCGCGTAGTCCGCGGTCGCGCCCGACTTGAGGACGACGGTGGCCAGCGGGCGCTCGCCCCAGCGGTCGTCCGGGACCGCGACCACCGCCGCCTCGGCGACGTCCGGGTGGGCCATCAGGTGGTTCTCCAGGTCGACGGAGGAGATCCACTCGCCGCCCGACTTGATGACGTCCTTGGCGCGGTCGGTGAGAGTGAGGAAGCCGTCCTCCGAGACGGCGCCCACGTCTCCGGTACGCAGCCAGCCGTCGGGGCTGAACCTGTCCTCCGGGCGCAGGGGTTCGGCGCCCACGCCGCCGTAGTAGGAGGCCGCGATCCAGGGGCCGCGTACCTCCAGCTCGCCGACGGACACGCCGTCCCACGGCATCTCCGAGCCGTCCGGGCCGATCAGCCGCGCCTCGACGGACGCGGGGAAGCGCCCCTGCGTGATCCGGTACGCCCACTCCTCCTGCGGGGTCACCCCTGCGGGCGGCTGCGCGACCGTGCCGAGCGGGGACATCTCCGTCATGCCCCACGCCTGGCACAGCCGGACGCCCAACTGCTCGTCGAACGCCTTCATCAGCGCGGGCGGGCAGGCCGAGCCCCCGATGGTGACCTGCTTCAGCGAACTGACGTCCCGGGGCCTGGCGGCCAGTTCGGCCAGCAGCCCCTGCCAGATCGTGGGCACCGCGGCGGCGTGGGTGGGCCGTTCGCTCTCGATCATCTCGGCGATCGGGCCGGGCTGGAGGAAACGGTCCGGCATCAGCAGGTTGACGCCGGTCATGAACGCCGCGTGCGGCAGGCCCCAGGCGTTGACGTGGAACATCGGCACGACCGGCAGCGAGGTGTCGTGGCTGGTCAGGCCCATCGACTCGGCGGAGTTGACCTGGAGGGAGTGCAGGTAGACCGAACGGTGCGAGAAGACGACGCCCTTGGGGTCGCCGGTGGTGCCGGAGGTGTAGCACATCGCGGCGGCCTCGCGTTCGTCCAGCTCAGGCCAGTCGTACGTGTCGGGCCGCCCGTCGAGCAGCGCCTCGTACTCGTGCACCGCGGGACGGCAGCCGTCGAGCAGGGCGAGGTCGCCGGGGCCGACGACCACCAGGTGCTTGACCGGTTCGAGCCGCGGGAGCAGCGGGGCGAGCAGCGGCAGCAGCGAGCCGTTGACGAGGATCACCCGGTCGGCGGCGTGGTTGACGATCCAGGTGAGCTGGTCGGCGGGCAGCCGCAGGTTGAGGGTGTGCAGCACCGCCCCCATGGAGGGGATGGCGAGGTACGCCTCCAGGTGCTCGCAGTTGTTCCACATGAGGGTCCCGATCGGGTCGCCGCGGCCGACGCCCAGGTCGTCCCGCAGCGCGTGGGCGAGCCGGACCGCACGGACGCCCGCCTCGCGGAAGGTACGGCGCTGCGGCTCACCCTCCCCGGTCCAGGTGGTGACCGTGGATTTCCCGTGCACCCGCATTCCGTGGGCCATGATGCGGGTGACGGTCAGCGGGACATCCTGCATCGTGCTGAGCACACGGGCCTCCGGCGGGGGTTCGAGGGTCGGTTCCCGCGATTGTGGTGGCGTACCGGGCGGTACGTCACTACTCCGTACGGGATCGTTCTGCCTCGCGGGCCGGCGGCGCGGCCTGGTCGCGGCGTGATCACGGTGCGGTCACGGTGCCGTCACGCCACGCACAGCCCCAGTTCGGGATCGTCACGGAGCTTGCCGAGGGCGCGGGAGACGGCGCTCTTCACCGTACCGACCGAGACTCCGAGCGTCTCGGCGGTCTCCACCTCGCTCATGTCCTCGTAGTAGCGCAGGACGACCATCGCGCGCTGCCTCGGGGGCAGCCGGCCTATCGCCCGCAGCAGCGCGTCGCGCTGGGCCTGCTGTTCGGTGAGGTCGGGCCCGGCGCCGGCCGGCTCGGGCAACTCGTCGGTGGCGAACTCGTCCACCCGGCGCTTGCGCCACTGCGAGGTCCGGGTGTTGACCAGGGTGCGGCGCACATAGCCGTCGACGGCCCGGTAGTCGTCGATCCGGTCCCAGGCCAGGTAGGTCTTGGTGAGCGCGGTCTGCAGCAGGTCTTCGGCGTCGGCGGGGTTGGGGGTGAGGGAGCGCGCGGTGCGCAGCAGCGTCGGGCCCTTGGCACGGACATAGGCTGTGAACTGCGTCATGTCGGCGCTGGTGCACACGGGCGTGGTCATGGCTCAACGCTAGAAGCGCGGGGGCGTCTCGCGGATCGGCCGCAAGTGCCGAAACGGGATCACTCTCAGGTCGTAGGACGGGGGCTCTCCCACCACCCGAGGGCTGAGCCGCGGTGGCCGCGTCCCGGAGGGGATGTGCCTGATGTTCCCGGGGGTCTCGGGGTGCCGCGCTGGTATGGCACCACCGGTTGCCGGATCACGGGTTGCCGGATCACCGGTTGCCGCGCCACCGGTTGCCGGATCACGGGTTACCGCACGACCGGCTACCGGCTACCGATTACCCCGCGACCGGCTCCGATTACCAGTTACCGCGCGACCGCTGGCGGCTACCGGCCACCGGACCGCCGTTCACCGCACCACCGGCTACCGCGCGACCGGTTACCCCGCCACCGGTTACCGCGCCACCGGTTACCGCGCCACCGCGACCGGTGCGTCCACCGGGTCGCAGCCGATGGTGAGCTTCTCGCCGCCGCGGGACTCGGTGACGCTGCCCGTGTACCGGTGGATCCGCGCGTGCGGGGTCCACGCGGTGGCGGGCGGTACGCGTTCCCCGGTCGGGTCGGCCGGTACGCCCCGGCGCGCGTACCGGACCACGTCAGGCAGTTGCCCGTGCCGGCTCCACAAGTGCCTGAGTCAGCGATGGGGATGATGCCACCCCGCGCAGGCACGCCGCCGCCCGCTGCCCGTTGCCCCTGCCGGGGACGCTTCCGAGGCCTGGCACCCCTGTTCGGGAGGCGTCAGGGTGACTACGGCGCCTCGGCCCGGAGTTTTCCACAGACTGTGGACGAAAGATGCGCTCCCCTCTCTGTCACCGCGGCGGCCCCGGCCCGCACCGCCCACCGAGCCGCCGTCACCACGTCGTCCCCTTCCGCCAATCGCCAGGCCAGCGCCCCGGTGAACGCGTCGCCCGCCCCCGTGGTGTCCACCACCTCGACCCGCACTGCCGGAATACCGGTCGTGCGGCCGCCGGACTCCACCACGACCGCCCCCGCCGCCCCGAGCGTCACCACGGCCGACCGCACGCCGAGCCGCAGCAGCTCCTCCGGGACGGGCTTTCCGGAGGGTTCACTGCGAGGTTTCCCTGCGGGGTCCGCGTCGGCGTCCACCTCAGTCCTCCCGTCAGGTTCGGGCCGGGCCTCGGGTCCTCTCACGGACCTTCCCGCACCCTCCTCCTCGGGTTGCCCGCCTTCCTCGGTCTGCCCGCCGCCCCGACCGGCGAGCAGGACTCGCATCTCGTGTTCGTTGACCACCAAGGGATCGGCGTACGCGAGGACTTCCGCCGCGTACGGAGACTCCACCAGCGCCTCGGGCGGCGACGGATTGAGTACGAGGCGGGGCGCGCGCCGGGCGGCGGCGCGTACCGCCTCGACCGGGACCTCGCACTGCGCGGACACCACGCGTACGTCCGCGGTGAAGGCCGCCTCGACCTCGGCTGCGGTCAGCGTCCGGTTGGCGCCGGCAGCCACCACGATGGTGTTCTCACCGTCCTCCGCCACGGTGATCAGGGCGACCCCGGTAGGTGCCTCGTCCGTCACCCGCAATCCCGCCGTGTTCACGCCCGCCGAGCGCAGCTCCGCCGTCAACAGCTCGCCGTACCCGTCCCGGCCGACCCGCCCGCAGAAGGTGACCGCCGCCCCCAACCGACCCGCCGCCACGGCCTGATTGGCGCCCTTGCCCCCCGGGTGCACGGCCAGGTCCGCGGCGCCCAGCACGGTCTCACCGGGCGCCGGGTGCCGGGGTACCCGTACCACCAGATCGGCGTTGGCCGAACCCACCACCAGCAGGGTCTTCCCGCTCCCCGCGCTACCTGTCACCACGTCATACGCACCTCTCTCCTGCCGCTCCCGTCACTTGGCGGGCCGGACATGCCGCCATTCGCGCGCCCCGTCTCCCGTTGCGTCGCTGCGTCGCCGACCCCGTCCCCCGCCGAACAGGGTCGTCCGCGACGGCACCCGTCACGTCGCCCGTCACGTCACATGTCAGGTCCCCCCGGCCTTTTCTCTCGCAACGCCTCCGCCACCACGGTCATCCTCCCCCGAGCCGGCCGCACCCGCTCAACTCGTGCCGGACCCGGCAACCGCGCCGCCAGGGCGGCGCGGTTCCGAGCACGAGGTCCACGGACGCGCGGGGGCACAACAGCGGCGGACCGGTCCTACCGCACGTTCGCCGCCGCGGTGCGGGGCGCCCTGGCAGGGGCCCCGCACCGCGCGAGCCGCCAGGACGTCGCCGCCGTCGGCTCGTACGCGGTGAAGGCGAACCCGCCCCTACGTGACCGCGTACCGCTACGCGTAGAAGTTGCGCTCCCACCTGTGCTTGGCCGCCAGCGCGAGCTGCTCCGCGCTCAGCAGCTCGCCGTCGCTGACTGCCGCGTTGCGCTCGGCGTTGCGGACACTGCGCATGCCCGGGATCACGGTGGAGACGGCCGGGGAGCTCAGAACGAAGCGCAGTGCCGTGGCGGCGAGTTCCTCGCGGGGGATGCCGAGTTCGGCGGTGAGCGCGGTGACGTGGCGTTCGACCTCGGCGGGTCGGTCGCCCTTGAAGTAGTGGTTGCGGAAGTCGCCTTCGGGGAAGGCCGTGCCGGCGGTGACGTTGCCGGTGAGGCCGCCCTCGTCCAGGGGCACCCGGACGATGACACCGACCCCGTGCTCCTCGCAGGCGGGGAAGAGCGCGTCCGCCGGGGACTGGTCGAACATGTTGTAGATGACCTGCACCGTGTCGACGGCGCCGCTGCGAACCAGGGCCAGGGCGTTCTCCGGCTGGTGGTCGTTGATGGAGACGCCGAAGAAGCGGATCTTGCCCTCCCCCTTCAGGTCGGCGATGGTTTCCAGCCAGTCGCCGCGGCCGACCCACTCGTCGCTCCACACATGGAACTGCAGTACGTCGAAGTGGTCGAGTCCGGCGGCCCGCAGGCTGGTCTCGACGCTCTCCTTGATGTGCGTGCCGGGGAAGGTCTCGGCCGGGTCCAGGCCGTCCGGGGCGGGCCAGATCCCGTTCAGCGGCGGCACCTTGGTGGCCACCAGCACCTCGTCGCCGGCACGCTCGCGTACCACCCGGCCGACGATCCGCTCGCTTTCCCCGTACCCGCGCGCGGTGTCGATGAAGTTCACCCCGAGGTCCAGCGCGCGGTGCAGCGCCCGCAGCGACTCCTCCTCGCTCGCGCCGACCCAGCCGGCCTCACCGATGCCCCAGGCTCCGTAACCGATCTCCGACACGGAAAGGCCACCGCGTCCCAACGGGCGATACCGCATGCGACTTCCTCCAGCTCAGTACGTCAGTACGTCAGTACGTGGACGACCGGGCGCGTCGCAGGGCGCGCGCGGCCGGATCCGCATCGATCATTCGACGATAGCCTTACGAGGCCGACGGGTGCGGCGTATCCCGGCGCCGCTCCGCTACCCCCTCGGTGCGGCCGACGTGCCGTTCACGCAGGGCTCACGCCTGGTCACGTATCGGCACCGGTGCCGGTACGGCGGTCGTACGATGACGGTCGGCCCACCCCGTGCGGCACCGCGGGTGTGGTCGGTCTTCCTGCTCACTCCCTCCGCAGGCAGCCTCGTTCCTCGGCCGCCCACTCCGGAAGCTCGGGCGTCAGCCCTCCGGCGGGTGTGGTCGGTCTTCCTGCTCACTCCCTCCGCAGGCAGCCTCGTTCCTCGGCCGCCCACTCCGGAAGCTCGGGCGTCAGCCCTCCGGCCGGCCCCGCGCCCGCCGGCCGTCGGCACGGCTCGTACGGGCGCGGCGGCCCCTCCGTACAGGCCTCACCGGGACCCGCGATCGGCACCCCCACCCGTAACACCGGCCCCAACCGTCACCCTGGTCGACCGCCGATCTTTTCAAGAACCTCACAAGTACCACGCATGGTCTCCGAGCGGCCCTGTTAGCGTTTCAGGCTGCCCGGTCGCGGGCGAACGTGAGCATGCCACCAGCCCCCCAGGCCGCGCAGCCAACACAGAAAGACCGCGAATGGACTACTGCTTCTCCTGCCGCCGGACCCTCAACGGGGCCCTGGTATGTCCCGGGTGCGGCGCCTATGCCCCCGACATAGCCCCGCCCGCCACCCGCCACGAGAGCGGCGGCACCGCGGGCATCAGCACCATGGCCTGGGACCCCCACCGCCCGGAGCACACCGCGTCGCCCGACCCGTACGCGCCGTGGGATTCGGCGGACCACTCCTTCGATTTCCCGTCGCTGGACGGGATGGGCCACCACCGCACGGAGCCCCATCCGTGGGACGACGTGGATCCCCTCGCCGAATTCGCCGCGCTGGACGAGGCAAGCCGCTCCGCCGAGCGGGCACCGTGGGACAGGGCGGACCACCACCACTCGGACTTCGCAGCGCCCGGTGGGAGTACCGGCTACCTGGACCTCGAACCGGTCAGCGGCATCGGCCGCCCCGCCGGCGGACCGGTGGACGGTACCGGCCCCAGCGGTGAACTCGTCCAGCGGGACCACTCGGACAACCGGGAAATCGTTCCGCTGGTGGCCGCCTCCGGCGCCGCCTCGGTGCTCGACTCCGAGGACATCGCGCCCACCCTGCACAGCGGCCGGGCCGGCCGGCGCCGGCAGATGGAGCGCTGGCGGAAGAACCGTCGCCGTGCGGCGGCCGCCACCGCCGTCGCCCTTTTCGGCGGCGGCCTGACCGTAGCGGCCATGCCCTCGCACTCCTCGAAGGTCAACTCGGCGACGGCCCCGCTGGACGACCCGTTGCTCCCGAGTTCGCTCCACACGGACAACGCCGCCGTCGCCCAGCCCGACGCGCAAGCCCCGGCGCATTCCCGTACGGACACCGCTCCGCACCACAGCACCACGGTCACGCCGCACCGCACCGCCGCGGCGCACCCCGCTCAGGCCGTCACCCACGCCGCCGCCCCTGCTGCGGCGGTCGCCAAGGCACCGTCCTCACCCGTGGTCCGCGCCGCCGGCCCGGTCATCCAGACGGGCATCCAGTCGCCCCAGACCACCACGGTCACTTCCGTTACACAGCCCCAGCAGGCCGCTCCCCAGCCCGCGACCAACCCCACGCCGGCGCCTGAAGCCCAGCCCTCGACCACCCCCCAGCAGCCCTCCACTTCCCCGACCTCCACCCCGCCCCCGCCGGAGCTCTGTCTCCTCGTGCTCTGCCTCGGCTGACTCCCCGTATGTCGCGAGCCCGCGGTCCGGCGGCTCGGGCACGACGCCGAGCGCCGGGCCGGGTTCAGGGTGTACTGGCCGCGTCGCGACCGCTCCGGGTGCCATTGGGTGGTGGCGTCCGTACGCCTCCTCGCCGACCCCAGAGGAGGCGTTGCGCGGCGCCGTTCGGCTGCGGCACCGAATCATCCAGGGTGCGGCGGGGGCGTACGGCGGGGGCGCGCGCCGACCGCGTTCCGCCCCGCGCGGCGCGGCAGGTGCCGCGCGCCCGCGGGTAGGCCGAAGGGGCATCACTAGGCCCGGGCCCGGGCAAGCCGAGCGGACGCGGCCCCTGCGTCCGGATCGTTCCTGCAGCGGCGCGCTCCCCGGCGCCTGGAACCACACCCGCACCACCGACGTGCGGGCCTCCTGCAGACGGGACAGGAGAGGAGACGGACAGCCGTGCGTGCGATGCACCCGGCTGCCGCTCACGCGTGAACGAGGTGCCCGCGCGGGTTCCATCGCCGACGATATGCACCGTCGCGCTGACGACGCGCACGGCAGCACTCGCGTCCCGTGCCGTCTCAGGTACGTGATCACGTCTGCCCGGACGATGGATACGATGAGCCCGTGACAGAAAGGATCAGCTATGAGCGGTCTGCCGCGTGAACTGCGAGACCTGATCACGTCCGGTCCCATGGCGCACCTGACCACCATCAACGCCGACGGGAGCCCGCAGGTGACCGTCGTGTGGATCGGGCTGGACGGCGGTGATCTCGTCACTGGTCATATGGGGTGGTACGCGAAGCTGCGCAACATCGAGCGCGACCCACGGGTCGTATTGTCCTTCGACGCACCGCGGACGCCTGGCGTCTTCTTGAACGAGTACGCCGTGCTGCGGGCGCGGGCCACCGTTCAGCCGAGCGACGACGCATGGAATCTGCTCAACCGGTTGACGAAGGTCTACGTGTCCCCCGACGCCGAGTTCCCGGCGCCGAAGGGTCCCGGCTACATCGTGCGCTACTCCGTCGAGCGCATCGGCGGCGTCGGCCCCTGGGCGTCGACCTCGCGCTGAGCCGCGAGCATGGACAGCGAGACCTTCGGCGCTGACCCGTAACGTCGGACCGCATCGACCCGCAGGAGCATCTGCACGTCGATCACCGATCGGACCGGCGCACGGGCGCGACGAGCTCGATACCTAGGGGACGCCGCCACCACCTCGTCCGACCCGGACGCGATTCCGGGTCGGCGCGGAGGCCCCCTGGTGATGATCCCCTTACGAGCCGGCAGTTGATGTCTTGTGGGGCTCACGTCGCGCTGGCAGCGGCCCTGCGGTGACGGGCCGAACAACGGGCCGGTCAGATGCGGCATGCCGGTCCGCTACCACCCGGTGCGCGACGCAGCCCAGAACGTGCACCTCACAGCCCCCGTCGAGTACGCCCTGCAGTTGGTCGAGGACTCTGATCGAGCGCCATCACCGCTGGCCGCTGAGCGCCAATCCCTATCTGATCGTCAGCCCCGTCACCGTTATGCACGTCGACCATCCCGCCGTCGGCATCTCCAACTTCCAAGCGCTCCGCGACCGGATCGGAATCAACCTCACACGGCTTCGACAGGACCGATTCCTCGACGGGGCACGAGAGACCGCGGACCCGGTCCGACTGTGATGCGCTTGTTCGGCATCACCTCGCGCACCCGCGATCCACTACGTCCGCGCCGCCCGCCCCGAATGCTTTATCATCGACCCCACCCGGGCGTGAGCCTTACTGACGCCGCTGGCCAAGGACACAGAACTCGTTACCTTCGGGATCTGCCAATACAACCCACGATTGATCACCCTGGCCAATATCAACACGTTGTGCGCCGTGAGCCACAAGACGAGCCACCTCGGCGTCCTGGTCATCAGGCCTGAAGTCGAGATGCAGTCGGCTCTTGGCCTTCTTGCTCTCATCAAGCCGGACGAAATCCAACCCCGGCAGGCGATCCGGCTCCGGGCGGATCTCGAACTCCTCATCAGAGGAGTGGACCACAACCCAACCAAGAGCCTCGGCCCACCACTGCCCCAAGGCCACCGGATCTACCGAGTGAACAATTACCTGTTCCCATTCCAAAGTCATCCGCCGAGCTTAGAC
Organism: Streptomyces sp.; assembly: GCF_036524955.1. Classification (GTDB taxonomy): domain Bacteria; phylum Actinomycetota; class Actinomycetes; order Streptomycetales; family Streptomycetaceae; genus Actinacidiphila. The sequence goes on from NZ_DATDBG010000064.1 coordinate 10,973, forward strand.
CTGCCAGAGCTTCGAAGAACAGGCACTCAGGTCTCACCATCGGGCTGAACCCAAGCGCTTTCCCCTCGCGGAGCCACCGCCACCCGCAGGTTCGGCACACACCAGCGTTCAGATTCCGCGAACCCGTTGGTTTCCACCTTCCCGTTCCGGTGCTGGGATGGGATACGGGCGAGACAGGGTGAGACAGCCTGAGGTCAGATGGGGTGTCTCTCAGTGAGAGACACCCCATCTGACCAGCGCGTTTTCTACCTGTGCGGAGGCTGTGGGATTTGAACCCACGGTGACATCGCTGCCACGACGGTTTTCAAGACCGTTCCCTTCGGCCGCTCGGGCAAGCCTCCTTGCGCGGCGCTCCGGGTGCCGGGGGCCCGGTGAGGGGCGGCGGGGTGGGGCGTCGCGGGAGACAGCTTAGTTGGTGGAGTCGCCGGTGCGGCTGCCGAGGGTGACGGTGGTGGCGTGGGAGGAGCCGTCGCGGGTGTAGGTGATGGTGGCCTTGTCGCCGGGCTGGTGCTGCCAGATCTCGCCGATGAGGGTCTGGCCGCTGTCGATGAGGGTGTCGTCGAAGCGGGTGATGACGTCGCCCGGGTGGAGGCCGGCCTTCTCGCCGGGGCCGCCGGCGGTGATGGAGCCGGACTCGGTGGAGATGCGGGCGCCGTCGCCGTCGTACTGGGTGTCGAGGCTGACGCCGATCAGCGGGTAGACCGGCTGGCCGGTCTTGATGAGCTGGTCGGCGACGCGTTGGGCCTGGTTGATGGGGATGGCGAAGCCGAGGCCGACGCTGCCGCCCTGGCTGCCGGGCTCGCTGTTGCCGGCGGGCTGGATGGCGGAGTTGATGCCGATGACGGCGCCGTTGGCGTTGAGGAGGGGCCCGCCGGAGTTGCCCGGGTTGATGGAGGCGTCCGTCTGGATCGCGCTCATGTAGGAGGCGCTCGAGCCCTGGCCGTCGCTGGAGGCGACGGGGCGGTGGACGGCGCTGACGATGCCGGTGGTGACGGTGCCGGAGAGGCCGAACGGGGCGCCGATGGCGATGGTTGCGTCCCCGACCTGGGCGTCGTCGGAGTTGCCGAGCGGCAGCGGGGTGAGCTTCACGCCGGCGGCCTTCTTCAGTTTGATGACCGCGACGTCGTAGCCCTGGGCGCGGCCGATGACCTCGGCGTCGTATGTGTTGCCGTTGGAGAAGGTGACGGTGAGCTTGCCGCCGTCCGCGGCCGGGGAGACCACGTGGTTGTTGGTGAGGATGTGGCCCTGCCGGTCGTAGACGAAGCCGGTGCCGGTGCCGCTCTCCTGGCTCCCGTTGGCCTTGATCGTGACGACGCTGGGCAGCGCCTTGCTGGCGATGCCGGCCACGGAGGTGGGGGCGCGGTTGAGCGCCTTGGGGTTGTTGGACGCGGAGACGGTGGTCGAGCCGGAGGAGTTGTCGTTGTGCTCGGCGGCCCAGTAGCCGATGCCGCCGCCGACGCCCCCTGCGACCAGCGCGGCCACCAGGACCGCGGCGACCAGGCCGCCGAGGCCGCGGCGCCTGCCGCCACCGTTCGGCGGTACGGGCACGGGCGCGCCCCACACCGGGCCCCCGGCGCCCCCCGAACCGTGCCCGTGCTCGGTCTGCGGCGCACCGGACGCGGGGTACGCGGAGGACGCCGCGTACGAGGGCGTCGCCGGCACCGCGAAGGGGTCGGGGTTCTGGCTCTGCTGCCCCCCGGGGGCAGCGGCGAACGCGGCCGGCCGCTGCGCCTCGTACGGTGACGGCCCGTACGGTGACGGCGGCCCCACCGGCGGCGGCGCCGGCACGGGCGGCGGTGCGTGCACCGGCAGCACCTCCGTCCGCGGATCGGCGGGTGCGGGAGGGTCAGCGGGGGCCGGAGCGGAGGAAGGAGCCGGCGGCGCCTTCAGGACGGGGGGAGTAACGGGGCCCGCCGAGGCACCACCGGATGCCGCACCCTCGGGTGTGGCATCCGCCGACTCCGCAGCCGGCTGGGAGGACCCGGCTTCGTTCTCGGTGCTCACAGCGCATTCTCCTCAGTCAGGGTCAGGACAAGGTGACAAGGTAACGGGTGCACAACAGGATTTCCCACGGCGTGTCGGACCGCCGTAAGCGGTCCCTGTGCGGACCTCGCGCAGTACGCGCCACCAGGTCCTCGCACACCGGGTACGAGCCCCACGAAGCCGCACACCGCTGAGCCCGCACCCGTCGCGCGGATGTCCCGCACACCACCGCACGCCCGACGCTCGCGTACCCGCCGCCCGAGCGGTGGCACCATGGCCCGGTGACAATCGCACGTGCGGTCCCGGAGTCGTACCCGCAGCGGCGACCTGTCCAGGTCGTCGCCCACCGGGGCGCTTCCGAGGATGCACCAGAACATACGCTCGCCGCCTACCGGAAAGCCATCGAGGACGGCGCGGACGGGCTGGAGTGCGATGTACGGCTGACCGCGGACGGCGAACTGGTGTGCGTGCACGACTGGCGGGTGAACCGTACGTCCAACGGCCGCGGCGCCGTCTCCTCCCTCGAACTGGCCGACCTCGCCGCGCTGGACTTCGGGTCGTGGAAGGGGCAGTACGCCGACCCCGAGACCCCGGAGCGGTGGGACCCGGGCGAGCGCAGCCGCGTACTGACCCTGCACCGGCTGCTGGAACTGGTCGCCGAGACCGACCGGCGGGTCGAGCTGGCGATCGAGACCAAGCACCCCACGCGCTGGGCCGGGCAGGTCGAGCAGCGCCTTCTCGAACTGCTCCGCCGCTTCGGCCTGGACCGCCCGCCGAACGGCGAACCCTCGCAGGTCAGGGTGATGAGCTTCTCCGCGCGTTCGCTGCGGCGGGTGCTGCTGGCCGCGCCGACGCTGCCGACCGTCTATCTGATGCCGTACGTCACGCCGGCGCACCGCGACGGGCGGCTGCCCCCCGGGGTGCGGATCGCCGGGCCGAGCATCCGGATCCTGCGCGCCAACCCGGGGTACGTGGCCAGATTGCACCGGGTCGGCCACGCGGTCCACGTATGGACGGTGGACGAGCCGGCCGACGTGGAGCTGTGCGTACGGCTCGGGGTGGACGCGATCATCACCAACCGCCCGAGGCAGGTTCTGTCCCAGCTGGGCCGCTGATCTCCCACGTCATACGGGCTACGACGGTCATCGGGCGTACTCCGGCGCACGCGGATCGTGGCGACCGGCGGGCGATCGCGCCGTATCGCACTGGATCATGCCAACGGCATGGGCGGATCAGGCGCCTGTGTAAGGAGTGCGTCAATAGATCGCGGTTGGCCTGTTTCCGGTCGAGTCCAAAGGGGCATCCACCCTGTGGCGTGGGGTGAAGGAGGTCTCGGGGGTGTCGTTGATGGTGGCGCAGGAAGTGCCGACGTCCACGACCATGGCCCTGCCCCATGGTCCGACAGGCGTCGCGGAGGCACGCAGGAGACTGCGAAGGGACTTGTACGCGCGGGACGTTCCGGAGCCGGTGATCGACGACGCCGCCCTGATCCTCTCCGAACTGCTCAGCAACTCGTGCCGGCATGCCCGGCCGCTGGGCGACGACCGCGACGACCGCGGATTCGGCAGCGGTAACGGAATCGGCGGCGTCGGTGGCGGAGTCGGTGTCGGCGTCGACGTTGGCGTTGGCGCTGGCGTTGGCGGCCGGGAAAACGTCGACGGCGGCGGAGCGACGGGACAGGCGGGCGCGAAGGTACCCGGCGAGCCCTTGGAGGGCGGAATACGCGCTGCCTGGTCGATCGGCGGCGACGGGCTGCTGGTCCTGGAGGTCACCGACGGCGGCGGCCCCACCCGGCCGCGCCCGTCCAGCCCCTCCCTGACCGCCCACGGCGGACGCGGCCTCGGCATCGTGGCCAGCCTGGCGCTCCGCTGGGGTGTACGGGACACACCCGGTGAGGTCACCGTCTGGGCCCAACTCCCGGTCCGCGGCCGGCACGCCCGCCGTGACGACCCTCCCACCGGCATCGGCCTGCCCATGGGCGTCCCCCTGGACCTCCCCCTGGACCTCGCCGAGTCCCTGGACGACCTGGGCTGACCCGAGCCCCACCGGGTCCGAGAAGCGAAACCGAGCCGACCAGGGGCGAAGCCGAGCCTGCCGGGGGACGGACAAGCCGACCCAGGACGACAGCCGGGCCCGCCACGGGCGCAACGAGCCCGCGACGGCATCCGAGCCGCCGGGTACGAAAGCCAAGCGCGCCCGGCGATGGAGGACACCCGGGCGAAACCCGAGCCAACCCCGGCCCACCCGGCCTTCGAGAGCGGGCGGGTCCGCCCGGGCACGCGAGCGAAACGCCGGGCACCTACCCCGGGCCCGTCCGGCGTTCGAGGGCGGCCCGGCGGAAGCCGTTCACCCACACGAGTCGGGTCCTCCGGCGCGGACAACACCGCGCGCTAGGCTCGCCGCCGGAACACCGCCGCACCGGAAGAGACCGAGCCATGGCCAAGAAGCGCGCAACCGCCATCAGGACGAAGGGCCCCAGGGCCGCGGAGGGCGCGGCCGTTGCCGTGGTGGGTGCGCGGGAACCCTGCCCGTGCGGGTCGGGCCGCCGGTACAAGGCGTGCCACGGCCGCGAGGCCGCGCACGCGGTCACCGAACTCGTCCGCCGCCCCTTCGAGGGCCTGCCCGGCGAGTGCGACTGGGTGGCGCTGCGCGAGCTCGTGCCCGCCGCCACCGTGCCGCTCACCCTCAAGGAGGGCCTGCCCGACGGGGTGCCGTCGGTGACGCTCTGCACCGTCCTCCCGATGGCCTGGCCGGGCCTGCGCCGCGACACCGGTGGCGTACTGCTCGGTCTGCAGAACGACGCGGCCTCCGGCGACATCAGCCGCGACCTCGCGGACACCCTGCGGCGCGCGCTGACCGCCGAGCCGGGCAACCCGGTGGAGGGCCGCCGCCCGGCCGCGGACGGGCCGCGCCTGCAGGACCTGCTGGACCTGAACGCGCCCTTCGAGCCGGAGGTGCACACCGGGTTCGAGTTCTGGCTGGAGGACGCGGACACGGCGTCCGGCGAGGTGGCGGCATCGCTGGAGCGCGCCAACGAGGCGGCGATCCCGACCGTGCGGCTGACCGGCGTGGACGCCGCGTACTGGTGCGAGACGCCGGAGAAGAACCATCTGCGGTGGGTCATGCCGTACCCCGAGGAGGAGTTGCTGGACGCGCTGGCCCGGCTGCACGCGGCCGGCGCGTCGTCGCTCGGCGACGGTACGCGGCTGGTCGGCTCCTTCCGCGCGCACGGTCTGATGGTGCCGGTGTGGGACCTGCCGGCCGGACTGCCCGCGGAGGAGATCGAGAAGCCTGCGGCGGCCTTCGGCGAACTCCTGGCGGAGACGCTGACCCGTACGGAGCCGCTCACCGCCGAGGAGCGGCGCGCCCGCAGCGGTTTCACGAACCGCCAGATCACACTGAGCTGACGCCTCCCGGGGCGGCCCGGAGGGAGGTCGTTGCCGAGCGGCCGTCAGCGCCCGGCACCGGCCTCCAGAAGTCGGCCGCATCACCTCGGTAACCGGCCGTCCCCGGAGGACCGTTCACGCCCAGGCGACCGTTTCCCCAGCTCCCGCCAAGCTCCCGGATCACGCCCGGGCACCACCCCCGAACGGGGGCGCCGACCGAGCGGTTGGTTAGTGATTCCAATCACAAAATCGCTTGGAAATGCCTGGAAACACCGGGGAAACGGCCGGGGCGCTCCGGACGGGATTTGCGATCGGCTGAAGTCTTGTTACCGTTTGAACAGCCCAGTCGCTGGTGCATCCCCCGTCGCCAGCGACTGGGTGTTTCCATGCCCGGCCGGCACCTGGACGCTGCCCCCGCGGATACGTGCCCCGACCCGGACGAGCGGCCCCGGCGCGGGCGGACGGCTCGGATACGGTCCCCCGGCCCCGGCCCCGGACAACGCACCGCCACGGCCTCGGCCACTGAAGAGACCGCTCGGCTCCGGCGTCCCCATCCCGGGCAACAGCCTCGCCACATTCCGCGCCCACTCCCGTGACGCCCTCAGCCCGTACCGCGCGAGGCACCCTGCCCTTCCCTCGGCTCCCGCACATGCGGGACGCCCTTCCCTCCGTCCACGCCCCCCGCCGGCCCGGCGGTCGCCGCGGCCAGCGGCAGTACGAGGAAGAGCGCGGCCACGCTCGCGACGGCCACCCGCCGCAAACCCGCGGCATGGGCCCGCGTCTGCTCGTCCGGCGTTCGGGGTCGCCCGGACTGCCCGGGTCCCGCCGGCTCCTCGGCTCCCCCCGGTCCCTTTTCCGTCACGGTCCCCACCTCGCGTTCAGGAAGACGATCGCGGCGGGTCCGAACACCAGGCTCGGAACCGGCCGTTCCGGCAACGCCCTCGCGAGCCGTCCCGCAAGCCCGGTAAGCGTTGCCGAAACCGTCGAGACCCGCCCCCGCGAGCGCCTCAGTACGTCAGCCGGCCCCCGTCGGGCGCCGTGCACCCGGCCTGCACCAGCGCTTCCACCAGCGTGCCGATCCGCGGCAGCCAGGGAGCCGTCTCGCCCGTGCCCACCGTCGGCGGCCGGACCCAGCGGAGCTGCCCCGCGCTGCTGCTGGAGGGCGGCAGCGCAATGTAGCCCCCGTCGCCGTGGTAGCGCAGCGAGGTCGGCACCCAGTCCTGGCTGTCGAGGAGTTCGCCGAGTTCGTCCAGCGAGTAGGGGGCGACGAGGAAGAGGTAGCGGGTGGGGGTGGCGGCCACCGGGCCGAGCCGGAAGCCGAGCTGTTCGATGGCGTCCAGCGCGCGGGAGCCGGCCACCGCGGGCAGGCTCGCCGCGGAGACCCGGTCACCGGTCGCCAGAACGACCGGGGCGTCCGGCCGCCGGGTCCACCACCAGCGGACCATCCGGGGGTCCCGGGTGGCCGCGAGGAGTCCGGGATCCAGCGGATGGACCCCCGGCACCGGGCAGTTGGCGCGCGGGCAGGCGCACGGCTGCGCACCGGCGGTCCGCCAGGCGCCCCGCCGGTCGTACCCGACGCCGGGCACCACGCGCCACTTCCACTGTTCGGCGTAGGTGAGCGCCGCGTTCAGCAACGCGGTCCGCCCCTTTCGGTGGAGAGAGAGCTTGCGTCGCCTTCCGAGGATCTCGCGCATCAGCGCTCGTTCCTTTCCGTTAACGCCCAGGGATCTGCCCATTACACAACGTAACTGTCGAGCACACCGCATACGAGGCAGCGCATCACGCTGCCAGCCGAGCGTGGAACGTGGCGGAGGGTGGCGCACATGTGGCGCTTGTCTCGCTCACGGTGCCCCGATCGTGAGCCACTGCTCGTGGTTCCCGCTGGGCGCAGCACCCCCCACCACTCGGGGTTGGGTCGGCCGTCACCTGTTTACGTACTACGACGCTTGAGCCGGACTTCGGGTTCCTACCCATCACCCGCGTTATGACGCGCTGTTGGCTGGGATCAGTCGACAACCCGCATCAACCGGGGGTGGCGGTTTTGAGTCAACGTACGCGGTCCGCCGAGAGTACCGCAAGGCCTCGACACATTCGTTGTACCAGGACAATCCTGGACATGCCCACGATCGTGCGTGTAGAAGTGGGGTCCTTGGTAGCGGCGCAGCACGACATGGGGGTTTGCAATGCTATTCATGCAGATGCTCCGCGCACTGCGGACGAAAAGCGCTGATTGCCCCACCCGCCGCTCGCTGGCCGGAAGTCCCAGGTCATGAGCACTGCCCACGTCAGAAAAGTGGCTGGAACCGAGCCATCCTCTTCGGTCACGGCGCAAAATCCCGCCGCCTCTGCCGACTGCCCTGCCGACTCCGCGGCCGTCCCCGTCGCGCCGGCCCCCTCGTCCGCCGTCTCCGCGCACCCGACCCACCCCGAGCGGATGCCGGTCCGCGGCACCCCCGCCCACCACCTCGCCGTCCAGGACCGGCTCGCGACCTGGGTGTGCGATCTGTCGCTGCTGCACGAGCTGACCGAGCGCCTGGTCCGCGTCCCCGAACTGGAGGACGCGCTGCACGAGGTGCTGCGGGCCGGCGCCACCCTGGTCGGCGCCCAGCGCGGCATGATCGCGCTGGAGTCCGCGGACGGCCTCGTCCCGGACACCACCGTCGGCCTGGGTCTGGCCCGCCCCGACCTGGGAACGCTGGAGACGGTCCCGCACGAGGACCACGGGGCTCGCGCCCGCCACGGCGACACGCCGGGCGGCCCCGCGGACCCCTCGCACCCGGAGCCCGGTGCCCCCGCCGAGACCGTCCACCGCGACCTGCTCCACGAACCCGGCCTCACCCCGCGCCACCGCGAGGTCGCCGCGCAGCTCGGCCTCGGCGCCAGCTACGCGCTGCCGCTCCGTGCGGAGCGGGCCGGCCGGCTCGGCACGGCCGTCTGGTTCTACGACGAACCCACCGAGCCCGCCGACCGGCAGCGCCGCCTGGTCGGGCTGTACGCACGGTTCGCCGCCGAGCACCTGGCCCGCTGTCTCGAACTGGGCCGCGCCCGGTGCACCACCGCCGCGCTCACCGCCGAACTCCTGCCCGCCCGGCTGCCGCGCGTGCCCGGCGTGCGGATGGCCGTACGGCACAAGGCCGGACCGCGCGGCGGCGGCGACTGGTACGACGCGCTGCCGCTGCCGGAGGGCGCGCTCGGGCTGGCCGTCGGCGGGGTGACCGGGGCCGGACCCGGCGCGGTCGCCGCGATGGGACGGCTGCGGGCGAGCCTCCGGGCGTACGCCGTGATGGAGGGCGAGGACCCGGTCGCCGTCCTGTCCGACCTGGAGCTGCTGCTGCGGCTGACCGAGCCGGCCCGGTCCGCGACCGCCCTGTTCGGGTACGCCACCGCGGCCCCGGGCGGTGGTCACCGGCTGACCCTGGCGGGCGCCGGGCACTGCCCGCCGCTGGTCGTCGGCGACCTGCGCTGCGAGTACGTGGAGACGTCGCTCTCCGCCCCGCTGAACATGCTGAGCTGCTGGGAGGCACCGAGCGTGGAGCTGTGCGCCCGGCCCGGCGAGAGCCTCCTGCTCTACACCGACGGCCTGCTGCACCGCACCGGGGAGAGCGCCGACCGGGCCTTCGCGCGGCTGCACTCCGCCGCGCAGGGCGCCCCCTGGCTGGTCCGCGACGACCCCGAGCTGCTGGCCGACCACATCCTGCACACCGTGCTGCCCGACGACCTCGACCGGGCGGACGGCAGGGAGGACCTGGTCCTGCTGGTCGCCCGGTTCGACTGAGCGCCGGACCGGGGACGGGCACGCCCGGGGCCGTATTCCGCCGGCGGACCCCGCGCATACGATGGAGGCAGGGCTCATCGTGAGGAGGCAGGACGTGGCGGAGGCCGACCGGCAGCAGGGCGCGGCGGGGGACCCGGACCAGACCCCGGACGACAGCACCACCCCGGACAGCGCCCAGGACAAGCCCATCAAGCAGCGGAAGAACGGGCTGTACCCGGCCGTGTCCGACGAACTGGCCGCCGTCATGAAGTCCGGCTGGGCCGACACCGAGCTGCGCGGCCTGGCCCCGATCGCCCAGGCCGCCCACACCGCCGCGCGCCGCGCCGCGCTCTCCGCCCGCTTTCCCGGCGAGCGGATCGTGGTCCCCGCGGGCAACCTGCGCACCCGGGCCAACGACACCGAGTACCCGTTCCGCGCCGGGACCGAGTACGTCCACCTGACCGGTGATCAGACGCAGGACGCCGTGCTGGTCCTCGAACCGCTGCCCGACAGCGGGCACCAGGCGACCGCGTACCTGCTGCCGCGATCCGACCGGGAGAACGGCGAGTTCTGGCTGGACGGGCAGGGCGAGCTGTGGGTCGGCCGCCGACACAGCCTCGCCGAGGCCGAGCAACTGCTCGGGCTGCCCTGCAAGGACGTCCGCAAGGTCGCGGACGAGCTGCGCGAGGCGACCGGCCCGGTCCGGGTGGTCCGCGGCTACGACGCCGGGATCGAGGCGGCCCTCACCGACAAGGTGACCGCCGAGCGGGACGCCGGGCTCAAGGTCTTCCTCTCCGAACTGCGCCTGGTCAAGGACGACTTCGAGATCGCCGAACTGCAGAAGGCGTGCGACTCCACGGCACGCGGCTTCGAGGACGTCGTCAGGGCGCTCGACCAGGCCGCGGCCACCTCGGAGCGCTACATCGAGGGGACGTTCTTCCTGCGGGCCCGCGTCGAGGGCAACGACGTCGGCTACGGCTCCATCTGCGCGGCCGGCCCGCACGCCACCACCCTGCACTGGGTGCGCAACGACGGCCCGGTCCGCTCCGGCGAACTCCTGCTGCTGGACGCGGGCGTGGAGACGCACTCCCTCTACACCGCCGATGTCACCCGCACGCTGCCGGTCAGCGGCCGCTTCTCGCCGCTCCAGCGGAAGATCTACGACGCGGTGTACGCGTCCCAGCAGGCCGGTATCGACGCGGTCAAGCCCGGCGCCGCCTACCGCGACTTCCATGAGGCGTCGCAGCGGGTGCTCGCCGAGAAGCTGGTCGAGTGGGGGCTGCTGGAAGGACCGGTCGAGCGGGTGCTCGAACTCGCCCTCCAGCGCCGCTGGACGCTGCACGGCACCGGCCACATGCTCGGCCTCGACGTGCACGACTGCGCGCAGGCGCGGACCGAGGCGTACGTGGACTGCACGCTGGAGCCCGGCATGGTGCTCACCGTGGAGCCCGGCCTGTACTTCCAGGCGGACGACCTGACCGTGCCCGAGGAGTACCGCGGGATCGGCGTGCGCATCGAGGACGACATCCTGGTCACCGCGGACGGCAACCGCAATCTGTCCGCCGCGCTGCCGCGCGAGGCGGGCGAGGTCGAGGCATGGATGGCCGCGCTGCGCGGGTAGCGGGCGGCGTGTGACGCGTGCGTACGGGCGTAGGTACGTCCGTACACACGGGGGCGTCGGGCGGAACGGGCGGAAGTCCGATCAGGAGGCCTTCAGCAGCGCGTCGTCACGCCACTTCAGCATCTTGTCGAACGACACGATCGTCCCGTGCCCCGGCCGGTCGTGAAAGTGCACATGGTCCACGAGTGCCTCGATCAGGAAGAGTCCGCGCCCGTGCTCGGCGTGCTGGCCCCGGTGGGTCAGCGGCCGGGCCGGGGGGCGGAAGTGTTCGCGGGCAAGGCCCGGTCCGGAATCGGCCACCTCGATACGGCAGCGGTCGCCGTCGATCTGCGCGGTGACGCTGTAGCCCGTGGCTGTTCCGGCGTGTTCCACGGCATTGGCGCACGCCTCGGAGAGCGCCACCGAGAGGTCGAAGGAGATGTCGGGGTCCACCCCGGCGGTCTCCATCGTCCCCAGCAGCAGTTTCCGGGCCAGCGGAACGCTCGCAGCCTCGCGCCGCAAATGGAGAGACCACCAGATGCTCATGCTCCAGCCTCCTGGCTGCGGCTCGACATACGGTTACGTATTGCCGTGAAGGGCGGCCCGTAAGCATGGCGTTGACGTCTTGCCGCTCATTCGGCGGATGCGGGGGCCCGGCGTACGGGTGTAGGGGGCGGCGCACAGGACGACCCGGCCGCCTCCGGTCCGCTCCCGTGAGCCGCCCACCCGCCGTCTCCGGCGCCGCGGCGCGGTGAGAGGATGGCCGCCGTCATGGCTTCTCCCGCCCCCTCCGTGCGCGCAGGCGCCGGGCTGAGACTGCTGCGGGCCGCGGTGTTCACCGCGGTCTGCGTCGTGCTGGCCGCCGCTGGGCACTCGATGGCGGCCGGCCGTGCGGTGCCCGTGTGGTCGCTGGCGCTCGGCTGGGTCGCGGTCTTCGCGGTCACCGCCCCGCTGGCGGGCCGGGAGCGGTCGCTGCCCGGGATCGCCGCGCTGCTCGCGGTGGGGCAGATCACCCTGCACGCGGTCTTCAACGCCGGTCAGGTGTGCGCGGCGCTCACCGCCTCCGCTGCGGCGCCGGGTCCGTCCGCGGGGGACAGCCGTCTGATGGCGCTCGCCGCCCGGCTGGTGTGCGACGGCCACGGGCTGCGGCTCACCCCGCGGTCCGCCCGCGAGATCGTGGTGCGGGCCGGGATCGACCCGTCCGTGGTCGTGATGCCGGCGCACACCCATGGCACGGGCGCGCCCGGCGGCTCCGGGCACGCCGCGGCGGATCCGATGACCACGATGGCCGCCGTGCCGATGTGCTCGCCGCCGATGCTCCTGGGACACCTGCTGGCCGCGGTGGTGGCGGGCTGGTTGCTGCGGCGCGGCGAGTCGGCGCTGTGGCGGCTGGCGGGGCTCTCGGTACGCGGCGCCGCCGCGCTCTCGCCCGCCGCCGCGTTCCGCCGCGCCCGCGCGCTGCTGTCGGTTCTCGCGGCGCGCGCCCCGTACGCGCGGCTGCGTGTCCGGTGTGCGACGGGGGAGGCGGCGGGCCGGCACCGCACGGTGTGGCTGCGGCACTGCGTGGCCAGGCGCGGGCCGCCGGCGGTCGCCCTGGCGGCCTGACGCGGCGTCGGCTTTTCCTCCGGACGGCTTCTTGTCCCGGGGAGCGGTGGGACGACGCGCGGGTCGCCGGCCGCGTACCCGTATCCGTACAGCCGTCCGGTGCGCGGGAGCGCGGCCGTAACCCGCTCACCGCGCGGCGGCAGCACAGCGCCGGGGTGTGCGGGTGCCACGCCACCGTCCGCATCACTTCACAGGGAGAAACCGCTGCCATGAGCAGTTCCCGTACGCGCGGCCGTGCCGCGACCGTCGCCGCACTCGCCGGATCCGCCGTCCTGCTGGGCGCCGTGCCGGCCCTCGCCCATGTCTCCGTGCAGCCGGGGACGGCGCCCAAGGGGGGCTACAGCACGGTGGCCTTCAAGGTGCCCAACGAGCAGGACGACGCGTCGACGGTCAAGGTCGAGGTCCATCTGCCGACCGGTCATCCGATCGCGTCGGTGTCGCTGCAACCGGTGCCCGGCTGGACCGCGCAGGTCAGCACCGCGAAGCTGAGCCCCCCGCTGAAGACGGACGACGGCACGGTCGACCAGGCGGTCACCAAGATCACCTGGAGTGGGGGGAAGATCGCGCCGGGCCAGTTCCAGCAGTTCCCGGTCTCGTTCGGGCCGCTGCCCGACGACACGGACGAGCTGGTCTTCAAGGCCCTCCAGACGTACGACAACGGCGACGTCGTCCGGTGGATCGAGGTACCGCGGGCGGGCCGGTCGGAACCGGAGAACCCGGCGCCGGTGCTGACGCTGACCGCTGCCGCTTCGGATCACGGACACGCGGGCACGCCCGAGCCCGCGCCCGCGCCGGGCGCGGACGACGGGACCGGCGCGCAGGACGACGAGGCGCGGACCGCCTCCGCCACCTCCGTCGGGATCACCGACAGCAGTGACGACACCGCCCGCGCGCTGGGCGCCGCCGGGATCGCCGTCGGCGCGCTCGGCGTCGCCTTCGGCGTTTTCGCGGGCCGCCGCCGCAAGCCGTCGGGCGGCTCGGCCGGCGGTTCCTCCGACAGTTCCGCCGGCGGCTCCTCGCACCCGTCCGCCTGATCCGGTTTCGCCGCGGACGGGCTGACGCCCGAGCTCCTGGAGTGGGCAGCCGAGGAACAAGGCAGCCAACCGAAGGAGCGAGCAGGAAGACCAACCGAAAAACCGGCGGACCGCTCCAGGCACGCGGTCGCCCGGCTCCCACTGAGTGAGGACCACCCTTCATGCGCACCACCGTCAAGCTCGCTGCCACGGCCCTCGTCACCGCGTCCGTCCTCACCCTGGCCGGCTGCGGGGCTTCCGGCGGCACCGGTTCGGGTTCCGGTCCCGACGCGGGCAACGCCGTGTCGATCAGCGGCGCCGACGCCAAGGCGGGCACGCTGCTCGACACCCCGTTCACCAAGCCGAACCTGCTGCTGACCGACCATCACGGCAAGCCGTACGACCTGGTGAAGGAGACGGCGGGCCACCCCACACTGCTCTTCTTCGGCTACACGCACTGTCCCGACGTCTGCCCGACCACCATGAGCGACCTGGCACTGGCCAAGTCCAAGCTGCCCGCCACCGAACAGGCCAAACTGCGGGTGGTGTTCGTCAGCTCCGACCCCGAACGCGACACCCCGGCCCGGCTGAACGCCTGGCTCGGCGCGATGGACCCCAGCTTCATCGGCCTGACCGGCACGTTCGCCACCATCCAGGCCGCCGCGCGATCGCTGGGCGTCGGCATCGACGCGCCGGTGAAGGAGAAGGACGGCAGCATCACGGTCACGCACGGCGCCGAGGTGCTGGCCTTCTGGCCCAAGGACGACAAGGCCCACGTGCTGTACATGTCGGGGGTCACGGCCGAGCAGTACGAGGCGGATCTGCCGGAGCTGATCAGGAGTGAGGCGCCGTGAGGCGGGTGGGCCGGGTCCGGGCCGAGGGCTCGGTGACGCCCGGGGGGCCGATGGCAGCCGCGAGTTCCGGGACACCCGCGCACCCGGCGGCAGCCGCGAGTTCCGGGACACCCGCGCACCCCGCCACGCACCGACGGCGCAAGGTCGCCGGTGCGGTCACCGGTGCGCTCGCGGGCGGCGCGGCCGTCGCGGTGGCCGCGGCGGTGGCGCTCGGCGGGTTCTCGTCCTCCGACGCGTCCGCCCGTGGCAACACCCGGGCCGACCTCGCGGTGACCGGCGGCTACATCCCCCGCCCGATCCTCGCCGATCTGGCCGCCGCGTACGTCACGGTCACCAACTCCGGTGGCACGCCGGCCGAACTGACCTCCGTGACCACCCCGCTGGCGGCGCACGTCACGCTGCACACCACCACGGGCACCACCATGCGCCAGGTCGCGTCGCTGACCGTCCCGGCCGGTGGCCGCCTCACTCTCGGCACCGGCGGCGACCACCTGATGCTGGAGAACCTCACCCGCCGCCCGGCCGTCGGCGACACGGTCCCGCTCACCCTGCACTTCGCCCACGCCACGCCCGCCGCCGTGACGGTCACCGTGCCCGTGCGCCCCACGACCTACCGCCCCGGGGACTGATCGGCCGATGAACACACGGTTGTCCGTACGTTCGTACGCCCGCCTGCGCGCTCGGGGGTACGGGAGCAGGTCCGCACGACGGAACGCTCCGGCGTACGCCCCCGCGCGCGACAACCCGCGCGCGGGGGCGTACCCGCGGACGCACACCCGCACCTACGCGCGACCGTACGCCCGGCGACTGGGTGCGCTCGCGGTCGGACTCGGCGGGCTGGTCGCCCTGCTGCTCGGTACCGCCACGCCCGCGTCCGCGCACGCCGCGCTGATCGGTACCGACCCCGGGCAGGGCTCGGTGGTGCGGACGGCGCCGCAGCGGGTGGTGCTCACCTTCTCCGAGGGGGTACTGCTCTCCGACGACTCGCTGCGGGTGCTCGACCCGGGCGGCGTGAACGTGGCGGTGGGCGCGCCGGCGCATGTGAGCGGGAAGGGGGCCGCGGCCACCGCGGCCGTCGGGCTGCGCCCGGGGCTCGCCGACGGCACGTACACCGTGGCCTGGCGGGCGGTGTCGCAGGACAGCCACCCGGTCGCCGGGGCCTTCACCTTCTCGGTCGGCGCGCCGTCGAAGACGAGCGTGGATCTGTCCGGGCAGGCCGCGGTGGGCGGCGGCGCGGCGGGCACGCTCTACGGGATCGCCCGCTGGTTCGCCTACGCCGGGTTCGCCCTGCTGGTCGGCGGATCGGTGTTCCTGACCGCGTGCTGGCCGCGCGGCGCCCTGCTGCGGCCGATGCGGCGGCTCGCGGCCGGCGGCTGGGCCACCCTGGTCGCCGCCACCATCGCCCTGCTCATGCTGCGCGGCCCGTACGTCAACGGCACGGGCCTCGCCGACGCATTCGACAGCGGTGTGATGCGGTCGATGCTGGAGACCCGGCCGGGTGCCGCCCTGCTCTCCCGACTGCTGCTGCTCGCCGCCGCGGCCGTCTTCCTCGCGGTGCTCTTCGGCAGTTACGCCAAGCGCGAGGACCCGGCCGAACGCGCAGACCTGGCCTGGGGCCTCGGCATCGGGGGCAGTGTGGTGGCGGCCGGCATCGCGGCCACCTGGGCGATGGCCGAACACGCCTCGGTCGGCATCCAGCGCAGACTCGCGATGCCGGTGGACGTCATCCACCTGCTGTCCATGGCGGTCTGGCTGGGCGGCCTGGTCACCCTGCTCACGGCCCTGTGGGCGCCCGCGACGGCGAGCCTGGTCGAACGGGCCGCCGTACGCCGCTTCTCGACCGTCGCGCTGACCGCGGTCACCACGCTGATCTGCACCGGGACGTACCAGGCGTGGCGGCAGGTCGGCACCTGGTCGGCGTTCGTGGACACCTCGTACGGGCGGCTGCTGCTGATCAAACTGGGGCTGGTGGGGACGCTGGTGGGGGTGGCGTGGTTCTCGCGTCGGTGGACGCGGGTGCTGGGGGAGACGGGAGCCGCCGTGCGGGCTTCTTCCGTGGCGGCGTCCAGGGCGTCCAGGGCGTCCGGGGCGTCCGGGGCGTCCGGGGCGTCGGCGAAGGGTGCGGTCGATGCCCCGGCAGAGGCTCCGGCCGACAGTCCGGCCGAGGCCCGGCAGCCGGTGGCCGCCGCGGTGACCGGTCCGGCCGGGAGCGAGCGGGCCGCCCAGTTGCGGCGGCAGCAGGCCGCGCGCAGTGCCGCACGGGCGAGGAAGGCACGCGCCGCGGACCCGGCGCGGGGCGGGCTGCGGCGCTCGGTGCTCACCGAGGTGGCGGTGGCCGTCGTCCTGCTGTCGGTCACCACGATGCTGACCGGTACGCAACCGGGGCGGGCCGCGGAGGAGCAGAAGGGACTGGCGTCCGCGCCTTCCCCCGCGCCCACCGGATCGAGCGCTCCAGGACAACTCAGCGTCCGCTTCCCGTACGACACCCTCGGCCCGAACGGCAAGGGCACCGCCGAACTCGTCCTGTCCCCGGGGCGCGCCGGCAACCCCACCGTGGTGCACCTCCTCCTCACCGATCCGGCGGGCCTGTCCGTGAACGTCCCCGAGGTCCGGCTGGCCTTCACCCTCCCGGCCGAGAACCTGGGGCCCATCAAGATCCCCCTGCACCGCCTGGCCACCGGCCACTGGACCGCCACCGGCGTCCAACTCCCGCTGCCGGGCAGCTGGCAGTCGTCCGTCACCATCCGCACCTCGGACATCGACGAGGTGACGGAAACGAAGAAGGTGGAGATCACTCCGTGAGCAACCACAGCGATACGGCCGGCGCCCGCGACCGGGACGCCCGGCGCGCCACGACCGCGGCCACCTCCGCCGAGGGCGCCCCGGGCTTCGCCGGTGTCAGCCGGCGGCGGTTGCTCGGGACCGCGGGGGCCGCCGGCGCCGCGGGACTGGTGGTGGGAGGCGGGGCAGCGGTCGGCGGCACGGTGGCCGCACGGGAAGAGGCCGCCACCGCGCTGACGACCGTAGGCTCTTCGTACATCCCGTTCGAAGGCGCGCGGCAGGCCGGGATCGTCGAGCCGGCGCAGGCGCGGGGGCACCTGGTGGCGTTCGACCTGGCGCCCGGGGCGGACCGGCGGGCCGCCGCCGCACTTCTGCGGCGCTGGTCGGACGCGGCGCGGGCGATGACGGGTCAGGGGCGGCCGGCGGTCCCGGCGTCGTACGACGACCAGGTGGCCGATGACGCCGGGCCCTGCTCGCTGACCGTCACCTTCGGGTTCGGGCGGAGCTTCTTCGGGCGGACCGGGCTGACCGCGCGGATGCCGGAAGCCCTCGCCCCGCTGCCGGACTTTCCCGGCGACGCGCTGGACGCCAGACGCAGCGACGGAGATCTGTGGGTGCGGATCGGCGCGGACGACGCGCTCGTCGCCTTTCAGGCACTGCGGGTGATCCAGAAGGCGGCGCACGACACCGCGTCGGTGCGCTGGCAGATGAACGGGTTCAACCGCACGCCGGGCGCGACCGCCCGTCCCGCGACCGGGCGCAATCTGATGGGGCAGATCGACGGGACGAACAATCCGAAGCCGACGGACCCCGATTTCGACGAGAAGATCTTCGTACCGGCGTCCGGCTCCCCTTCCTGGATGGCCGGCGGCTCGTACGCCGTGGTACGCCGCATCCGGATGCTGCTCGACTCCTGGGACCACCTCTCCGTCGAGCGCCAGGAGAAGGTGATCGGGCGCCGCAAGTCCGACGGGGCGCCGCTGTCCGGCGGTACCGAGACGACCCGGGTGGACCTGGAGAAGATCCGCCCGGACGGTTCGCTCGCCGTCGCGGGCGACGCGCACATCCGGGTCGCGGCCCCCGCGTCCAACAGCGGCGCGACGATGCTGCGGCGCGCGTTCTCGTACCACGACGGCATCGGGAGCGACGGGGCACCCGACGCCGGGTTGCTCTTCGTGGCGTGGCAGGCCGATCCGCTGCGCGGCTTCGTACCGGTGCAGCGCAAGCTCGACGGCGCGGACGGCCTCTCGCGGTTTCTGCGGCACGAGGCGAGCGGGCTGTTCGCGGTGCCGGGCGGCGTGGGTCCGGGCGAATACGTCGGACAGCGACTCCTGGAGGGCTGACGCCCGAGCTCCCGCAGTGGGCGGCCGACCGGACCCTCCGGCCCAACGGCACGGACGGCACACCTCGCACGGCCCGTTACGCTGATCGCATGTCTCCGGCGAGCCGATACACCTATCTGGGACCAGAAGGCACCTTCACCGAGGCAGCGCTGCGTACGCTGCCCGAGGCCGCCACGCGTGAACTGGTGCCGATGGTGTCGGTCGCCGCCGCGCTGGACGCGGTCCGCAACGGCGAGGCGGGCGGCGCCCTCGTTCCGATCGAGAACTCGGTGGAGGGCGGCATCACCGCCACCCTGGACGAGCTGGCGTTCGGCGAACCGCTGATGATCTACCGCGAGGTGCTGCTGCCGATCGCCTTCGCGCTGCTGGTCAGGCCGGGCACCGAGCTGGCCGACGTGAAGACGGTGACCGGGCACCCCGCCGCGCAGGTGCAGGTGCGCAAGTGGCTGGCCGAGCGGCTGCCGGACGCCGTGTGGGAGTCGGCGGCGTCCAACGCGGACGGGGCGCGGCTGGTGCAGGAGGGCCGGTTCGACGGGGCCTTCGCCGGCGAGTTCGCGGCGTCGACGTACGGGCTCGAGCCGCTGGCCACCGAGATCCACGACGCGCAGAACGCGACCACCCGCTTCGTCCTGGTCGGCCGCCCGGCGCGGCTGGCCTCGCCGACGGGTGCGGACAAGACATCGGCGGTGTTCTGGCTGCGCGCCGACCACCCGGGCGCCCTGCTCGAACTGCTCCAGGAGTTCGCGATCCGCGGGGTGAACCTGATGCGGATCGAGTCCCGGCCGACCGGCGAGGGCCTCGGCCAGTACTGCTTCTCGGTGGACGCCGAGGGTCACCTGACCGACCGCCGGGTCGGCGAGACGCTGATGGGCCTGCGGCGGCGCTGTCTGAACGTACGGTTCCTCGGCTCGTACCCGCGGGCCGACAAGGTGCCCCCGCGGGTGACGGCGGGCGGGACCACGGACCACTCGTTCACCGAGGCCGCGGACTGGCTGAACCGGGCGCTGGACGGGCGGGGCTGATCGGGGGTCGTACGGGAGGCGGGCCGCGCCTGGGCGTCACCTCCGTACCTTCTGGGGACGGACGGCAAAGTTATCCACAGGCGCCGGTCGCAACCTGTGGGTAACTGGGGACATGTCGACAGGGCGCTCCGATTCGGGCGACAAATAGGTACGCATCCACCAGACCCATCCGGAGTGATACAGCTCACGACTCGTTACCGCAATTCGCCCAATGAATCCGCCCGGGGGAACACTTCTCACTCGAAAGGAAGTGTGGGACGGGCTTGCACAGGGAATCCATTGGCGCGCACCGGCGGCCGCACATGACCTCCGCTCTTCTCCACAGATCTTCCCCACACCCTGTGGACAAAGAGCGGAATACGCCCGGCGCCTGTGGATAACTTCACGGGGAAACGGTGATCAGCCCCGGCTTCCCCACGGCTCCGACGGCCCCGGGAGGCATCGGTCGAATGGCGCTGACGTGGGGGTTTTCCCTCGCTTACCGGTCTTCCCCGGCATTCTCCATCAAGCAGACATAGTGCGCATTACGCCGCTAACCGTGTCGCGGCCCGGGTCCGCTCCCCGGTAGCCTGTAGCCGTGATTGACCTTCGCCTGCTTCGTGAGGACCCCGACCGTGTGCGCGCCTCCCAGCGCGCCCGTGGAGAGGATGTCGCGCTCGTCGACGCACTGCTCTCCGCCGACGAGCGGCGCCGGTCCTCCAGTACCCGGTTCGACGAACTGCGGGCCGAGCAGAAGCAGTTGGGCAAGCTGATTCCCAAGGCGCAGGGTGACGAGAGGACCCAGCTGCTGAAGCGGACCAAGGAGCTGGCCGACGCGGTCAGGGCCGCCGACGCCGAGCAGCACGAAGCGGCCGGGGAGGCCCAGCGGCTGCTGCTCCAGCTCGGCAACCTGGTCCACCCGGACGCGCCCGTCGGTGGCGAGGAGGACTTCGTCGTCGTCGAGCGGCACGGCAACCCGCGCGACTTCACCGCCGAGGGTTTCGCGCCCAGGGACCACCTGGAGCTGGGCGAACTGCTCGGCGCCATCGACGTCGACCGCGGCGCCAAGGTGTCCGGCTCGCGCTTCTACTACCTGACCGGCGTCGGCGCACTGCTGGAACTGGCCCTGGTCAACGCGGCCATCGCGCAGGCCACCGCGGCCGGCTTCACCCCGGTCCTCACCCCGAACCTGGTCAAGCCGGCCGCGATGGCGGGCACCGGCTATCTCGGGCAGGTCGAGGACGACGTCTACTACCTGGAGAAGGACGACCTCTACCTGGTCGGCACCTCCGAGGTCCCGCTCGCCGCGTACCACATGGACGAGATCATCGACGCAGGTCGGCTTCCGCTGCGGTACGCGGGCTTCTCGCCCTGCTACCGGCGCGAGGCCGGGTCGTACGGCAAGGACACCCGCGGCATCATCCGCGTCCACCAGTTCGACAAGGTGGAGATGTTCGTCTACACCGCGCCGGAGGAGGCCGAGGCCGAGCACCGGCGGCTGGTGGAATGGGAGAAGCAGTGGCTGACCTCCCTTGAGCTGCCGTTCCAGGTGATCGAGCTGGCCTCCGGCGACCTCGGGGCTTCGGCGTCGCGCAAGTTCGACTGCGAGGCGTGGATCCCGACGCAGGGCAAGTACCGCGAGCTGACCTCCACCTCCAACACCGCTGAGTTCCAGGCCCGCCGCCTCAACATCCGGCTGCGCGACGCGGGCGGCACCCGGCCGCTGGCCACCCTCAACGGCACGCTGTGCGCGGTGCCGCGGACGATCGTGGCGATCCTGGAGAACCACCAGCAGCCGGACGGCTCGGTACGGGTCCCGGAGGTCCTCCGGCCCTACCTGGGCGGACGCGAACTGCTGGAACCGGTCGGCTCGGCCGTACGCGCGTGAGCGGGGAGGGGGCGGCAGAGGGGGCGTCGGGCGATCCGTCGTCGGCCGGCGAATCGCTGGCCGGCGCATCGCTGGCCGGCGCGTTGTCGGCCGACGCGTCGCCGACGGGGTCCTCGATACGAACCTCCGCCGGATCGCCGCCCGCCGGATCGTCATCGGGCCCGTTGCCGTACCGGCTGATCGCGACCGCCGCGGCGACGGCGGTGGGCGCGGCGCACATCGTCGTCACCGGCCGCTCCGTACCGTGGACCCGGCATGTGCTGGACGACCTCGGCTACGACGGGCTCGCCGTGTGCGGGCAGGGCGCGCAGGTGTACGACGCGGGCACGCACCGGCTGCTCACCTCGGTCACCCTCGACCGGCAGCTCGCCGCCCTCGCGCTGGCCAAGATCGAGGCGGAGGTCGGGCCGCTGGCGCTGGCCGCCAGCCGGGACGGGCTCGCGGGCGAGGTACTGATGGGGGAGGGGTACGTCTACCAGCCCGAACTGCCGGTCATCCACATGCAGGACCCCGCCGATCTGTGGGCCGAGCCGATCAACAAGCTCTACATCCAGCACCGCGGCGGGCTGGACGACGACACGCTGGTGGAGGCCGCGCAGGCCGTCGCCGGTGACCTGGTGGGCGTGACCATGGCGGGCGCGGGCATCGTCGAGCTGCTGCCCCTCGGGCTGACCAAGGCCACGGGCCTGTCGCTGGCAGCGCGGCGGCTGGGTGTGACGCCCGCCGAGACCATCGCCTTCGGCGACATGCCGAACGATCTGCCGATGTTCTCCTGGGCGGCCCACGGCGTGGCGATGGCCAACGCCCATCCGGAACTGAAGGCGGTCGCCGACGAGGTCACCGCCTCCAACGACGAGGACGGCATCGCGGTGGTGCTGGAACGGTTCTTCGGGCCGGCATGACCGCGTAACAGCACAGCCCGATCAGCACGGCGGTCAGATGGCCCAGATCGGTGAACGTACCGCCGTTGACCACCGGATAGGCGAAGTAGCCCAGCACGGCGGCGAGGTACCCCCACCGCCAGGGCCTCGGTACCCCGTAGGTGAGAACGCCGACGACGCCCGCGAGCCCGTAACTGACCCCTATGTCGATGGTGTGCGCGAGCGAGTCCGGCAACCGCTGGGCCCGGATGCCGAGCCGTACCACCTTCTGGCTGAGCAGGGTGGCCCCGACGTGGGCGGTGGCAACCACCAGCAGCCACCGCCAGGTGCCGAGCCGGCGCTCGGCGGTGGCGTGCACCGCTTCGAAGAGCAGGGCATAGACGGCGAACCCGGAAGGGGTCTCGATCCACAGCGCACTGGCGACCAGTGCGCGGGTCGGGTGCCGGCCCAGTTCCACCAGGTTGGTACTGACGCTGTGCAGCAGGTACGACCGCACGTGCGGCGGGGACACGGCCACGATGACGCTGGTGACGGCCAGTGTCCCCAGCCATATGTGAGTCCCCGGCGCGGAGCGTACCCAGTACACGACGAACCGCCGCACATCGCCGGGACCGGCACGGCCCCGCAGGACCGCCGGAAGCAACGCGCGGCCCTGCGGGGGCCGGGAGGTCTCCGGTATCTCAGGTGCCATCCCCCTCAGTGTCAACCGGCAGTCGCCGAGCCGCTGAGCGAGGGGCAGTCATGGGTACGGAGGGGGCCGCCGGACCGGCGGGTGTGCCGTACGACCGGCCTCGTAGGGCGTATGGCCCGGGCCCCGCCCGTACGGCCTACTCCTCCCCGGTCAGCGTGAGTGTGCGCAGCCGGCGCACCGCGAACCAGGTGGCGGCGGCCGTGGTCAGCACCAGCAGCACCGTCGCGGTCGGCAGGGACACGGCGGAGGCCACCAGATCGCCCCCGCTGATCTTCTCGGCGACGGCCAGCGCCCACTGCTGGACACTCAGGGCGCGGGCACCGGGCACCACGCTGCCGATCACCGACTCCCACACCAGCGCGTATACCAGGCCGACGATGACCGCGTGCCGGGTGATCACGCCGAGCATCAGGAAGATCGCGGCGTAGGCGACGGACGCGACGGCGGCGGCGACCGCGAAGGCGACCGCCAGGTTCTGGCCGTTGCCGTTGAGGACGTAGCCCGCCAGCAGGGTGGGTATCGCGCTGAAAGCGGCGGTGACGCCGATCGCGACGATCAGTTTGGTGGCGATGATCGTGGACCGTCGGACCGGCTTGGCCAGCAGGTAGACGATCGCGCCGTCGTCGACCTCCGGGCCGATCGCACCGGTGCCCGCGATGACGCCGACCAGCGGCACCATCACGCTGAGCGCGAACCCCTGGAGGAGGTCGCCGGCGGTGGTGTCGTCGGCGCCGGCCAGGGTGCGGACCACGGAGACGATGATCAGCAGGAGCAGCGGCAGCCCGAGGAGGAGCAGCGCGCGGCGGCGGCCGAGCAGCCCTCGGTAGGTCAGCCGGGCCACCGTGGGGTGGAACAGCGTGGGCCCGCCGGTCGCGGTCCGGGCGGGCGGCCGGGTGCCGGTGGGGGCGGTCGGGTGGGCGGCGGGGCTCGGGCCTGGGGTGACCGTCGTGCCGGTCGTGCCGGGGGTGCCGGTGCTGGCGGACATCTCGGGCGGCTCCTTATGCCGTGACCAGGTAGGAGAAGACGCTCTCCAGGGACTCGTCGGACGGCGAGACCGTGAGGAGCCGGATGCCGTGGTCGCGGGCGATCCGGGGCAGGAACGCGGTGAAACCCGCGAAGTCGACGGCCTGTATCCGCAAGGCCCGCTCCGTCAGGTCCAGCTCGATCCCCGCGGTGGACGCGTGCGCGATCAGCACGGACGCGAGCCGCCGGTCATCGCTGGACCGTACGAGATAGCGGTGCGGGCGGTCGGTCATCAGGCGGCGGATCTTGCGGAAGTCGCCGGAGGCCGCGTGCCGGCCGGCCACCACGACTTCGATGTGGTGGGCGAGCTGCTCGACCTCCTCCAGGATGTGCGAGGAGAACAGCACAGTCCTGCCGTCGGCGCCCATCCGCCGCAGCAACTCCATCAGGTGCAGCCGCTGCCGCGGGTCCATGCCGTTGAAGGGCTCGTCGAGCAGCAGCACGGACGGCTCGTGAACCAGCGCGGACGCCATCTTGGCGCGCTGCCGCATCCCCTTGCTGTACGTGTCGATCCGGCGGTCCTGCGCGTACTCCATCTCCACGGTGGCCAGCGCCCTGCGCGCGGCGGCGCCCGGATCGGCCAGTCCGTGCAGCTCGGCGTTGGCGACCACGAACTCGCGGGCGGTCAGGAAGTCGTACATCGCCTCACGCTCGGGGACGATGCCGATCTCCCGGTACGCCTGCTCGTTGCGCCATACGGGGGCGCCGTCGAGGGTGACGGAGCCGGTGGAGGGGGCGAGGAAACCGGCCATCATGTTGATGAGCGTGGACTTCCCGGCGCCGTTCGGGCCGAGCAGGCCGGTGACGCCGGGGCCGATCGTCATGGAGATGTCGTTGACGGCCACCACGTTGCCGAACCAGCGGGAGACGCTGTCGATGCCGAGCACCGTCATGACAGGCCCACCTTCCGGTACCGGCGCATCAGCAGAGCGAAGCAGCCCGCGACGGCGGCACACACCACCAGCAGGTACACCAGGCCGGCGAAGAGGCCGGGCGGCCCCGACTCGTGCGGGAAGGCGGAGGTCGCGCCGAGGAACCAGGTCTGGAAGCCGTCGATCAGGGTGATCGGCGAGAACAGGCCGAGCCAGCCGATCAGGTCGTACTTCTCCTGGTTCTCGGCGACGCCCTGGACGGCGGAGACCGCGCCGTAGCTGATGACGAACAACACGATGACCGCGGCGACCCCGAACCCGCGCCGCGGGGTGACGGCGGCTATGACCAGGCCGATACCGGCGAAGAGGAGGGAGAGCAGGAGCACGGCCACCAGGCCCTTCGCAAACCCGGCGGTCTGGTGGGCGAAGCTGAGCTTCGCGAGCAGCGCGCCGACATAGAGGATGAGGAGCGGGAGCGCGGTCAGCAGGAACACCGCGGCGGTGAGCGCCGCGTACTTGGCGGCCACGTAGTCGACGCGTTCGATCGGGCGCGAGAAGTACAGCGGGGTGGTCTTGAAGCGCAGGTCCCGGGAGACGGCCTGCGGTGCCTGCGCGGCGACGAACAGCGTGATGACCGCCTGGAGCAGCACCGCGTACCGTGTGTACTCGACCGGCAGCCCGGTCATGTTGGTGAAGACCGCGACCGCCACCATGATCAGCGCGGGCGCGCACATCGCGCCGAGCAGGATCATCGGCAGCACCTTGGACCGGGCGCTGCGGCCGAGACCGTATGCGCCGCGCAGGCTCTGGCTGAACAGGGAGAGGCGGGCGTAACCGCGGCCGAGGCGGGGGCCTTCGTACGCGCGGTATCCGATGTCGTGGATGACGTCGGTGGGCGGGTCGGCCGGGGCGTTCGGAGGGTTCGGGGTGTCCGGGCTGTTCGGGATGGGCGTGGGCCCGTGGACGGGGGGCGCGCCGGGCGCCGTCGCCATGTCAGGCTGCGTCACGGCTGGCTCCTTCCAGGGGCGGGGTGGACGCGGTGGGGTCCGGGGCGGCGGGTTCGGGTGTGGACGGTTCGGCTGTGTCCGGGTCAGGGGTGGCCGGTGCGACTGCGGTCGGGGGGTCGTCGTCGGAGAAGAGCTCGGCGATGCGGTGGCGGCGCTGCTCCATCCGGACCAGGCCGACGCCCAGGTCGGCCACCGCGTCCCGGACGGCGTCGTACGTCTCGTCGCCCGCGATGTCGATCAGCAGGAGGTGGCCGGCCGCCTGGGCGGTGAGGCCGGCGCCGGTCAGCGCGGCCAGCAGCTCGTGCTCGCGGTCGGTGACCTCGACCGCGAGGGAGGCGGTGGCCTGGGTGAAGTCGCTGGTGGAGGAGGCACGCAGCAGCCGACCACCGTCGATGACGACGATGTGGTCGCTGGTGCGCTCCAACTCGCCGAGCAGGTGGGAGGTGACCAGTACCGAGATACCGAAGTCGGTGTGGACGCGGCGGATCAGGCCGAGCATCTCGTCGCGGCCGACCGGGTCGAGGCCGTTGGTCGGCTCGTCGAGCAGCACCAGTTCGGGGTCGTGGACCAGGGCCTGGGCGAGCTTGACGCGCTGTTTCATGCCCGTCGAGTAGCCGCCCATCGGGCGGTACCGCTCCTCGTGGAGCCCGACGTGGCGCAGGGTGTCGGCGGTGCGCTCGCGGGCGGCGGCGGGTGGCAGCCCCGACATCCGGGCCATGTGGACGACGAACTCGGTGGCCGACACGTCGGGCGGCAGGCAGTCGTGCTCGGGCATGTAGCCGACGAGAGCGCGGATCTCGGCACCGTCGGTGGCCACATCGAGTCCGAGCACCGCGGCACGACCCTCGGTCGCCGGGGACAGCCCCAGCAGGATCTTGATCAGGGTCGACTTCCCGGCGCCGTTGGCCCCCACCAGCCCGGTCACACCGGGGGTGATGTCCACGGTCAGCCGGTCGAGGGCGGTCACCCTCGGGTACCGCTTGCTCAGGCCTTCGGTAGCGATCACAGTCACGTCTTCGACCGTAGTGGCGTCCACCACACGGGTCGTCAGCCCGAAGTCGTGCATTCGTGCGGTTTCGGCTACTTCTCGGGGCTGACCACCCGTAGGGGACGGGTCCCCCGTGTGGGTGGTGGGATTCAGGGTCGGGTCTGGGTAGAGACGCGCGCGGGTGGGCGGGAGGTGAGTGGGCCGGCGAGCGGGGACCCGGACCTGGACCTTGCCGCAGCCTCCCCGGCGGGCGGCGGGCGGCGGGCGGCGGGCGGCGGGCGGCGGGCGGCGGGCGGCGGCGAGTTTTCCACAGGTCCGGGCGGAGCCCTTGACCGCCCCATTGACTGATGTCACATTGATTGATGTCAGCTTTGGGGGGGCAGGGTGAGCCGGGTGGGAACGGTGGAGGGGCGGGAGAGGGGCATGTCCGACGGACGGGACGGGCAGGACGGGACGGCGGAAGTAGCCGGACTGGACGGATTCCGCGCGGTGCAGCGGCTGGCGTACGCGTGCGCGGAGGCGGTCGCAGCGCGGCTGAGGCCCGGGATGACCGAGCGGGACGCGGCTCGCGCGATGCGGGTGTGGGCGCGGGAGCGGGGTGTGCGGGACTGGTTCCATCTCCCCTTCGCATGGTTCGGCGACCGCACGGCCTTCACCGGCTTCAAGGTACCGCTGCAGTTCTTCCCGACCGGGCGGCGGCTGGAGCCGGGCATGCCGTTCATCCTCGACCTGGCGCCGGTGCACCGGGGCTTCGTGGCCGACATCGGCTACTCGGGGTCACTCGGCCCGAACCCGTTGCAGGAACGCCTGATGACGGATCTGCGCGAGCACCGCGAACTGATCCTGCGCGAGGTGCGCGAGCGACGCCCGCTGCGCACCATCTACCAGGACGTGGACCGGTTGATGCTCCGCCAGGGGTACCAGAACCGGCACCGCGCGTATCCGTTCGGCGTGATCGCCCACACGGTGGACCGGGTGAAGGAGCGCCGCTGGTCGCCGCGGATCGCCGGATTCGGCACGCAGAGCCTCAAGGGACTGGCGCAGGACGCGATCCACGGTCACCGCGAGGGCTGGTCGCCGCTCTGGAGTCCGTACCGGATGTCGGACCACCCGCCGCACCCGGGCCTGTGGGCGGTCGAGCCGCACCTCGGCTTCCGTGGCACGGGTGCGAAGTTCGAGGAGATCCTGGTGGTCACGGAGGACGACGCGTACTGGCTGGACGAGGAGTTGCCGCACGTGCGGCGGTGGCGGGAGACCGGGTCCCATGCGGGGTCCGGTACGCGCCCGGGGCCGGGGGCGAGCGCCGGCTCGGACACCGCCGCGAGCACAGCGCCGGAAGCGGGTACCGCGGCATGAACGGACCGGGGAACGTATGGGAGCGGTTCGTCGGGGGCGCCGACGGCGTGCGGCTGTGTGTCGCGGAGTACGGGGAGCCCGCCGGGGAGGACGGACCTCCGACGGTGGTGCTGCTGCACGGCTACCCGGACAGCAAGGAGGTCTGGTCGGACGTCGCCGTGCGGCTCGCCGACCGCTTCCACGTGGTGCTCTACGACGTACGGGGCCACGGCCGCTCCGACGTGCCCGCGCCGTTGAAGGGCGGCTTCACCCTGGAGAAACTCACCGAGGACTTCCTCGCGGTGGCGGACGCGGTGAGCCCGGACCGGCCGGTGCACCTGGTCGGGCACGACTGGGGCTCGGTGCAGGGCTGGGAGTTCGCCACAGTCGCCGCCACCAAGGGACGGCTCGCCTCCTTCACCTCCATTTCGGGGCCGTGCCTCGACCACTTCGGCCACTGGATCAGGCGCCGGGTGCGCCGCCCCACCCCCCGCAGCGCCGCCCACGTACTCGGCCAGGGCGCCAAGTCCTGGTACGTGTACGCGCTGCAGACCCCCGTACTGCCCGAACTCGCCTGGCGCGGCGTACTCGGCAGGCAGTGGCCCAAGCTGCTGGCCCGTGCGGAGAAGCTGACCTCCGACGCCTACCCCACCGCCTCACTGCCGCAGGACGCGGCGCACGGCACCTGGCTCTACCGGGACAACGTCCGGCAGCGGCTGGGCAGCCCGCGCCCCGACGCCCACGCCCACGTCCCCGTCCAGCTGATCACGCCCACCCGTGACGCCTTCCTGTCCGAGCGGCTCTACGACGACCTCGACCAGTGGGTGCCGCGCCTGACCCGGCGCACCCTGCCCGCCAAGCACTGGGTGCCGCGGTCACGCCCCGACCAACTGGCCAGGTGGATCACGGACTTCGTGACCGCGACCGGCACGGAATACGGCGGCGGCTCCGACGGGCCCTTCGGCGCCTCCTCCGCGGCTCCGGCCGACACCCCGGGGAAGGTGGCGGCCGGTTCCCGGGAGCGGTTCGCCGGGCAGTTGGTGCTGGTCACCGGCGCGGCCAGCGGTATCGGGCGGGCCACCGCCTTCGCCTTCGCGGAGGCCGGGGCGCGAATCGTCGCCGTGGACAAGGACGCCGAAGGAGCCGCCCGCACCGCCGAGCTGGCGCGGCTCATCGGCGCGCCCCACGCCTGGCCGGAGGCCGCGGACGTATCGGACGCGCAGGCGATGGAGAAGCTCGCCACCCGCACCGCCGTCACCTACGGCGTGCCCGACGTGGTGGTGAACAACGCGGGGATCGGCCTCGCCGGCCCCTTCCTCGACACCACGCCCGAAGACTGGAAGCAGGTGCTCGACGTCAACCTGTGGGGCGTCATCCACGGCTGCCGCCTGTTCGGGCGGCAGATGGTGGAGCGCGGCCAGGGCGGCCACATCGTCAACACCGCCTCGGCAGCAGCCTTCCAGCCGTCCCGCGCGCTGCCCGCGTACAGCACCTCGAAGGCGGCCGTGCTCATGCTCAGCGAATGCCTGCGGGCCGAACTCGCCCCGTACGGCGTGGGGGTGAGTGCGATATGCCCCGGCATCGTCAACACGCCGATCACCACCAGCGCCCGGCACGCCGGGGTCAGCGAGGAGGAGCAGG
This sequence comes from Streptomyces sp., assembly GCF_036524955.1. GTDB lineage: Bacteria > Actinomycetota > Actinomycetes > Streptomycetales > Streptomycetaceae > Actinacidiphila. The sequence goes on from NZ_DATDBG010000064.1 coordinate 40,619, forward strand.
AGCGCCGCCGAGCGCGCACCGCCAAGCTCTACGGGCTGCGCAACTACCCGCCGGAGAAGGTCGCCGCTGCGATCCTGCGCGCGGTGCGGCGCGACCTCGCGGTCGTACCCGTCACCCCGGAGGCGCACGGCGCGCGGCTGCTGTCCCGGCTGGCGCCGGGCGCGCTGCGGGCCTTCGCCCGTGTCGATCCCCCGCTGCAGACACCTCGACGCCCGTAGGGAGGCCAGGCCACTGTGCGTGACGCGATCAGGCCGCGCCGGGTCACGTTCGGCTGGAAGCAGACCCCGCTGCACTGGATTCCGGACGAGCCGACCACGACGCATGTCACCGGCGCGCTCCATCTGCTGCAGCCCGCCTGGTCCCCGCTCGTCGCGGCGATAACCCGCTGCCTGCGCCGGCCGTACCATCCGTTCCAGGAGGGCTCGCCGCGCAAAGCCGTCGCGTACCTGGCGATATCGCCGGCAGCCCGGGGGCGCCGACCGGCCGCCGGGCCGGGCGGCGGCCTCCTGACCACCGAGCAGCGCGACCGAGGAGTGACCCGAGGAGTGACGGCGTGAGCCTCACCGCCGACCAACCCGCATACCGGATCGAGGACCTCTCCCACCTGAGCGGCACCACGGTCCGCACCATCCGTGCCTACATCGACCGCGGGCTGCTCCCCAAGCCGGAGCGTCGCGGCCGGATCAATATGTACGGTGACGCGCATCTGGCCCGGCTGCGGCAGATCACCGATCTGCTGGAGCGCGGATACACCCTTGCCAGCATCAAGGAACTGCTGGCCGCGTGGGACGCCGGCACCGGCCTCGGCGGTGTGCTCGGCCTGGTGGACGAGGTGCAACGCCCATGGTCCGACGAGACGCCCGCCCGGATCACCCGGGCGGAGCTGGTCGAGGACTTCGGCGGCGTCACTGACCTGCCCGCCATCGAGGACGCTCTCGACCTGGGCATCCTCGAACGTGTGCCGGGCCGTGACGACGAATTCCTGGTCCCCAGCCGTCAGGAGCTCGCCGTCGCCGTGCAACTCCATGCGGCCGGCGTCCCCCTGTCCGCAATCTCCGCGCAGCTGCGCGAGGTGCGGGGCCAGGTCGAGCAGATCTCCGAACGGTTCCTGGCGTTCACCACGGAGTATGTCCTCCAGCGCTTCCTCCACCACCCTCCGACCGACGAGGAGACCACCGAGGCCGCCGGCCTCGTACGGCGCCTGCGCCCGCTGGCCCAGCAGACCCTGAACGCCGAACTGGCCCGCGCCATGCGCCGACGCCGCACCGAACACAGCCGCCGCCACCCCGGCAACATTCTCCCCGCCCCCCATCCCGCGCCCCCAGCCCCGCCCCCCACCGACGTCCCCGTCCCTCTCCCCGCCTCCACCGTCGCCGCCGTCCGAGCCCTGGTCGGCCCCGACGACATCCCCGCCTTCATCGCCGCCGCGACCGCCCGCGAAGTCGCCGCCCGCCGTATGGACGGCCTGGCCGACCGGACCGGCAGCGACTAGGACGCGGCCGCTCCGCCCAGTTGCGCCCGGGCCTCGGTGGCGATCGCCTCGAACACCCCCTGGTCGCACGCGAACACGGACCCGGGAATCGGCCAGTGCACGACGATCTCGCTGATCCCAGCCTCCCTGTGCCGCCCGGCGAAGTCCGTGAAAGCCCCGACCGAACTGAACGCCTCGGCACGATCAGGCGTGAAACCGGTCACGAGAATCCGCTCCACCGAGTCGGCCTCGCGTCCCACCTCGGCGAGCGCCGCTTCGAGCCGGTCGACCTGACCGCGGACGGCGGCCAGGGACTCCTCGGCAGTCCCGGTCTCGTACAGCGTGGGGTCCCCTGTCGTCACCCACGCCTGCCCGTACCGCGCGGCCAACCGCATCCCCCGCGGCCCGGTCGCCGCCACCGCGAACGGTATCCGGGGCCGCTGCACACACCCGGGAATGTTCCGCGCCTCGAACGCCGAGTAGTAGGTGCCCTCGTACGACACGTCCCCGCTGCTCAACAGGCGGTCCAGCAACCCGGTGAACTCCGCGAACCGCTCCGCCCGCTCCCGCCCCGACCACTCCCCCTCGCCCAGCACTCCCGCGTCGAACCCCGTCCCACCAGCCCCGATCCCGACCGTCACCCTCCCCCCACTCACGTCGTCCAGTGTCAGCAACTCCTTCGCCAGCACTACGGGATGCCGAAAATTCGGCGACGTCACCATCGTCCCCAACCGCATCCGCTCCGTGACCCCCGCCGCCGCCGTCAACGTCGGCACCGACCCGAACCACGGCCCGTCCCGAAACGGCACCCGCCACGACAGATGGTCATACGTGTACGCGGCGTGGAAGCCGAGGTCTTCGGCCCGCCGCCAGATCTTCTGTCCCTCGCCCCAACGGTGGATGGGGAGGATCACCGTGCTCAGACGCATACCCCGACCCTACGCGCTCGCTGCAGCTACCCGTCGCGGCGCGACGTCCAGAACAACTGGACCCGCGGATCATTTGAGTCCTCCAAGAGGATCTTGCTGGGGCCGATCCGGAGGCGCACGCGCATCTTCCGACTGCCGCTCGTGGACAAGGGAGTCCGCGAAGCCAGCTCCGCGGCTACGAGCGCGTCCACAAACGGCTTCCACTCGTCCTCGTAATCCCATGCCCACTTGAGCCTGTGGTCCTCCGGCAGGTAGCCGGACTCCTTCGTCATCCGGATCATCGTGGACCACAAGGATCCCAGATTGAGCGAGGCGAACCCCCGGGAGAGAGGTTGCGATCCGGCTGTCAGATCGAACCCGGCAAGGAGGCTCTGAAGCTTCATGCCCGGCAACTCGGAGACCACGCGCTTGACCATCGCCGGACGCCACTCCGACGCGGTCAGGAGTCGGTAGAAGCGCCGTACATCACCGCCGTTCGCGTACCCGAGGGCCAGCCCGGCGAGGAAGTAGTCGAAGAACAACTCGTGCTGAAAGCGGAACCTTCTGCCATGCCCTACCCCGGACGTACCGGACGCCATGCCGCACAGGACCTGGAGTCGGTCGCGCAGATGCGGTCGCGCCTCGTTCAAATCCTCGACGTCGTTCAGCCCGAGCACCGTCGCAGCACCGATATGCGGCGCTACACCGCCGAGCGGGGCTGGCGCACCGTCTACCAGCTCCCGCCCTACGCCCCGGACCTCAACTCGGTCGAAGGCATCTGGTCGGTACTGCGCCGCACCACCACGGCCAACCGCGCCTTCACCGACCCCCAGGACCTGATCAACGCCAACCGCCAGGGATTACGCAAGCTCCGGTACCGCCCAGACGTCCTCGACGGCTGCCTCGCCGGGACCAAACTCACCCTCAAACCACCATGACGACACCACGCATTCACCTCAGTCATTGTGCGTGAGGTGGTAGAAGAGCCCTGCGAGGGCGAAGTACACAAGGTAAGAGGCGACAAGCACGCCTATCATGACGAGAACCTTGAGCGGTGTTCCGATCTGCTTACGGGCCAGGGAAAGATTCGCGAAAACACCCGCCACCCCGATCCCCCCACCGACAGCTCCACCGACCGCCAGCAACGTGGCTGGAAGCAGCGACAGCAGCAACTGCCACCGTCTGAGCCCGCGGAACTTCGCCCAACGATCTGTTCTGTCGGTCATCTGAAGTCCGACATCTGGTAAGTGCTTCATGCGGGGACCCTATCCCCCAGCGGCGAAGAGCGTCGGCTTTTATCTAGGCAAGCGCCTGGGGCGCTCTAAGAAGCTGTCTTCTTACCGATCTTGATCGCTGCTTTCTTGCTGGTCAGGCATAGGATCGGCTGCCGACGGAACCTCTCTTCCTTCGTGCCGTTCCCCAGGCACTGCTGCGTCCGTGGAAGCGCACCATCGCGAGCCGGGGGGGAACCGGAGGTACGGAGGCAGGACCCGTCGCAGCCGTGTCCAGCTCCGTCAGCAACGCGGTTGTCGCATCTATGCGAACCTCGAACCCGGCCTACGGTCAGCCGTTACGGCGCGGCGGGAACGAAACGGAAGGTCGACGTGACCGCGTCGAAGATGTCGTGGAACGCCTCGGTCAGGTCGAGGACCGGGGAGGCGCCGGAGATCAGGACGACCTCCTCCGGGCGGCCGGGGACGGGGACGTAGTCTGGGTGAGCGCCATCCTGATCGTGCGGGAGTCGCCCTGCTCCACAGGCACGTCCTCGACGCCGTGGGTGCGGGCGCACAGGCCGACGTCGGTAATCTCCACGGTGGTCACCTTGCGCCAGGCATCGCCCCCACTGCGGGGCGTGATCGTTTTCAGGCTCTGCGCGATCGCCTGCGGGTCGGTGGTCATAGGAATCGGCGGTACGCGTCGCCCTATGAACCCAGTCCGTCACACCGCCCAAGTGGGACTGAGCAGTCACCAGTTGGCTGTGAGCCGTACGCCCGTCGGCCAGCGCCCGATCGGCCTGGTACTGCGCGTGCTCCAGGTCCGGCCAGTACGACTCCAGAGCCTCCGCCGCCATACGGTACGACGAATGCAGCTTGTCCAGGTTCTTCGGCGTCGACCCGAACTCGTCCCGGAACGCGTCCGCCGACAACCTCGCCCACGACAGGATCGCCTCTTCCGACTGCATCCCCGTCACCAGCCGTAACGCGGACTCTACGTCGTCGGCGAACTCATGCAGCTGCTGCGACAGCGCCTTCACCCGCGACGGATCACCAGGCGTCGGATCACGGTCCATGTCGAGTATGTGCCAGTCACCCGGCCGCCCCATCCGTCCCCCCGGAGTTCCCCACCCGTACCGTCAACGACGCGGCAATCATCGCAAACAGTTCCCCCGTGATCGGCACGGCACCCACGACCGCTCCGGCCACGGCCCGCGCAGAAACCCCAGGTCAGCCCGTGATGTGTGAACGAGGCTTGACCGACGTGAACTTGTGCCCTCTTCGAGGCCGGGCCATGCGTCATGCCTGGCTCTGCTGCCAGACCGAGGTGAGTGCCGCGACCGGGTTGGCGTCGGCCGGTGCCGCGGGCCACCATTCGCCGTCGTCGCCCTGGAGGCATGGGTACCAGTGGGCGTCGGGGCCCAGGCGGAGCTGGATGCCGTGGTCGGTGAGGGTGAGGCGGTTGCGCCAGGCCCGGAGGGGGACAGGGGCGGTGGTCATCTCGGCGAGGGCCGCGGTCAGGGTGGTACGGGCGGCCGTCATCACCGCCGGGTCAGGGGTGTGGGGCTGTTCGGCGACAGCGAGGCCGGTGGGGCCGCCGTGGCGCCAGGCGCGGGTGAGGCGGGCGAACGCGGTCGGTTTGGTGCCGGTGTTCTGGATCAGGTGGTGGAACCACTCGGGTCCGGAGCTGCTCGCGGCGATCCGTACCGCGTCCTGGTGCTGGGTCAGGTGCAGGCTGGCGGTGTCGCCGGCCAGGAGCCGCGCGGCGCGTGCTGCGGTGTCGGTCATGAGGCGTTCCAGGTCCGTGGAGGACAGGCCGCTGCCGGAGGGTGGGCCGACGGGCAGCGCGGCGGCGTGGGCGGCCGGGGCGGGGGGTTCGGGCAGCCGGGGGGTGTGTTCGGCCCAGCGGGTGTACGCGGCGGCGGCCGGGATGCCCGTCGGGGCCGGTGGGGTGGCGGTCTCTT
>NZ_DATDBG010000065.1:0-44635 GCF_036524955.1 Streptomyces sp.
CTCAGCACCCCGTCCGCCCGCCGCGGCCGGGTCGGCACCGCCTAACACCGCCGTCCCGGTCCTGCCGCACGCGGCAGGACCGGGGGAACCGCCTTCCCCCGAGAGTCCCCGGCACGGCGCCCTCCCGCAACCCACCCGGGACAGCGACACCCCCCAGAAGCCCGCACACCCGGCAAGCTCCGGCGAACCGTCTTTCCCCGGCACGCCCCGGCTCCCGGCCTGCGGGAAGCCCCCGTCGGAGGATGCGGTGAGCTGCCAGGGGGCGGCCGCCCGCTCCCCGCTCGTGGAGGATGGCGGCGCCCCCCGATCCGTGGTGGCCCACCGGAACGGTGCCGAAGCGGCCCCCGCCGACGGCGGGACGTATGTCGTGTGGGTGACCGATCGGGTTCGGGCGGAGGAGCCGCGTACCGTCTTCGTGCGACCGCCCAGTCTGGTGGTGGGGGTCGGGGGGAGTCGGGGGGTCACCCCGGAGGAAGTGCTGGGCCTGGTCGAGGGAAGCCTGGCGCGGGCGGGGCTCGCGCTCGGGAGCGTGGCCGCACTCACGACCGTCGAGGCGAAAGCGGACGAAGCCGGGATCGTGGGGACCGCCGCACACCTCGGGGTGCCGCTGCTCACGTTTCCGAGTGCGTCCCTCGCCGAGGTGGACGTGCCGAACCCGTCCGACGCCCCCCTCGCCGCTGTGGGCACGCCGTCCGTGGCCGAGGCGGCTGCCCTCCTCGGGGCACCCGGCGGTGAACTCGTCGTGGAGAAAAGGAAGTCGGCGATGGCCACGGTGGCCGTCGCCCGCAGACGCCCCCGCGGCCGGCTGGCCGTGGTCGGCCTCGGCCCCGGCGCGCGGGACCTCCTCACGCCCCGCGCGGCAGCCGAGTTGCGCCGTGCCTCCGTGATCGTCGGGCTCGACCAGTACGTCGACCAGATCCGCGACCTGCTCCCACCGGGCGCGCGGATTCTGGCGTCCGGGCTCGGCGCGGAGGAGGCGCGGGCCCGTACCGCCGTGGCCGAGGCGCGGGCGGGCCGCGCCGTCGCCCTCGTCGGCAGCGGCGACGCCGGCGTCTACGCGATGGCTTCCCCCGCCCTCGCCGAAGCCGCGGACGACATCGACGTGGTCGGCGTACCCGGTGTGACGGCCGCGCTGGCCGCCGCCGCGCTCCTGGGCGCTCCGCTCGGGCACGACCACGTGTCGATCAGCCTGTCCGACCTGCACACCCCGTGGGAGGTGATCGAACGCCGGGTGCGGGCCGCGGCCGAGTCCGACCTCGTGGTCACCTTCTACAACCCGCGCAGCCGCGGCCGGGACTGGCAGCTCCCCGAGGCGCTGTCGATCCTCGGCGGCCACCGCGCCGCCGCCACCCCGGTCGGCGTCGTCCGCGCCGCCTCCCGCGCGGACGAACACGTCGAGGTCACCACCCTCGGGGCGCTCGACGTGACCACCGTCGACATGGTGACCGTCGTCACGGTCGGCAACACCGCCACCCGCACCGTCGCCGGCCGCATGGTCACCCCCCGCGGCTACCGGTGGCAGTCATGACCGGCGCGCGCACCCCGCACCCGGCCACCGGCAGAGCCGTCCCACCCGGAGGAACCCCCGTCGTGAACCGAACGGTCCACCCCATCGAGCAGGAGTCCTTCCGTATTCTGCGCTCGCGTCTGGACACCTCCGGGCTGCCGCCGCTGCGGCGGGCGGTCGTGGAGCGGGTGATCCACGCCAGCGCGGATCTGGCGTACGCCGACGACCTGGTCGCCGACGAGGCGGAACTGCGGGCCGCGCACCAGGCGCTGCACACCGGTGCGCCGGTGGTCGCGGACGTGGAGATGGTCGCCTCGGGGATCACCGCCAGGCGCGCCGTGTGCCGGCTGGCGGAGGCGGTGGCGTGCGCGGGGCTGACCCGCAGCGCGCACGCGGTCCGGCTGGCGTACGCGGAGGTGGGGCCGGGTGCCGTGTGGGTGATCGGGTGCGCGCCGACCGCGCTGGAGGAGCTGATGGAGCTGGACGCGGCGCCCGCCCTGGTGATCGGGATGCCGGTCGGCTTCGTGGGCGCCGCGGAGAGCAAGGCCCGGCTGCGGGCGTCCGGGCTGCCCGCGGTCAGCAACATCTCGGAGAAAGGCGGCTCCGCGGTGGCCGCCGCCGCCCTCAACGCCCTTCTGTACACCGCGTATCCCGTCAAGGAGAACCACCAGTGAAACCCCCGGCGGCACCCGCCTCCCCCGCTCTGCTCCTCGTCGGGCACGGCACCCGTGACGACGCCGGCGCCGACGCCTTCCGTACCTTCGTCGCCGGGCTCGCCGCCGCCAACCCCGGGCTGCCGGTGGGCGGCGGGTTCATCGAGCTGTCGCCGCCGCCGCTCGCGGACTCCGTGGCGCGGCTGGTGGACGCCGGTGTACGGGACTTCACCGCGGTGCCGCTGGTGCTGGTCTCCGCCGGGCACGCGAAGGGTGACATCCCCGCAGCGCTGGCCCGGGAGGAGCGGCGGCACCCGGGGACGAGCTACGCCTACGGCCGCCCGCTGGGCCCGCACCCGCACCTGCTGACCGTGCTGGAGCGGCGGCTGGACGAGGCCCTGGACGGCGTCGGCCGGGCCGGGACCACCGTGCTGCTGGTGGGCCGCGGGTCCACCGATCCGGACGCCAACGCCGAGGTCCACAAGGTGGCGCGGCTGCTGTGGGAGGGCCGCGGCCTCGCGGGCGTGGAGACCGCGTTCGTGTCGCTGGCCGAGCCGTCCGTGCCGACCGGACTGGAGCGCTGCCGGCGGCTGGGCGCGCGCCGGATCGTCGTCCTGCCGTACTTCCTGTTCACCGGCGTGCTGCCGGACCGGGTACGGGACCAGGCCCGCGGGTGGGCGGCGGACCACGACGGTCTGGACGTGCGGTGCGCGGAGGTGATCGGACCGGAACCGGAGCTCGCCGAGCTGGTCATGGAGCGCTACCGGGAGGCGGTGCAGGGCGATCTGCGGATGAACTGCGACAGTTGCGTGTACCGGGTGAAGCTGCCGGGCTTCGAGGACCGGGTCGGCCTGCCGCAGCAGCCGCACCACCACCCCGGGGACCCGGGGCACGCGCACCACGGCCCCAACGGCCACACCCAGGGGCACCACCATGCGCACACCCACTGACGCCGACCCGTACGACCTGCGCCACCACGGCGACGCCGAGGTCGGCGACGGCCTGATCGACCTGGCCGTGAACGTCCGCACGGGCACGCCCCCGGCGTGGCTCGCCGAGCGGATCGCCGCCTCCCTGGCCGGGCTCGCCGCCTACCCGGACGGCCGCGCCGCCCGCCACGCGGTGGCCGCCCGGCACGGCCGGCCCGACCCCGAGGTGCTGCTGACCGCGGGCGCCGCGGAGGCGTTCGTCCTGCTGGCACGGGCGCTGAACCCCCGTCACGCGGTCGTGGTCCACCCGCAGTTCACCGAGCCGGAGGCCGCGCTGCGGGCGGCCGGGCACGATGTGGAGCGGGTCGTGCTGCGGGAGTCCGACGGGTTCCGCCTGGAGCCGACGGCGGTGCCGCCCACGGCGGACCTGGTCGTGCTCGGCAATCCCACCAATCCGACATCCGTCCTCCATCCGGCGGCCCTGGTACGGACGTTGGCGCGGCCCGGCCGCACCCTGGTGGTGGACGAGGCGTTCATGGACGCGGTACCGGGTGAGACCGAGTCGCTGGCCGCCGACCGGGACACGCCGGGCCTGGTGGTGCTGCGCAGCCTCACCAAGACATGGGGGCTCGCGGGGCTGCGGATCGGGTACGTGCTCGCCGGGCGGGAGCTGATCACCGCGCTGGAGGGCGCGCAGCCGTTGTGGGCGGTGTCCACGCCCGCGCTGGCGGCGGCCCGTGCCTGCGTGGAGCCGGCGGCGCTGGCCGAGGCGGCGGAGGCTGCGCGTACGCTCACCGCGGACCGGGCGTACCTGGTGGAGCGGCTGCGGGAGTTCCGCGGGCTGGAGGTCGCGGGCGACACCCCGGCCGCCCCCTTCCTGCTGCTGAGGCTGCCGGACGCGGCCGGTGTCCGGCTGCGGCTGCGGTCGCTGGGCTACGCGGTCCGCCGCGCCGACACCTTTCCGGGCCTCGGCCCCGGCTGGCTGCGGATCGCCGTCCGTGACCGCCGTACCACCGAAGGTCTCGCGAACGCCCTCGCGACGGCTATGGCAGAACTCCCAGAGCCGTGAGGTCGACGCCGCCGAGCACCTGGTGCTCGTAGGCGTTGGTGAGCCGCGGGCCGCGGTAGACGAGGTTGCGGGTGTGGACGAGCGGGACCATCGTGGACTCGCTCATCACCTTGGCGTCGATGTTCTTCCAGTCCTCCGCGGCCTTGGCCGGATCGGTCTGCGCGTCGGCGTCCTCGACCATGCCGTTGACGACGTCGTCGTCGAGCCCCGCGTAGTTGTTGACGTTGCCGGGCTCGATCAGGGTGCGCAGGAACCCGCCGCCGGTGGGCCAGTCCGCGGCCCAGCCGGTGAGGACCATGCCCCAGCCCTTGCTCTTCAGCTTGGCGGGCGCGAACAGGGTGTCGTAGAAGGCCGCGGTGTCCTGGGTCTCGATCGTCACGGTGATGCCGGCCTCGGCGAGCGAGTCGCTGATCTCCCGCATGGCGTCCCCGAGCCGCCCGGCGTCCTTGCGGCCGGCGAGGGTGACGGCGAAACCGTCCGGCTTCCCGCACGCGGCGAGGTGCTTCTTCGCCTCTTCCGGGTTGGCCTGGCCGGCCCGTGTCCCGTACGGGGTCGCGGCGGGGTCGTGGCCGTCGGAGACCGGCGGCAGCATCGTGGTGGCTACGTCGCCGGCGCCGTACGAGCCGCCGAGCGCCGTCCGCACCGACGCGCGGTCCACCGCGTACTGCACCGCCCGCCGGCATTCGACGTTGTCGAACGGCGCCACGGAGGTCTGCAGGCTCAGGTAGCGGGTGCTGCCGGTGTGAACGAGGTCCGCGTCGGCCTTGAGCGAGGAGTCGCCCAGGATCTTCTGCTCGGTCGCGTCCGACAGCGTGCTGCCGGTCAGGTCCAGGTCGGCGGTGCCGGCCAGCAGGGCGGCCTCCACCTTCTCCTGACTGTCGAGGAACGTCAGCTCGACGGTGTCGGGCAGCGCGGAGTGGACGGCGTCGGTGGCCTGGCTCCAGTGCGGGTTGCGGGTCAGTTCCAGGGAGGTCCCCGGCGTGTACGACGCCACCTTGTACGGGCCGCTGCCGACCGGGTGTTTCTCGAAGTCCTTGCCGCCGCCGGTGTCCGCGGCCCGCGGGACGGGTGCGCCGACCGACAGCGCGAGGAGGTAACGGAAGTCGGCGAAGGGCTTGTTGAGGTGAAAGATGATCGTGGTGTCGTCGGGTGTGTCGACGCTGTACAGGCCCAGCTTGTCCGGGTCGGAGTCCTTGTACGGGCCCGCGTAGTGCTGGCCCTGGTCGAGGAGGTCCACGAACTGCGAGGGGCCGGTGAAGACCGCCCGGTCGAAGGTCCGCTCGATGCCGTACTTGACCTCCTCGGAGGTGATCGGCGTGCCGTCGTCGAAGACCAGACCGGGCTTGAGGTGGAAGGTCCAGATGAGGCCGTCGGAGCTGACCGTGCCGGTGTCGGTGGCGAGGTCGGGGACGAGTTCGCGGCCCCTGATGCCGGGCATGGGTGCGTAGTCCACGAGTTTGCGCAGGTAGAGGCGTTGGATGTTCCACGACGCCTGGTCGTAGGTCGCGGCCGGGTCGAGCAGGTCGGTGACCGAGTACGAGGAGACCAGCCGCAGGGTGCCGCCCTTCTTCGTGGAGGGGCGGACGACTCCGTCGAGGCCGCCGCCGTAGCCGCTGCCCTCCTTGCCGCCGTGCATCTTCAGAGCGGCGTTCTGGACGACCGGGCTGGTCGGGCCGTGGGTGGGCTTGTCGTTGCCGCCCTGGCCGCCGCCGATGGGTGTGAAGGCGAGCGTCACCAGGACGGCGGTGGCCGCGACGGCCAGTCCGGCGCCGGCGGCGATCCACCGGCGGCGGCGCCCCCGCCGGGCGGGCGGCTCCACCGGGCGCACGTTCAGCGGCGGGGGCGTACGCGGCTGGTACGGGGGCGGCAGCGGGACCTGACGGGCGGGCGAGTAGGCGGGGTGCTCGGGCTGGGCGGGCGCTCCGGGGGTGGCGGGCTGAGCGGGCGCTCCGGGGGTGACGGGCGGCGGGGTGGCTTCCCGTACGGCGCCGGGCGGTGCCGCGGGGACGGGCCCCGCTGCGGCTGCGGGAGAAGGTGACGGCGAGGCGGGCAGCGCGGGCAGCTTGGCGCCGACACCGTAGGTGAACCGGGGGTCGGCGGGCTGCTGTCCGCCGAGAGCGGCGTCCGGACCGCCGCTCGGACCGGAGGCCGAGCCCGGGTCGGAGCCGCCGCCGGAGTCCCGTACGTCGCCCGGCGCCGCGTCCCGCAGGGGCAGCCCTTCGGCGGCCGGTCCGCTCAGGGTGCTCGCGCTGGCCGCGACCAGCCAGGTCCGCAGGCGGTCGCGGTACGCGGCGGCGTCGGCCGGCCGGTCCGCGGGGTCCTTGGCCAGTGCCGCCAGTACCAGGGCGTCCAGCTCACCGGGGACCCGCGGGTTGCGGGAGGAGGGGGCCGGGGGCGGGCTGTGGACGTGCCAGTACATCAGGCTGAGCGGGTTGCCGTCGGTGAACGGCGGTCGGCCGGTGAGCAGTTCCACCAGCACGCAGCCGACCGCGTACACGTCGCTGCGCGCGTCCACGTCGGCGCCGTTGGCCTGCTCCGGCGACATGTAGCTGGGCGTACCGATCGCGGAACCGGTGGTGGTGAGCCGGGCGTCGGTGTGCAGGACGCGGGCGATACCGAAGTCGGCGACCTTGACGGCACCTTCGGTGGTGATCATCACGTTGGCGGGCTTCACGTCGCGGTGGACGGTGCCGCGGCTGTGCGCGTGGGCCAGCGCGTCCAGGATGTCGCAGGCGATGCGGACCGCCCGTTCGGGCGCCAACGGGGCCTGTTCGCGGACCAGTTGGGCCAAGGTGGCGCCCGCCACGTACTCCATCACGAGGTACGGCAGCACGCTGTCGCCGTCGCGCACCTCGTCCTGGTCGTGGACGGTGACGATACCGGGGTGGTTCAGCGCGCCGGCGGCCTGCGCCTCGCGGGCGAACCGGAGGCGGGCGGCGGGGTCACCGGCCAGTTCGGGCAGCAGGGTCTTGACGGCGACGGTACGGCCCATCCGCGTGTCGCGAGCCCGTTGCACCCGGGCCATCCCCCCGGAGCCGAGCAGCTCCGCGAGTTCGTAACGACCCGCGAACAGCCCTTCAGCCATGCCCGCCCGTCCTTGTGCCCCAGCGCATGCCCATCCGTGTTCCCCCCAGCGCTGAGCTGAGATCGACGCACGTCAGCCCTTGTGAACCGTAGCCGGTCGCCGCGCGTGGGGAACAGCCTACGGGGCGTGGGCCCGCGCCGATGCCGCCGAGGGGGCGGTCGTTACACCGTTGTGGCATCAGGGGCCGGACCGGCGGGCGACGGGGGCCGAGCGGGTCAGCCGACCACCGCGCCGCGCAGCACGATCCGGCGCGGCGCGGCCAGGACCCGTACATCCTGCCGGGGGTCGGTGTCGTACACGACGAAGTCGGCGGGCGCGCCCTCGGACAGGCCCTCGCGTCCGAGCCAGGCGCGGGCGCCCCAGGTGGCGGCGGACAGCGCGGCCTCGGCGGGCAGCCCGGCCCGTACCAGTTCCTCGACCTCCGCGGCGATCAGGCCGTGCGCGAGTCCGCCGCCCGCGTCCGTGCCGGCGTAGACCGCGATCCCGGCGTCGTACGCGTCGCGCACGGTGGCGTAGCGGCGGGCGTGCAGCCGCCGCAGATGGTCGGCCCAGCGCGGGAACTTGGCCTGGCCGCCGTCGGCGAGGCGGGGGAAGGTGGCGATGTTGACCAGGGTGGGCACGATGGCGACGCCGTGGTCGGCGAAGAGCGGGACGGTGTCGGCGGTCAGGCCGGTGGCGTGCTCGACGCAGTCGATTCCGGCGGCCACCAGGTCGGCGAGGGAGTCCTCGGCGAAGCAGTGCGCGGTGACCCGGGCACCCTCCGCGTGCGCGACGGCGATCGCCTCGGCGAGGGCGTCCTTCGGCCAGCAGGCGGCCAGGTCGCCGGCCTCCCGGTCGATCCAGTCACCGACCAGTTTCACCCATCCGTCACCGCGGCGCGCCTCCCGGCGAACGTACGCGGTCAGGTCGCCGGGTTCGATCTCGTGGGCGTAGTTGCGGATGTAGCGGCGGGTGCGGGCGATGTGCCGGCCGGCCCGGATGATCTTCGGCAGGTCGTCGCGGTCGTCGATCCAGCGGGTGTCACTGGGCGAGCCGGCGTCCCGTACCAGCAGGGCGCCGGCCTCCCGGTCGGTCACCGCCTGCTTCTCCGCGGTGTCCCGGTCCACCGCGCCGTGCGCGTCCAGCCCGATGTGGCAGTGCGCGTCCACCAGGCCGGGCAGCACCCAGCCGCCCACCGTCCCGGTCGCCTCGGCGGCGGGCCGCTCGAACGTGATACGGCCTGCGACGACCCACAACTCGTCGGCCACGTCCTGCGGGCCGACCAGCACCCGGCCCTTGATGTGCAGCACCTCGCGTTCACCCATGCGCCGAACTTAGCGCGGCTCCCGGGCGCGGGTGTACGGCACGCACGTGCGCGGAACGGGGCGGGTCACGGGTGGACGCCCGCCCGTCATCCGCCGTGCGGCAGATGGACGTGGTCTACGGCAGGGGCACCCCTCGGTGCGGGCCGGGCGGCCCGTGGGCGCCGGGGCGTGTGCGGACGCTCGCGGGACTGCTGATCCCGGTGGCGGTCGGTACGGTCACCCCCGCGGCGGTCGGAACGTCCCGCTCGGCCCGGGCGGGCGGCCCGGCGTGACCACCGCCGGCCGACGGCGGCCCCGGAGGCGGTCAGGCCGACCGCGCCGGCCCGGCGGCGGGTGTCCTCAACACGGTCGCCGGATCGCGGGCGGGTCGGGCATCGCGCTCTTCGGCGCACCCGCCGCCGACCACGCGCTCTCCGTGCGCGGCGAGTGGCAGGCTCGCCCGCATGGCGCGCGTGAAGGGCGAGCCTGTGCTCGCCGCGGGACCGCTGGTCGTACCGCGCGGCGGAGTGCTCGGACTGCCTTACCTCCTTGGACGGGTGGCGCGTGCGGAGGCATGACCGGGTCCGGCGTCGCAAGCTGAGGGGGTACGGCTGTCCACGCCGAGGAGGTCCGCCATGGCGCCGTCCCCCGCCGGGTTCCGGGTGCGCCGCGTCTACGATCCGCCGGAGCCGGCGGACGGGGTACGGGTGCTGGCGGACCGGCTCTGGCCGCGCGGCCTGTCCAAGGAACGCGCCGCGATCGACGAATGGCCCAAGGAGCTCACTCCCACAGGCGAGTTGCGGGCCTTCCACCACGCTCACCCGGAGCGGCAGGCGGAGTTCGAGCAGCGCTACCAGGCGGAGCTGAGCGCGCCGGAGCACGCGGACGCCGTGCGGCGCCTGCGCGAACTGGCCGCCGCCGGGCCGGTCACGCTGCTCACCGCCGTGAAGGACCCGGACCGCAGCCACGTACGCGTTCTCCTCGCCCGCCTCGAAGGCTGACCTTCCCGTTTCCGGCGTGCCCCCGCCCCCTGCCGACCGCACTCCGGTACCGGGTGCGGGCCTGGCGTGCCCCTCCCCGCCACGGCGCCGCACTTCGGTCGCCGGGTGCGGGAGGACTGCCCGCGAGGCAACGTCGTGGGCCGTCGTTCCGCTCGGCTGAACGGGGGGGGCACAACGCGGGCCCGCCCGGCAGCGGGAGTGCGGTGCCGCAGCGGGGAGGGGCGCCCCGGGAACGGGTTACGCGGTGACGCCCCGCGAGCCGGTGCTCAAGGACCCACCGTTCGACGCGCGGGACCGGCTCCCGCCGGCGACTCCACCGCGGCCGTGGGCGGGCTTACGCGGGTGGGGCCGGACGGCTGCTCGGCGTATGTGCGCAGGGACGGCTCACGTGATCGGATCCGGCCCCGAACCGCTGGGAAATCCGGCCCGGCTGCCCGGGGCCGGCCTACGTACGCGCGCGCCCGGAGCATTCACCCGCCACTCGCAACCCGCAACAACCCGCAGCGCGGGCGCGGTCGGCGGCGGAGCGGTGGCCCGGCCCCAGCAGGGGGGGGGAGGCTGCCGACCGGGCGGCACCCGATCCACCCGTCCGAGCGACCGATTGCGACCGGTTGTGACCACCGGACCGGACCGGGGATGTAGCCTGCCGGAAACATTCGCGTTACCAAAGGCGATGTCCCGCGTTCGGTGGTGACATGGGCGCGCCCGACTCGCCCGGACCCTCCGACCGGAACGCCCCGGGGCGCGGCGGTACCCCCATGATCGCCGCGCCCCGGTTTCCCCGGGGAGGGTCCTCCGGAGGGATCTCCGAGAGCCGCCGCGAGGCAGGCATCCGGGACCGGCTCAGTGCGATGACGGCGCCGTCCGATCGCACTGGGTGCCATGGCGTGGGCGACGCGCGCCTACCACCACCCCCGGCGGAACCCTGAAGTGCACGTGGTGTTTCGAGCCGGGCCGGCCACGGTCGGCCGTCTGCCCCTACCCGTCGAGAGCCGCCGGGTCGGCCACGGGCGGCGGCCGGCGCGGGGACGGATGGAAGGCACGACCGGGACGGGACGGCGGGTGCCGGGCGGCCGCGCCGAGAGGGCGAGAATGGGCGGGAGCGGGGTGGGCCCGCGGGAGAGGGGCGTGGGGTGGAGCGGCGGCTCTTGGTGCGGCGGTTTCCGGGGGAGTCGGAAGGGGCACCGCGGGGTGGTGTGCTGGTGTTGCACGGGGGGCGCGAGCACGGGTTGCGCAAGCCGTCGTGGGTGAACGGCCCGGCGTGGCGGATGCTGCCCTTCGTACGGGCGCTGGCGCGGGCGACCGCGGGCGCCCGGATCGTCGTGGCCGAGGGGCGGTACCGGCACCAGGGATGGAACGGGGAACGCGCGGACGCGGCGCGGGACGCGGCCGAGGCGGTGGCGGAGCTGTCCCGGCGCACCGGAGGGGCGCCCCTGGTGATCGTGGGGCACTCCATGGGCGCGCGGGCCGCGCTCCGGGCGGCCGCGGACCCGGGCGTGACCGGGGTCGTCGCGCTCGCGCCGTGGTGCCCGCCGGGCGAGCCCGTGGACCACCTGGCCGGCACCCGGCTGGTCTTCGCGCACGGCACGGCCGACCGGATCACGTCACCCGAGGAGTCGCTGCGGATGGCCGGGCGGGCCCGCGCGGCGGGCGCCGAGGCCTGCCGGTACGTCCTGCCCGGCGGTGATCACGCCATGCTCCGGGGCGCCGCGCTGTGGCACGCCCTGACCGTCCGGGCGGCCTGCGGGCTTCTCGGCCTGGCGCCGCTGGCGCCCGCGGCCACCACGGCGTTCGCGCTGCCCGCCGGTTCCCCGGAGGGCCTCGCGCTGAGCGCGACGGCGGGCGCGTAGGCCCCGTGACAATCGCCCTGCGCGAAGCCGTACCGCTTCCGCGCGGGCAATGGAACCGCAAAGGCGGGTCGGTCGTTACGGGGGCATGACCGCAATGACGCCTGGCTCGAATGTGCCGCTTCCCGTACCCCGGGTGACGGTGGAAGTCGCCGCTCCCGTGCGGCTGGACGTCTCGGGCCTGCTCCTCGCCGCCGACGGCAAGGTGCGCTCGGACGACGACTTCGTCTTCTACAACCAGCCGCAGGGCCCCGGGGTGACCCACCGCTCGGGCGGTGGCTCGGCCCCGGACTCCATCGCGGTGGACACCGCCGCCGTGCCGGCCGGGGTCGAGAAGATCGTGGTGACCGCGAGCATCGACGGCGGCGGCGCCTTCGCGGGTACGACACCGACGGCCACTGTGCGCGGCGCCGACGACGGCTCGGTGATCGCCACCTTCACGCCGGCCGGGCTCGGCCCGGAGACCGCCCTGGTGGTCGTCGAGGTCTACCGGCGCGGCGGCGCCTGGAAGGTCCGCGCGATCGGGCAGGGGTACGCGAACGGGCTGGCGGGCATCGCCACCGACTTCGGGGTGAACGTGGACGAGCCCGCCGCGGCCCCCGCACAGCCCATGACCCCGCCGCCGGCCCCCTCGTACACCGCGCCGCCGTCCGGCCCGGCCGCCACCCACCTTCCGCCGCCGCCCCCCGCTGCACCGCCCGTACCGCCGGCCCCGGCCGCCGCTCCCGGCCGGATCAACCTCGACAAGGGCCGCGTCAACCTCCGCAAGAACGAGACCGTCTCCCTGGTCAAGGGAGGTAAGCCGCTGCTGGCCTCGGTCCGGATGGGCCTGGGCTGGGAGCCCGCGTACGGCGGCCGGGCCATCGACCTGGACGCCTCGGTCATCGCCTACGGCCCGCAGCGCAACCACCTCGCGACCTGCTACTTCGGCAAACTGCAGATCCTGGGCGGCTCCATCCAGCACTCCGGTGACAACCTCACCGGGCAGGGCGCGGGCGACGACGAGGCGATCACCGTGCATCTGGGCGGGCTGCCGCCGGAGGTCACCGGGCTGGTCTTCACCGTCAACTCCTACTCCGGGCAGAAGTTCAACAAGGTCGCGAAGGCGTACTGCCGGCTGCTGGACGCGGCGAGCGGCGAGGAACTGGTCCGCTTCGACCTCACCGGCAGCGAGGCCCGCACGGGGGTGCTGATGGCCAAGATGATCAAGAATTTCTCCGGTGAGTGGGAGATGACCGCGCTCGGCCAGTTCGTGGACTCGCGCACCGTGAAGGGCATGCAGAAGCCGGGCGCCGCCGCGCTCTGACCCGTACGGCACGAGCCCGGCCACGCGGGGTCCCGACCGCCCAAGGCCCCCTCACGCGAGGCCCGATCCCCGGAACGGAAGAACACGCCGGGATCGGGCCTTCGTCGTGCCACGGCCGGTCATGCCGCCGCGGCCTCACACCCCGCCACCGCGCCGGGCGTGCCGGGGGCCTTCGAGGATCGATCGACAGGTGGACACCCCGACGATCAGTCACGGCGGAGCAGCGTCATGGCCATCTGCTGGATGGAACGGGTGAAGCGGCGGGGGTCGTCAGGCGGTGTCATGTGGCGGATCAGGTCGCCCTCGAAGACGGCGAGTACGGCGTGGGCCAGGAAGTCGGCGTCAAGATCGGGACGTCCGTCGGCGAACAGGGTGCTGAGATGGCGGTGCCAGAACTGGTAACTGGGATCGCCGTACTTGCCGTCAGCGCAGGCTTGCTCGTGCGCGGACAGCAGGGCGGCGTTGCCTTCGGCGATCGCGCCGAGTCCTTCGAGGAAGGCGAGCAGTCGCTCCGGAGCGGGCGCTCCGGGCCCCAAAGGCGGGGGTCCGTTCCTGACCGCATCGCGCAGCTGCCGGGACCTCTCCTCCAGTAGCGCCTCCAGCAGTCCGGCGCGGCTGCCGAAGCGCCGGAACACGGTGCCTTTCCCGACCCCGGCAAGCGCGGCAACGCGATCGAGTGACACATGGTCCCCGCCGCCCTCGGCCAAGAGCTGCTCAGCTGCGCGTAGTACCGCGCGACGGTTACGGACCGCGTCGGCGCGTTCGGCGCGCTGTTCGGGCATCGGCACCTCCCAGCTAGACGGACTGTCAGTCCGCATAATACCGTGCACCATCCGGACCGTCAGTCCGGATGGTGCACGTCTACAGAGGAGGCTTGATGGACATGCGCGCGCTCGTCGTTGATCCCGACGCTCCCGGATCCTTGCGTCTTGGGACGGCCGCAGAACCCCGGCCGGCACCGCATCAGCTGGTGCTCGATGTCCGGCACATCTCGCTCAACCGCGGCGAGGTAGCGTTCGCCGGGCGACGTCCGACCGGGACCGTTCACGGCTACGACGCCGCCGGTGTCGTCGTACGTGCCGCGGCGGACGGCACCGGACCGTCCGCCGGAGCCAGAGTCGCGGCGTTCGGCGCCGGCGCGTGGGCCCAGCGGATGGCTGTCGACACCACCGCGGTGGCCGAAGTTCCCGCCCAGGTCGACCTCGCCGACGCCGCCGCGCTGCCCATGGCCGGTATCACCGCGCTGCGCACACTACGCTCCCGCTCCGTCCTGGGCCGACGGGTACTGATCACCGGCGCGGCCGGCGGCGTTGGCCGTTACGCTGTCCAGCTGGCGGCCCTGAGCGGCGCCCATGTGATCGCCTCGGTGGGATCGCCGGCGCGCGCCGACGGCTTGACCCAGCTGGGCGCCCACGAGGTGGTGGTCGGCCTGGAGGGCATCGACCGGCCGGTGGACCTCATCCTTGACAACGTCGGCGGCCCACAGCTGGCCGCGGCCTGGGAACTCCTCGCGCCGGGCGGGAGTGTGCAGAACATCGGCTGGGCTTCCGGCGAACCGGCGGTGTTCGCGCCGTACTCACTGTTCTCCATCGGGCCGTCCAAGACGATGAGCACGTTCGGCGACATCCATGAGGTCGGCCCGGACCTGGCAACCCTGCTGGGGTTCGTGGCAGCGGGGAGGTTTTCTCCAGAGGTCGACTGGCGCGGTTCCTGGGAGCGCGTCGCCGAGGCCGCCCAAGCGCTGCTGGACCGGCGCATCGCGGGCAAGGTGGTCCTGGACGTAGGGCCAGCGGCGGCCGGCTGACGACCACAGCCAGGCGGCGTGCCAAAGGGGGCATGCCGCCCGGCTGTTCCGATTCGAGGGTCGGCACGTCCCGGTTCCCGGTTACGGCTGCCCGTCGTCCGGCTCGTTGTCGGTGTGCGGATCGCACCACCTGCTCCGTGCCACGACCCCACGCCCTGCCACCGACCGACGCGCGACCCCCGGGCCTTCCGCGGACCCCCGGCAGCACCTCCGCACCATTCCCGAACATGTCATGGTCACCTAAAATTAACCGCTGACCATCTACCCGCATAGACATCCGCCCGAGACCCTGGTCGAGCACAGCCCGTACGGCACCACCCTCTAGCCATCGGGAGCGCTCACTCATGCCCAGAAACCGTCTCGTCCACGGCATTTCCCTTGCCACCGGATCCGTCCTGCTGGCGGCGACAGCCCTCGTGGCGGCCGGCGGCACCGCGCAGGCCGCACTGCCCACCCCCATCGCCGCCTCCACGGCCCGCAGTTACCTGTCGGGCATGAGCGCGACCTCGGAGACGCACGCCTCCACCTACGACCGCAACCTCTTCCCGACCTGGATCACCATCTCGGGCACCTGCAACACCCGCGAGTACATTCTCAAGCGGGACGGCAGCAACGTGACGACGGACAGCGCCTGCCAGGCCACGTCCGGCAGTTGGAGCAGCGCGTACGACGGGGTGACCACCACCGCCCCGTCCACATTCGACATCGACCACGTGGTGCCGCTGGCCGAGGCGTGGGCGTCGGGCGCCTGGGCGTGGTCGACATCGGCGCGCCAGGGCTTCGCCAACGACGTGACCCGGCCGCAGCTCATCGCCGTGTCGGCGTCCTCCAACCGGTCCAAGGGCGACAGCGACCCGGCCGAGTGGCTGCCGCGCGCCTCGTTCCAGTGCACCTACGCCCGCGCGTGGGTGCAGGTGAAGCACTATTACGGACTGACCGTGGACAGTGCGGAGAAGTCGGCGCTGAGCGGGATACTCAGCGGCTGCTGAGCATGTGAAGAAACGTTACGGCCGTCCCGGGGACCTCCTTCCGGGACGGCCGTGAAAGATGTCCAGGTCAGCCGTGGACGATGCTCAGGCGTTCTTGTGCTGGCGGCGCCACGGTCCGGTGATGGCGAGCATGATGCCCGGGGTCTGGATGTTGGCGAACAGCGTCTCGCCGTCGGGCGAGAAGGTCACGCCGGTGAACTCGCTGTACTCCGGGGCCTCTTCGGTGCCGATGTCCAGCTCGTTGCGGGCCAGCGGGTAGGTGCGGCCGTCGTCCACGGCGCCGAACAGGTGCTGGACGCCGTTGCCGTCCTCGGCGATGATCAGGCCGCCGTACGGCGAGACGGTGATGTTGTCCGGGCCGTCGAAGGCGCCGTCCTCGTCCGGCGCGGCGTTGACGCCGAGCAGCACCTTCAGGGTCAGGGTGCGGCGCGCGGGGCTGTAGAACCAGACCGCGCCGTCGTGCGGCACCGGGCTCTCGTCACGGGCGAAGGACGACACGATGTACGCGCCGCCGTCACCCCACCACATGCCCTCAAGCTTGCGGGCGCGGGTGATCTCGCCGACCGCGAACTGCTTGCGGACCGAGGTGGTCTTCGCGTCCCGGTCCGGCACGTCCACCCAGTCCACCCCGTAGACCGTGCCGATGCGGGTGGCGCGGGACAGGTCGTCCACGAACTGGCCGGCCGAGTCGAAGCAGCGGAAGGCCTGGAGCACGCCCGCGGTGTCGTCCAGCGTGGCGAGCCGGCCGCGGCCGTGCCGGAAGCCCTGGGGAGGGGTCCAGCGGTAGAGCAGCCCGTTGGGGTTGGACGCGTCCTCGGTGAGGTAGAGGTGGCCGCGCTTGGGGTCGACGACGACGGCCTCGTGCGCGTACCGGCCGAGCGCCTTGATCGGGCGCGGGTCCCGGTTGGCGCGGCGGTCGTGCGGGTCGACCTCGAAGACATAGCCGTGGTCCTTGGTCATACCGTTGACGCCGGCCCGGTCCTCGGTCTCCTCGCAGGTCAGCCAGGTGTCCCACGGGGTGGCGCCGCCGGCGCAGTTGGTGGAGGTACCCGCGATGCCGACCCACTCGGCGATGGGGGCGCGGCCGTCGTGCCAGTGCCGCGGCACCTCCACGACCGTGCAACCGCCGGACGCGGCGGGGTCGTACACCAGGCCCTCGGCGAGCGGCACGGGCGCCGCCCACTTCGACCGCGGGCCGCCCAGCTCGTGGTTGTTGACCAGCAGGACCGAGCCGCGCTCGCCCTTGAAGGTGGCGGTGCCGTCGTGGTTGGACGGCGTGCTCTCCCCCGACTCCAGCGTCGTCTCACCGGTCCGGGTCACCACCCGGTACGTGAACCCGGCCGGCAGCGCGAGCAGCCCGGCGGGGTCCTCGATCAGCGGCCCGTACCCGAGCTCCGGCCGCACCCGCGACCCGTCCTCCTCCGGCGCCGCGCTCCCGGCGAGCGCCCCGGGCGCGGTGGCCAACACGTCCACCGCCCCGACCAGGGCCACTCCCGCACCGGCGATCGCGGAACGTTGTACGAAGTCTCTGCGGCTGAGCGGCACGGTGGGGCTCCTTCTGTACGTGCGGCGTACGTGCGTTCGCGTGCGTGCCTTCGTCATGCACGCGGCGGCCACGCTCCTGCCCTCCGGCCAACGGCCGGTGAACACGACCTGGCACCGAGGGAGACGCTCCACCAGCAGCCCAAGAATTCGCCAACCGCCCACCGGACAACCCCCACAGCCGCGAGCAGCACCCCACTCCGCGGAGACACCCACCACTCACCACCTGCAGACAGGAGGAACCGGCACGGGAGGAACGGGGAACGCGACGAACCGGGAACCCAACAGACCAGGAGCCCAAGGGACCCGAGCCCGGAGACCGGGACTGACGGGGCGGGGCCCGGAGGTCCGGGACCGGAGAACCGGACCCCGGCGTCACCCACCGGTCACCCATCCACCCGCTCAGCCGCCCGCACCACCTTCCCGCGACCGCGCCTTGAACGCCGCCTTGCGCGCTTCCTTCGCGGCCTTGCGGTCCGGGTGAAGCCGCCCCATCGCGTCGAGCACGTCCGCCGTCGCGGGGTGCCCCACACGCCACGCCGCCTCGAAGAACCCGTCGTGCCGAGCCACGAGGTCACGGATGAGCTCGGCCAGCAGTTCCGGGTCGTCATCCGCGTCGAGTTGCGCGGCAAGCGTGTCGATGGTCAGCCAGAAGACCATCGCGGCGTCCGGCGCGGGCACGTCCGAGGCGCCCCGCTCGGTGAGCCAGACCCGGGCGAGACCACCGAGTTCTCGGTCGTCCAGCACCTCGCGGAGCGCCGGCTCCGCCTCCACGCCGAGCAGCGTGAGCGTCTGCTGGCAGATGAGGCGGCGGCGCGGCGCCGCCTGGTCGTCACCGCGGCTCGCGGCCAGCAGCTCACGCGCGGCCTCGGCCGGCTTGCGGTCGGCCAGCCACAGCTCCGCCTCCGCGCGGGCGGAATGGTCCGGATACTCGGTGAGCGCGTTCAGCAACTCCGCGGCCGGCCCGGCGGCCAGATCACCGAGCACGGGCGCGTGCGCCCCCGCGTCGCTGAGGCGTTCCCGCAGGCCGTGCAGGCCGAGCGGGGTGAGCCGGACCATGCCGTAGCGGGAGATCTCCTCCAGGTCGAGGTCGTCCGCGGTCGGCCCGAGGTGGTCGGGCCCGCCGTCCTCGCCCTCCGCCTCCTCGATCAGTGCCTCGTCCACCGGCTGGTAGTCCAGCAGGCCGGTCGGCGCGAGCAGCCGGAAGTGGTCGTCGAGCCGCAGCATCACCTCGGTGACCTCTTCGAGCACGGCGTCGCTCGGCTGCTCCATCTCGTCCGGTACGACGAGTGAGGCGGCCAGTACGGGCAGCGGTACGGCGCCGCCGCCGGTCACGGGCGCGGCGCCCGAACCCGGCCCCAACCCCGATCCCGGCCCTGAACCCGACCACGTCCCCTCGTCCATCGCCATCAGCGCGTACAGATTGGCCAGCGCCGTGTCCAGGAACTCCGCCTCCTCGTCCGGGTCCCAGTCCAGGTCGTCCAGGAGCATCCGGTCGCCGTCGTCCGTCATGTGCCGCAGGCTCTCGACGTCCGGGGCGGCGGCCTCGGCGAGTACGCACTCGGCGGCGGCCAGCCAGACGTCCAGGATCTCCCGCGGGTCGCCCGCGGTGATCCGGGCGTACGCCTCACCGGGCACCGCCCGGCCCGCCGCCTCGCCGTCCGGGGTGAACTCCTCTGCCTGCTCCTCGATCTCCAGCGCGAGCAGGCCGGTGTCCACGGCCACGTCCCACGCCTGCGCGGTCTCCGCGAGCCCGGCCTCGTCGTCCTCGGCCAGCCCCAGTTCGGCGGCGGCCAGCTGCAGGTCCGCGTCCGACAGCTCCCCCATCGCGTCCACCTGCCGGTGCGGCGCGGCCCACCGGGTCAGCCGCAGCGCACGGTCGAGCAACGGCACGGCCAGGGCCAGCCGCGCCAGATCGTCCGCGGGAAGCAGCCGCACGGGCGGCAGGACGAGGGGACTAGCGGACATCGGAAGGGCTCCCATTCGGAGGTGCAGGGTCAGAAGGTGAAGGTGTGACCTGTGAGGTGCAGCAGGTACGGCCGGGGCACGGCCGCGTCGCCGACCGCACGGGCGCCGCGTCATCAGCGTATTGCCTGCGCGGGGCGTCCCGTCCCGTACGGGGGTGCGGGTGAGCGGGCCGACCCGAGCACCCGCGTCCTCGTACGCATCCCTGCCCACGGATTGCCGCGCTGAACGGGCGGCCGGGAACGGGCGGCCGAGAACCGGTCGCCGGGAACGGGCCGCCGGGCGCATCGACCGACCCCGGACGCGGAAGGCGTTGCGCCGCTCCGCGGCGGCCCGCGAGGGTGGGGGCGTGAGTGGATCAGCGGAGGACGCGGCGCGGTTGACCGATGAGTTCCTGGCGGCGGTCGGGGTGCGGCAGACCATGGCCGTACTGCTGCCGGTGCGGCTGGCCGCGGATCCGCCGTGGGCGGTGGGCCCGTTGCCGTTCGAGCTGGACGGGAGGGCGTCCGACGCGGCCTCGCGGCGGCGGCTGTTCACGCCGGCGGCGGCCAGGGCGCTGTACGAGCGGCGGTGGCACCGGCGGACGGCGGTGGCCGAGGGGGCGCTGCGGCTGGACGGCATGGAGTTGCTGCGGACACCGACGGCACGGTCGGCGGACCAGGCGCTGGCCGTGCTGCACTTCACCGTGCGGGACACGCCGCTGCTGCCGGTGTTGCGGGCGCTCAGCGGGCGCCGGCACGCGCCGGACCCCGATCCGCTCAGGGGCCCGTTCGCGCCGGGGACACTGCTCGCGGGGGTCGCGGACACCGGCGCGCCCGCCTCGCCGTTCGCGCTGGCACGCCCGTACACCGTGGTCTTCCTGACGCCCGGCGCGGGGCTCGGCGCGGCGCTGCGGGACCCGTCGACCGGGGAACTCCCGCTGTCGGCCGACCTGTTGCTCAGGTCGCTGGCCTCGCGCGCCGCGCCCTCGGACATTCCGCTGCCGCCCGAGCACGCCCCGGGACTGCGCACCCAGGCGAACCGGATATCCGCCGACTGGAGTGCCCTCGTGCTGCGCCAGGGCGCCGCCTTCCTCGGCCACCGCCCCGACACCGGCAGCGGCGACTTCTACGACTACGCGGCGCTCAACGCCCGCGGCGCCTACCTCGACGCCCTCCTGCTGGGCACCGCGCAGCGCGACCGTATCGACGAACTCACCGACGACCTCTCGGCGGTCTTCGAGGGCCCCGGCCTGGCCCGCCGCGTCGCCGCCCTCGAACAGCGCATCGCCGTCTTCCGCAGTACCTACTGGCGGCAGCACCTCAACGCGCACGGCCCGGCCAACGACCTGCTGCTCGCCTTCCAGGCCCGCTACCGGCTCCCCGACCGCTTCACCCAGATCCTGGCGGAGGCCGCCGACCACGCCCGTCTCGTGCAGACCCAGGAAAGCCAGCAGATCGCCGGCGCGCTCGGCGTCCTCACCGTCCTCGGCCTGCCCCTGTCCACGGCCCTGGGCATTCTCCAGGTCCTCGGCGACTCCCGCCCCTCCCACCTGCTGCTCGCCCTCGCCGCGGCCCTGGCCGCCACGGGCGCGGCCCTCACCACGCGTTACGGCCGTCTGGTCCTCTCCTCCTTACGCGGCGGGGTGCACCGCAGGAGGCGGGGTTAGGGCCTGTCCGACGCAGCCCGCCTCCCCCCGGCGCCCGGCAGGCACGCTCGCCGCGCGGTCGGGACCGTCCTGGCAGGCCCACTACGCCCGCTGCGCCCACTGCGAGGGCGGCCCTCCGCCGTGCGATCGCACGCACCGGACACCGCGAGCCCCGCCCCGCGGGGGGACGGCGCTCTTTGTCAGACAAGCCCTGGTGCCGCGTCGGCCGCGTCGGCTGGGTTCTCAGGGTTTGCCCCGTCGCGCCCCCGGCACTGGACCTCGTGGCGCCGGCCCCACCGCCGGGCAGGCCCACGACGAGGCCGAACCGGCGCCCTGCGACGTACCGCTCCGGACGCCGCTCCTGCCGGGGCACACCCTGAGCGACGCGGCGCTAGAGTGTGCCCTTGCAAGGGAAACCGACGCCGGGGGGCGATGCGCGGATGCAGGAGATCACCGGCGAGGACGAACTGCGGGAACTGCTCGGCGAACCGACCCCGCAGGCCGCGGGCAAGGTGCGGCGGGAACTGGACGCGATAGACCGCGCCTGGCTGGCGGCGTCACCGTTCTGCCTGGTCGCGACGGCGGGAGCGGACGGTTCGTGCGACGTCTCGCCGAAAGGCGACCCGGCCGGGTTCACGCTCGTCCTCGACGACCGTACGATCGCCCTGCCCGAGCGTCCCGGGAACCGCCGGGCGGACGGCTTCCTGAACATCCTGGCCAACCCGCACGTCGGCCTCGTCTTCCTCATCCCCGGCCGTGGCGACACCCTCCGTGTCAACGGCCGGGCCCGCCTGCTGAGCGACGCGGACTTCTTCGACCGCATGGCGGTCAAGGGCCACCGGCCCAAGGTCGCCCTCCTCGTCGACATCGACGAGGTCTTCTTCCACTGTTCCAAGGCGTTCCTGCGCAGCGCCCTGTGGAACCCGGACCACTGGCACCCCGACGCCGCTCCCTCCCGCGCCCGCATCGCCCACGCCCAGGACCGCAAGGGCGAGCCGCTGGCGGATCTGGAGGAGTACTACGGCCCCTCGTACGCCGACCGCCTCTACGGCTGACGCCCCCGGACGGCGACCCCGGTGAGGGGGCGCCGCCGGGGAGGCGATCGCGTGACGCCGCGTCAGTTGTGCGCGTGCAGCACCTCGTTGAGGCCGCCCCACGAGCCCTTGCGCTGGAGCACCTCGACCTTGCCGGTGGTGGAGTTGCGGCGGAACAGGAGGTTGTCCGCGCCGGAGAGTTCGAGGGCCTTGACGATCTGGCCGTCGGGGAGGGTGACGCGGGTGCCGGCGGTGACGTAGAGGCCGGCCTCGATCACGCAGTCGTCGCCGAGCGCGATGCCCAGGCCCGACTCCGCGCCGAGCAGGCAGCGCTCGCCGACCGAGACGATCTGCGTACCGCCCCCCGACAGGGTGCCCATGATGGACGCGCCGCCGCCGATGTCGGAACCGTCACCGACGATGACGCCCTGCGAGATGCGGCCCTCGACCATGGAGGTGCCGAGCGTGCCGGCGTTGAAGTTGCAGAAACCCTCGTGCATGACGGTGGTGCCTGCGGCCAGGTGGGCGCCGAGGCGTACCCGGTCGGCGTCGGCGATCCGGACACCGGCCGGGACGACGTAATCGGTCATGCGGGGGAACTTGTCGACGCCGTACACCGAGAGGTGCAGGCCCTCGGCGCGGGCGGCGAGCCGGGTCTCCTCGATCCGGCCGGCCGGCACCGGGCCGAGCGAGGTCCAGGCGACGTTGGCCAGCAGGCCGAAGACGCCGTCGAGGTTCTGGCCGTGGGGGCGGACCAGGCGGTGGCTGAGCAGGTGCAGCCGCAGGTAGACGTCGTGGGTGTCGAGCGGCTTGTCCTCGATGGACGCGATGGCGGTACGGACCGCCACGACCTCGACGCCGCGGCGCGGGTCGGGGCCGAGCGCCTTGGGGGCGGCGCTGCCCAGTGCCGCCGCGGCCTGCTCCGCGGTCAGCCGCTCGGTGCCCGCGGGGCCCGGCTCCGCGACGAGTTCCGGGGCGGGGTACCAGGTGTCGAGGACGGTGCCGTCGTCTGCGACGGTCGCGAGGCCGAAGGCGAGGGCGCCGGTGGGGCGGGAGTCGTTCATGCCAGCACGCTAACGCTTTGCCGCCCGGGGTGCGCAATCGGCTCGGCATGCGGAATGCGGGCTACCGCCGTCCGTGACGTGCGGGTCTTCCCAGTTTCCGGGGAGCCGCCACCCGCGCGGTGCGGCTCCTCCCTCGTCCGGCCGCCCTCCCAAACCGATGGCCACCCCGTACTCACGGGGTGGCCATCCGGTGCTCGGAGCGCGGCGCAACCGCGGCGCGCTCGGACGTCGAAGCCGGCTCAGGCGCCCGAAGCGCCGCTCAGGAGTCGAAGCACGGCCCAGGCGCGGAAGCCCGGCTCAGACGTTGAAGCCGAGCGCCCGCAACTGCTCGCGGCCGTCGTCGGTGATCTTCTCCGGGCCCCACGGCGGCATCCAGACCCAGTTGATCTTCAGGTCGTTGACGATGCCCTCGGTGGCGGACTTGGCCTGTTCCTCGATGACGTCGGTGAGGGGGCAGGCGGCCGAGGTGAGGGTCATGTCGAGGGTGGCGACGTTGGTGTCGTCGATGTGGATGCCGTAGATGAGGCCGAGGTTGACGACGTCGATGCCGAGTTCGGGGTCGACGACGTCGTACAGCGCCTCGCGGAGCTCTTCCTCGGAGGCCGGCTTGAGGGCCGTCCCCTGATTCCCAGCGGTGTCGGTCATGCGGTCTCCTTTGCAGGGGTGACGGCGGGGCCGGACAGCGCCTGGGCGGTCGCGTCCTTCCACGCCATCCAGCTCAGCAGTGCGCACTTGACGCGCGCGGGGTACTTGGAGACGCCGGCGAACGCGACCGCGTCCTCCAGCACCTCCTCCATCGCGTCGTCCGGCTCGATACGGCCCTTGGACTGCATCAGTTCCAGGAACACCTCCTGGATCTTTTGCGCCTCGGCCACCTCCTTGCCGACCAGCAGGTCGTTCAGCACCGAGGCACTGGCCTGGCTGATGGAACAGCCCTGGCCCTCGTAGGAGATGTCACCGATGACGCTGCCGTCCATCCGCACCCGCAGGGTGATCTCGTCACCGCAGGTGGGATTGACGTGGTGCACCTCCGCCTGGCCGTCCCGCAGGCCTCGCCCGTGGGGGTGCTTGTAGTGGTCCAGGATCACGTCCTGGTACATCGAGTCGAGCTTCACAGCAGCACCACCATCAGCCGAAGAAGTTCCGTACCTGCTCCAGACCCTCGACCAGGGCGTCGACCTCGGCCGGGGTGGAGTACAGATAGAAGGACGCTCGCGTCGTCGCGGGAATTCCGTACCGCAGGCAGACCGGCCGCGCGCAGTGGTGGCCGACGCGCACGGCGATGCCCTGTTCGTCCAGGACCTGGCCGACGTCGTGCGGGTGGATGTCGCCGAGGGTGAAGGAGATCGCGGCGCCGCGGTCCTCACCGGTGGCGGGGCCGATGATCCGCAGGGACGGGACCTCCAGCAGGCGGCCGACCGCGTACTCGGTGATCGCGTGCTCGTGGGCGGCGACCTTGTCCATGCCGATCGCGGTCAGGTAGTCCACCGCCGCGCCGAGGCCGATGGCCTGGGCGATCGGCGGGGTGCCGGCCTCGAACTTGTGCGGCGCGGGCGCGTACGTGGAGGAGTGCATCGAGACGGTCTCGATCATCTCGCCGCCGCCGAGAAAGGGCGGCAGGTCCTCCAGCAGCTCCTGGCGGCCCCACAGCACGCCGATGCCGGTCGGGCCGAGCATCTTGTGGCCGGTGAAGGCCACGAAGTCGGCGCCGAGCGCCTGCACGTCGAGCACCATGTGCGGGGCGGCCTGCGAGGCGTCCACCAGGACCAGCGCGCCGACGTCCTGGGCGCGGCGGACTATCGCCTCGACCCGGTTGACGGTGCCCAGGATGTTGGACACCAGCACGAAGGAGACGATCTTGGTCTTCTCGGTGATGACCTGCTCGATGTCGGACAGGTCGAGCCGGCCGTCGTCGGTCAGGCCGAACCATTTCAGCTTGGCACCGGTGCGCTGCGACAGGAGCTGCCACGGCACGATGTTGGAGTGGTGCTCCATCTCGGTGATGACGATCTCGGTGTCGCGGTCCACCCGGTAGGGCTCGTCGGCCCAGCCGAGCATGTTCGCCACCAGGTTCAGCGACTCGGAGGCGTTCTTGGTGAAGATCACCTCGTCGCGGCTGGGCGCGTTGATGAACGCGGCCACCTTGTCGCGGGCGCCCTCGTACAGCGCGGTGGCCTCCTCGGCGAGCGTGTGCACGCCGCGGTGGACGTTGGCGTTGTGCCGCTCGTAGTAGCCGGCGAGCGTGTCGAGCACCTGGCGGGGCTTCTGCGAGGTCGCCGCGTTGTCCAGGTAGACCAGCTTGCGGCCGTCGTGGACCAGGCGGTCCAGGACGGGGAAGTCCTTGCGGATCGCCTCGGTGTCGAGGAGGCCGGGCAGCACCCGACCGGTGATTGTCACGCGGAAGCGCCACCCTTCACGTAGGACTCGTAGCCCTCGTCCTCCAGCTTGTCCGCCAGTTCGGCGCCGCCGGACTCGGCGATCCGGCCGTTCGCGAAGACATGCACGAAGTCGGGCTTGATGTAACGCAGGATGCGCGTGTAGTGGGTGATCAGCAGGGTACCGACCTCGCCGGACTCGCGGACCCGGTTGACGCCCTCGGAGACGACGCGCAGCGCGTCCACGTCGAGGCCGGAGTCGGTCTCGTCCAGGATCGCGATCTTCGGCTTGAGCAGTTCCAGCTGGAGGATCTCGTGGCGCTTCTTCTCGCCGCCGGAGAATCCCTCGTTGACGTTGCGCTCGGCGAAGGCGGGGTCCATCTGCAGCCGTTCCATGGTCTCCTTGACCTCCTTCACCCAGGTGCGCAGCTTCGGGGCCTCGCCGCGGATCGCGGTGGCCGAGGTGCGCAGGAAGTTGGAGACGGAGACGCCGGGGATCTCGACCGGGTACTGCATGGCCAGGAAGACGCCGGCCCTGGCCCGCTCGTCCACGGTCATGGCCAGGACGTCCTCGCCGTCGAGGGTGACGGTGCCGCCGGTGACCGTGTACTTGGGGTGGCCCGCGAGGGAGTACGCGAGGGTGGACTTGCCGGAGCCGTTGGGGCCCATGATGGCGTGGGTCTCGCCCTGCCGCACGGTCAGGTCGACCCCGCGCAGGATCTCGCGGGGGCCGTTCTCGGCCTCGACGGTGACGCGCAGGTCGTGGATTTCAAGCGTTGCCATGGGTGACTCAGGACTCCTGGGTGACGGAGACGAGCACGTCGTCCCCAACGATCTTGACGGGGTATACGGGGATCGGCTGCGTGGCGGGCAGTCCGGACGGCTTGCCGGTACGCAGGTCGAAGCGCGAGCCGTGGAGCCAGCACTCGATCTGGCAGTCCTCCACCTCGCCCTCGGAGAGCGAGACGTTGGCGTGCGAGCAGATGTCGTGGACGGCGAACACCTCGCCGGCGGCCCGGACCACGGAGATCGGCACGCCGTCCACCTCGACCCGGAGCGGCATGTCCTCCTCCAGCTCGCTCAGCGCGCAGACGCGGACGAAGCCGTCGGTGCTCTCGGTGGCGCTGGTCATCCGACAGACCCCAGTTCGGCGTCGATCTTCGCCATCAGCCGCTCCTCGACGTCGGCCAGGCCGATCTGCTGGACCAGCTCGCCGAAGAAGCCGCGGACCACCAGGCGGCGGGCCTCGTCGGCGGGGATGCCGCGGGACTGGAGGTAGAAGAGCTGCTCGTCCTCGAAGCGGCCGGTCGCCGAGGCGTGGCCGGCGCCGACGATCTCGCCGGTCTCGATCTCCAGGTTCGGCACCGAGTCGACCCGGGCGCCGTCGGTGAGCACGAGGTTGCGGTTGAGCTCGTAGGTGTCGGTGCCCTCGGCGGCGGCACGGATGAGTACGTCGCCGATCCACACCGCGTGCGCGTCCCGGCCCTGCAACGCGCCTTTGTACGCCACGTTGGAGCGGCAGTGCGGGGTGTCGTGGTCGATGAAGAGCCGGTGCTCCTGGTGCTGGCCACGGTCGGTGAAGTACAGGCCGAACAGTTCGGCCTCGCCGCCCGGAGCGCCGTAGACCACCCGCGGGTGCAGCCGTACGAGATCGCCGCCGAAGGTGACGACCACCGACTTGAAGGTGGCGTCCCGGCCGACCAGCGCGGTGTGCTGCGCGACGTGGACGGCGGTGTCGTCCCAGTCCTGTACGGAGACGACGGTGAGCTTGGCGCCGTCGCCGACCAGGTACTCCACGTTGGCGGCGAGGGTGCCGTCGCCGGTGTGGTCGATGACCACCACGGCCTCGGCGAAGGCGCCGATCTCCACGATCTGGTGGCCGTAGACCGTGCCGCCACCGCCGTGCACGGAGATCCGTACCGGCTCGGTGAGCACCGTGTCCTTGGGGATGCTGACCACGGACGCCTTCTCGAAGGAGCTGAACGCCTGGGCGGCGACCCGGTCGACGGGCTTGCCGGCCTTGCCGACCCGGGGGTCGGTGCGGTCCACGGTCTGCGTGGTGACGCCCTCCGGCGCTGTCACCTCGACCCGCAGACCGCCGGTGGCCTCCGCGGTGCCGTCGTGCAGCCCGCGCAGCCGCTCCAGCGGAGTGAAGCGCCACTCCTCCTCGCGGCCGTGGGGCACCGGGAAGTCGGCCACGTCGTAGGACGGGGCCGCGCTGACCCGGGCGTCGGTGGGCTGGCCCACCGTGATGGCGCCCTCGGTGGTGGCGCCGGCGGGCGTGTTCTCTGCCATCGCTTGTCGTAGCTGCTTTCTGGTCGGTACGTCGTCGCTGGTCAGTGGCGGGGCCGGGGCTGGTGCACGGGGCCGGCCACGGGGGCCGGCCCGATCAGTGGTGCCCGGTCAGCCCACCGCGCCTTCCATCTGGAGCTCGATCAGCCGGTTGAGTTCCAGCGCGTACTCCATCGGCAGTTCCTTGGCGATCGGCTCCACGAAGCCGCGCACGATCATGGCCATCGCCTCGAACTCGGTCATGCCGCGGCTCATCAGGTAGAAGAGCTGGTCCTCGGAGACCTTGGAGACGGTCGCCTCGTGGCCCATGGACACGTCGTCCTCGCGCACGTCCACGTACGGGTACGTGTCGGAGCGGGAGATGGTGTCCACCAGCAGCGCGTCGCACAGCACGTTGGACTTCGCGCCGGAGGAGCCCTCGCCGATCTCGATCAGACCACGGTACGAGGTACGGCCGCCACCGCGCGCCACCGACTTGGAGACGATGTTGGACGACGTGTTCGGCGCCATGTGCACCATCTTGGCACCGGCGTCCTGGTGCTGGCCCTCGCCCGCGAAGGCGATGGACAGCGTCTCGCCCTTGGCGTGCTCGCCCATCAGGTAGACGGCCGGGTACTTCATGGTGACCTTGGAGCCGATGTTGCCGTCGACCCACTCCATGGTCGCGCCCTCGTAGGCCACGGCGCGCTTGGTGACCAGGTTGTAGACGTTGTTCGACCAGTTCTGGATGGTCGTGTAGCGGCAGCGGCCGCCCTTCTTCACGATGATCTCGACGACCGCGGAGTGCAGCGAGTCCGACTTGTAGATCGGCGCGGTGCAGCCCTCGACGTAGTGGACGTAGGCGTCCTCGTCGACGATGATCAGGGTCCGCTCGAACTGGCCCATGTTCTCGGTGTTGATCCGGAAGTAGGCCTGGAGCGGGATCTCCACGTGCACGCCCTTCGGCACGTAGATGAAGGAGCCGCCGGACCACACGGCCGTGTTCAGCGAGGCGAACTTGTTGTCGCCGGCCGGGATGACCGTGCCGAAGTACTCCTGGAACAGCTCGGGGTGCTCCTTGAGCGCGGTGTCGGTGTCCAGGAAGATGACGCCCTGTTCCTCCAGGTCCTCGCGGATCTGGTGGTAGACGACCTCCGACTCGTACTGCGCGGCGACACCGGCCACCAGGCGCTGCTTCTCCGCCTCGGGGATGCCGAGCTTGTCGTAGGTGTTCCTGATGTCCTCGGGCAGGTCCTCCCAGGTCTCGGCCTGCTTCTCGGTGGACCGCACGAAGTACTTGATGTTGTCGAAGTCGATACCGCTCAGGTCGGAGCCCCAGGTCGGCATGGGCTTCTTGCCGAACAGCCGCAGGCCCTTCAGCCGCAGCTTCAGCATCCACTCCGGTTCCGACTTCTTCGCGGAGATGTCGCGGACGACATCCTCGGAGAGGCCGCGCCGGGCGGCGGCACCCGCCACGTCGGAGTCGGCCCAGCCGTATTCGTACGTACCGAGGCCTTCGAGCTCCGGGTGAGTGGTCTGCGTGGGAGCAGTCATGCGGGGTTCCTCCCGGATGTGCTGACTGGTGCTGATGCTTGGGTGGTCTGGGATGGTGCGGGGCTACGGCTGGGCTGTTGTGCTGCTGCGCGGCCGGGCTCCGGTGGCCGGGCCGGTGGGGGCTCGTGCGGCTGGTGCGGCTGCGGCGCCCGGGGGATGAAGGTGGTGCAGACCCCGTCGCCGTGCGCGATGGTGGCCAGCCGCTGGACGTGCGTCCCGAGCAGACGGGAGAAGACCTCGGCCTCCGCCTCGCAGAGCTGCGGGAACTGCTCGGCGATGTGCGCCACCGGGCAGTGGTGCTGGCAGAGCTGCTCGCCGGCCGGTCCCGGGGCGCTCCGCGTGGTAGCAGCGTACCCGTCGGCCGACAGGGCCCGGGCAAGTGCCTGGGCGCGGTCCTCGGGGGCCGCCTCGTCCACGATCGCCCGGTACCGCTCGGCCTGGGTGGCGACCCGGGCGCGGGCGAACGCGGAGACCGCGGCCTGCCCGTCCTCGCCGCCACCGGCGGACTCCGCTATCCAGCGCAGGGCGTCCGCGGCGAGCTGGTCGTACGCCTGGTCGAACGCGTCCCGGCCGCAGTCGGTGAGCGCGAAGACCTTGGCCGGCCGACCCCGTCCACGGCTGCCGTAGACCCGCTGCTCGCGGGGCTCCACGACGTTCTCCGTGACGAGGGCGTCCAGGTGGCGGCGGACCGCGGCCTGGGTCAGGCCCAGTCGCTCGGCCAGGTCGGCGGCGGTGGAGGGCCCGTGGTCCAGGACGGACCGGGCGACCCGGTTGCGGGTGCGCCGCTCCCCGGTCGTCTGCTCCTCCGCCGCCCGCTGGACGGCACCACCGACGTTTTTCACAAGCCCATTGTTGCGTAATTCCGCAGGACCGGGCAAGCGCCGTTGATCGACACGACGGTGGCCTGCGTCACTTAGGGTGACCTAAGCCGTGCTGCGTTCTGGCCGTTCGCTCCGCATCCCCGCCCTGCCGCCCCCGCTGCCGGTGCCGCTCCCTACACTCGTCCGCATGGGAATCGAGCCCGCGGTCGAGGTGACCGGTCTGGTCAAGCGGTACGGGGCCAGGACCGCGGTGGACGGCCTCGATCTGGCGGTGCCGGCCGGCCGCGTCACCGCCGTGCTCGGCCCCAACGGCGCCGGCAAGACCACCACCATCGAGGTCTGCGAGGGGTACCGGCGGCCCGACGGCGGCTCGGCCCGGGTCCTCGGCCTCGACCCGGTCACCCAGGCGTCGGCGCTGCGGCCCCGGATCGGCGTGATGCTCCAGTCGGGTGGCGTCTACCCGGGCGCCTACGCCGAGGAGATGCTGCGGCACACCGCGGCGCTCTACGCCAACCCGGTCGATCCGGCGCGGCTGATCGAGCGGCTGGGCCTGCAGTCCTGCGGCCGCACGGCCTACCGCCGGCTCTCCGGCGGCCAGCAGCAACGGCTCGCCCTCGCCATGGCCGTGGTCGGCCGCCCCGAACTGGTCTTCCTCGACGAGCCCACCGCGGGCCTCGACCCGCAGGCCCGCCACGCGACCTGGGACCTGGTACGGGAGCTGCGCGCGGACGGCGTCACGGTCGTCCTTACCACGCACTTCATGGACGAGGCCGAGCAACTGGCCGACCAGGTGGTGATCATCGACGGCGGGCGGTCGATAGCCAC
Organism: Streptomyces sp.; assembly: GCF_036524955.1. Lineage (GTDB taxonomy): Bacteria > Actinomycetota > Actinomycetes > Streptomycetales > Streptomycetaceae > Actinacidiphila. Next base: position 30,552 of record NZ_DATDBG010000065.1, read on the forward strand.
CGGCACCCCGGAGGAGCTGTGCCGCGGCGGCGCCGAGAACACCCTGCGGTTCTCCGGCCGCCCGAGCCTCGACCTCGCCTCACTGCTGAAGGCACTGCCCGCGGACACGGTCGCCGCCGAGCTGACCCCGGGCGTCTACCGCATCGAGGGCAAGATCGACCCGCAACTGCTGGCCACCGTCACCTCCTGGTGCGCCCAGCACGGCGTCATGCCCGACCACCTCGCGGTGGAGCGGCGCACCCTGGAGGACGTGTTCCTTGAGCTGACCGGCAGGGAGCTGCGCGGATGAACGACAGCCGCACCGGAGGCAACCGGGGGTACGGGGGCCGCCCCCCCGGAAGACAACAGCCTTGAGCTGACCGGCAGGGAGCCGCGCGGATGAACGACAGCCACGCAGGAAGCAACCGGGGGTACGGGGGCCGCCCCCCGGAAGACAACAGCCTCGAACCGACCACCAGGGAGCCGCGCGGGTGAGCGTTACGACGACGGACACCGCGCACGCGGCCGGGGCCTTCGCGCCGGCCGCGGGGGCGGCCCCGCTGCCGGGGATGATCCGTGCGCAGGCGGCGCTGGAGACCCGGATGCTGCTGCGCAACGGGGAGCAGTTGCTGCTCACCGTGGTGATCCCGGCGCTGCTGCTCACTCTGTTCAGCACGGTGGACATCGTGGACACCGGCAGGGGCGAGGCGGTGGACTTCCTCGCCCCGGGCGTGCTCGCCTTGTCCGTACTGTCCACCGCGTTCACCGGGCAGGCCATCGCGACCGGCTTCGAGCGGCGGTACGGCGTACTGAAGCGGCTCGGCGCCTCGCCGCTGCCGCGGTGGGCGCTGATGACCGCGAAGACCTGCTCGGTGCTGGTCACCGAGATACTCCAGATCGCGCTGCTGACGGTGATCGCCTTCGCGCTCGGCTGGTCGCCGCACGGCAACCCGCTCACCGTGGTGCTGCTGCTCCTGCTGGGCACCGCTGCTTTTTCCGGCCTCGGGCTGCTGATGGCGGGCACCTTGAAGGCGGAGGCGACGCTGGCCGCCGCGAACCTGGTGTTCCTGCTGCTGCTGGTCGGCGGCGGAGTGATCGTCCCGATGGACAAGTTCTCCGGTGGGGTGCGGTCGGCGCTGGAGCTGCTGCCGATCTCGGCGCTCTCCGACGGCCTGCGCGACGTGCTCCAGCACGGCGCGGGCGTGCCCTGGGCGGACCTCGGCGTTCTCGCGGTGTGGGCGGTGGTGGGGCTGGCCGCCGCCGCGCGCTTCTTCCGCTGGGAGTGAGCCGCACGTCCTGCGCCGGGAGATGAGCCGCACGGCGCGGCGGCCGGGCACCCGTACCCCTCGTGAAACCGTGCACAAGGCGGCGCCTACCATGGGCCCGTGCCCAAGCTGCCGGAAATCGCGCGAAACCCCTTCGCCCATCTCGCCGCCCGCTGGACGCCCGCACCGGTGACCGTCCGCCGCGCGACGCTCGCGTCGCTGGTCATGTCGGTGGTGATCGTGGTCACCGGCGGCGCGGTCCGGCTCACCGGCTCGGGCCTCGGCTGCCCCACCTGGCCGACCTGCGAGGGCGACAGCCTGCTGGGCACCAACGAAATGGGCATCCATCACACGATCGAGCTCGGCAACCGGATGCTGACGTACGTGCTGTGCGCCGCCGTCGGCTGGGCGATCGTCGCGGTGCGGGCGCGGGCACCGTTCCGGCACGGCCTGTACCGGCTGGCGTGGGCGCAGTTCTGGGTGGTGGCGGCCAACGCGGTGTGGGGCGGGGTCGCGGTCCTGACCAACCTCAACCCCTACGTCGTCTCCACCCACTTCCTGCTGTCCGCCGCGCTGATCACCGTCGCCGTGCTGACCTGGCACCGCGCCGGTGAGGGTGACGCTCCCCCGCGTCCGCTGGTCCCCAGGCCGGTACGGCAGCTCGGCCAGGCGCTGACCGCGACGAGCGGGGCTTTGATCGCGGTCGGCACCCTGGTGACCGGCTCCGGGCCGCACCCGGGCGACTCGCGCGACGTCCGCCGCATCCCGTTCGACTGGGAGGCGGTCTCACAGCTCCACGCCGACCTGGCGTGGGTGGTGGTGGCACTGACGGCCGCGCTCTGGTTCGTGCTGCGCGCGGTGGACGCGCCGTCCGGGCCGCGGGCCCGGACCCGGGACCTGTTCCTGGTGCTGCTGTCCCAGGGCGTCATCGGCTACGTCCAGTACTTCACCGGACTGCCCACCGTGCTGGTCGGCCTGCACATGCTCGGTGCGGCGCTGATCTGGATCGCGGTACTGCGGGTGGTGCTGTCGATGAGGGAACGCCCCGTGGCCGAGCCGGGCGCGGTGCCGCAGTCGGCGTCGGGGGCCCACTCGTCCGTCGCCCCGGCCCCTGCCAGGCCCTGACGGCGCCCCGCGCGCGAAGGCCGCCCGTCAGCGGCGGGTCCGGCCACCGATCTGGATGCCGGCCATCCGGGACCACTCGTAGGAGCCGGTACGCATCTTCGCCGCCAGCTCGCCGTCCAGGGTCTCGTGGACGGTGACGCCCGCACGGTCGGCCGCCGCCCGGGCGACGGCGTACGTCGGCGCCACGAGATCGCCCCAGGCCCCGTCCGCCGCGACGAGCACGATACGGGTGCCCCGCTCGCCGATGTACGCGAGGCTCGCCTCGGCGCCGCCCCCGTGGTGCCTGGCGAAGGCACCGATCTGCCGGGCCAGCCGGGCGGCCCGGCGCTCGGCGCGGGCGGCTTCCTTGCGGGCTGCGGCGGCCTCGGGCTCTTCGGGAGTGTCCGCGCGGGTGCTCTCTGCCATACCCCGATACTACCCGCCGGTAATCATCCGGGAAAGGCACCGCCCCGCAGGCCGGCCGGGACGTACCCGCTCTTCCCGGAAGGATTCAGCGCAGGAACGGGTCGATCGCGACCGCCACGAACAACAGCGTCGCGTACGTGATCGACCAGTGGAACAGCCGCATCTCCTTGAGCTTGGCGCCCGTGATGCCGGCTCTGGCGCGGGCGTGCAGGCCGTGCGCCTCCTTGAGCCAGAACCCGCCGAGCACGGCGGCGACCACCGGGTAGAACCAGGAGGTCTCGCCGAGCGGCCACCACAGGGCGAGCGAGGTCAGCACCATCACCCAGCTGTAGAAGACGATCTGCCGGGCGACCACCTGGTTGCCGGCGACCACCGGCAGCATCGGTACGCCGACCCGCTCGTAGTCGTCCTTGACCTTCATCGACAGCGGCCAGTAGTGCGGCGGCGTCCAGAAGAAGAGGACGAGGAAGAGGACGAAGGGCGCCCAGGCCAGCTCGTTGCGCACCGCCGACCAGCCGATGAAGACCTGGAGGCAGCCCGCGACCCCGCCCCACACGATGTTCTGTGCGGTGCGCCGCTTCAGCCCGAGGGTGTAGACGAAGACGTAATAGAGGATGGCGGTCAGCGACAGGGCCGCCGAGAGCGGGTTGACCAGCGCCCAGAACCAGACGGTGGAGACCACCGAAAGCGTGACGCCGAAGACCAGCCCCTCGCGGGGCGAGACCATCCCGGTGACCAGCGGGCGCTGCTCGGTGCGGTGCATCAGCGCGTCGATGTCGCGGTCGATGTACATGTTGAGCGCGTTCGCACCGCCGGCCGACAGATAGCCGCCGACCACCGTGGCCACCACCAGCCACAGGTCGGGCACACCGCCGGCCGCCAGGAACATCACCGGGACCGTCGTGATGAGCAGCAGTTCGATGATGCGCGGCTTGGTCAGTGCCACGAACCCCATGACCCGGGCCCGCAGCGGCCGGTGATCTGAGCCCGCCCCGAGGACCCCAGCGGGTCGGGTTTCGACGGCCGTCACGAACACCCCAAGAGAGATGAAGTCCAGCAAGCACCGGTCGCCGGCGGATCGGCGGGGCCCAGTGAGGCTTGCGCGTACCACGCCACTCTAGAGGTAGGGAATACCCGGCCTTCGCCGGGGGTCTTCTCGTCGCGGGCGTGTCCGGGCGTGCCTGCGGTGCCCGGGCGTGCCCGTGCGGGGAGTGGCCACGCGGGGGCCGGACCGGTTCACCGTGTGTTCACTTCGCCCGGTGGGCGAAGAGGCCGGCGCCGGGGGAGCATCGAAAGGTGCACCCGGCAACGGAGGTAGGCTCGGCAGCGCCCGGGTAGGCATCACGCCACCGGCGCTTTCAATATGTGGAGAGGAGCCCTGACCCAGGGTGAGCAAGCAGCCGACCACAACAGACCTTGAGTGGACCGATCTGGACCGGCGGGCCGTCGACACCGCTCGTGTCCTGGCCATGGATTCCGTGCAGAAGGTCGGCAACGGCCATCCAGGCACGGCGATGAGCCTGGCGCCGGCCGCGTACACCCTCTTCCAGAAGGTGATGCGGCACGACCCGGCGGATGCCGGCTGGACCGGCCGTGACCGGTTCGTGCTGTCCGCGGGTCACTCGTCCCTGACCCTCTACATCCAGCTCTACCTGGCCGGGTTCGGGCTGGAGCTGAGCGATCTGGAGTCGTTCCGCACCTGGGGCTCGAAGACCCCGGGTCACCCGGAGTACGGGCACACCACCGGTGTGGAGACCACGACGGGACCGCTCGGCCAGGGTGTGGCCAACGCGGTCGGGATGGCGATGGCGGCCCGCTACGAGCGCGGCCTGTTCGACCCCGACGCCGCCCCCGGCGAGAGCCCGTTCGACCACCACGTCTTCGTGATAGCCGGTGACGGGTGCCTGCAGGAGGGCATCTCCGCGGAGGCCTCCTCGCTGGCCGGACACCAGAGGCTCGGCAGCCTGGTGCTGCTGTGGGACGACAACCACATCTCCATCGAGGGCGACACCGAGACGGCGATCTCCGAGGACACGGTCAAGCGTTACGAGGCGTACGGCTGGCACGTCCAGCGCGTCGAGCCGCTGGAGAACGGCGACCTGGACCCGCACGCGCTGTACGCCGCGATCGAGGCCGCCAAGGCGGTCACCGACCGGCCGTCGTTCATCGCGATGCGCTCGATCATCGCCTGGCCGGCGCCGAACGCGCAGAACACCGAGGCCGCGCACGGCTCGGCGCTCGGCGCCGAGGAGGTCGCCGCCACCAAGCGGGTGCTCGGCTTCGACCCGGAGAAGTCCTTCGAGGTCTCCGACGAGGTGATCGCGCACACCCGTGAGGCGCTGGACCGCGGGCGTGAGGCGCGGGCGAAGTGGGAGAAGCAGCTCGCCGCGTGGCGCACCGCCAACGCCGAGCACGCCGCGGTCTTCGACCGTGTCGACGCGGGCGAACTGCCCGCCGGCTGGGAGGACAAGCTCCCGGTGTTCGAGGCCGGAGCGTCGCTGGCGACCCGGGCCGCGTCGGGGAAGGTCCTGGAGGCGCTGGGTGCGGTGATCCCGGAGCTGTGGGGCGGTTCGGCGGACCTGGCCGGGTCGAACAACACCACGATCGACAAGAACTCCTCGTTCCTGCCCACCGGGAACCCGCTGCCGGAAGCGGACCCGTACGGCCGCACGATCCACTTCGGTATCCGCGAGCACTCCATGGCCGCGGAGATGAACGGCATCACGCTGCACGGCAACACCCGTGTCTACGGCGGCACGTTCCTGGTCTTCTCCGACTACATGCGCAACGCGGTGCGGCTGTCCGCGCTGATGCACCTGCCGGTGACCTACGTGTGGACGCACGACTCGATCGGTCTGGGCGAGGACGGCCCCACCCACCAGCCCGTGGAGCACCTGGCCTCGCTGCGGGCGATTCCGGGGCTGAACGTGGTCCGGCCGGCGGACGCCAACGAGACCGCGATCGCCTGGCGGGAGATTCTGCGGCGCTGGACGAAGGAGTTCGGCAAGGGCGCCCCGCACGGTCTGGCGCTGACCCGGCAGGGCGTGCCGACCTACGAGCGCAACGAGGACGCGGCCCGCGGCGGGTACGTGCTGTTCGAGGCGGAGCTTCCCGACGGGACGACCGCCCGGCCGCAGGTCATTCTCATCGGTACCGGTTCCGAGGTGCAGCTCGCCGTCGCCGCCCGCGAGGAACTGCAGGCCGCCGGCGTGCCGACCCGGGTGGTGTCGATGCCGTCGGTGGAGTGGTTCGAGGAGCAGGACCGGGACTACCGCGACGGTGTGCTGCCGCCGTCGGTGAGGGCGCGGGTCGCTGTCGAGGCCGGGATCGGCCTGACCTGGCACCGCTTCGTCGGCGACGCCGGGCGCATCGTCTCCCTGGAGCACTTCGGCGCCTCGGCCGACGCCAAGGTCCTCTTCCGCGAGTTCGGCTTCACCGCGGAAGCCGTCGCCGCCGCGGCCCGGGAATCTCTCGACGCTGTTGATCGCTGACGCAGGTAACGACTAGTAGGAGATGCAATCCCCATGACAGACGCACTGAAGCGCCTTTCCGACGAGGGCGTGGCGATCTGGCTGGACGACCTGTCGCGCAAGCGCATCACGTCCGGCAACCTGGCCGAGCTCATCGACCAGCAGCATGTGGTGGGTGTCACCACCAACCCGTCGATCTTCCAGAAGGCGATCTCCGAGGGCGACGGCTACGACAGCCAGCTCGACGACCTCGCGGCGCGCCGGCTGACCGTCGAGGAGGCGCTGCGGATGATCACCACGGCGGACGTCCGCGACGCCGCCGACATCCTGCGCCCGGTGTTCGACGCCACCGACCACCAGGACGGCCGGGTCTCCATCGAGGTCGACCCGCGGCTCGCCCACGAGACCAAGGCGACCGTCGCCGAGGCCAAGCAGCTCGCCTGGCTGGTGGACCGGCCGAACACGCTGATCAAGATCCCGGCGACCAAGGCGGGCCTGCCCGCGATCACCCAGGTCATCGGCCGCGGCATCAGCGTCAACGTCACACTGATCTTCTCCCTCGACCGCTACCGCGCGGTCATGGACGCGTACCTGTCCGGTCTGGAGAAGGCCAAGGCGGCCGGGCTCGACCTGTCGGAGATCCACTCCGTGGCGTCGTTCTTCGTCTCCCGGGTGGACACCGAGGTCGACAAGCGCCTGGAGAAGATCGGCACCGACGAGGCCAAGACGCTCAAGGGCAAGGCCGCGGTCGCCAACGCGCGGCTGGCCTACCAGGCGTACGAGGAGGTCTTCTCCTCCACGCGCTGGGAGGCGCTGGAGAAGGCCGGCGCCAACAAGCAGCGCCCGCTGTGGGCCTCCACCGGCGTGAAGGACCCGGCCTACCCGGACACCCTCTACGTCACCGAGCTGGTCGCGCCGAACACGGTCAACACCATGCCGGAGGCCACGCTGGAGGCCACCGCGGACCACGGCCAGATCAGCGGCGACACCGTACGCGGCACCTACGAGCAGGCCAGGGCCGACCTCGACGCCCTGGAGGCGGTCGGTGTGTCGTACGACGACATCGTCCAGGTCCTGGAGGACGAGGGCGTCGCGAAGTTCGAGGCCTCCTGGAACGAGCTGCTGGAGTCGACCAAGGCGGAACTCGAACGGCTTGCCCCCTCCTCGGAGGCCTGAGGTGACCACCGAGACACCCACCTCGCCGGACGCGGCGGGGACCGCGGCACCGGTCAACCCGCTGCGGGACCCGCTGGACCGGCGGCTGCCGCGTATCGCCGGGCCGTCCGGCCTGGTCATCTTCGGTGTGACGGGCGACCTGTCCCGCAAGAAGCTGATGCCGGCGGTGTACGACCTGGCCAACCGCGGTCTGCTGCCGCCGGGTTTCGCGCTGGTCGGCTTCGCCCGTCGCGACTGGGCGGACGAGGACTTCGCGCAGGAGGTGCACGACGCGGTCAAGGAGCACGCGCGCACACCGTTCCGCGAGGAGGTCTGGCAGCAGCTCGCCGAGGGGATGCGCTTCGTGCCCGGCGAGTTCAACGACGACACGGCGTTCGAGACGCTGAAGTCGACCATCGAGGGCCTGGACAAGGCGCGGGGTACCGGCGGCAACTTCGCCTTCTACCTCTCCGTACCGCCGAAGTTCTTCCCCAACGTGGTGCAGCAGCTGAAGAAGCACGGTCTGTCGCAGGGCAGCGGCGAGTCGTGGCGGCGCGCGGTGATCGAGAAGCCGTTCGGCCACGACCTGACCAGTGCCCAGCAGCTCAACCGGATCGTGCACGAGGTCTTCCCGCCCAACGAGGTCTTCCGCATCGACCACTACCTGGGCAAGGAGACGGTGCAGAACATCCTGGCGCTGAGGTTCGCCAACACGATGTTCGAGCCGATCTGGAACCGCTCCTACGTGGACCACGTGCAGATCACCATGGCCGAGGACATCGGCATCGGCGGTCGTGCCGGGTACTACGACGGGATCGGCGCCGCGCGCGACGTCATCCAGAACCACCTGCTGCAACTGCTCGCGCTGACCGCCATGGAGGAGCCCGGCTCCTTCCACCCCAAGGCGCTCACCGCGGAGAAGCTGAAGGTGCTGGGCGCGGTCGTCCTCCCCGACGATCTGGGCAAGCACACCGTGCGCGGGCAGTACGCGCACGCCTGGCAGGGCGGCGAGGAGGTGCTCGGCTACCTGGAGGAGGAGGGCATCGACCCCAAGTCCAAGACCGACACCTACGCGGCCGTCAAGCTGGAGATCAACAACCGCCGCTGGGCGGGCGTGCCGTTCTACCTGCGCACCGGCAAGCGGCTGGGCCGCCGGGTCACCGAGATCGCGGTGGTGTTCAAGCGGGCCCCGTATCTGCCGTTCGAATCCGGCGCGACCGAGGAGCTGGGCGAGAACGCCCTGGTCATCCGGGTGCAGCCGGACGAGGGCGTCACGGTCCGCTTCGGGTCCAAGGTGCCCGGCACCTCGATGGAGGTCCGGGACGTCACGATGGACTTCGCCTACGGCGAGTCCTTCACCGAGTCCAGCCCGGAGGCGTACGAGCGGCTCATCCTCGATGTGCTGCTCGGCGACGCCAACCTCTTCCCCCGCCACCAGGAGGTCGAGCTGTCCTGGAACATCCTCGACCCGATCGAGGCCTACTGGGACAAGCACGGCAAGCCCGCGCAGTACGCCTCCGGCACGTGGGGACCGGCCGAGGCGGACGAGATGCTCGCACGAGACGGCAGGAGCTGGCGCCGGCCATGAAAATCGATCTGACGGACACCACCTCATCGCGGATCAACGCCGGGCTGATCGAGGCGCGGCGGGCCATCGGCACTCCGGCCGTCGGCATGGTGCTGACCCTGGTCGTCGTGACCGACGAGGGCAGTGCGTACGACGCGCTGAAGGCCGCGAACGAGGCGTCCCGCGAGCACCCCTCGCGGATCATCGCCGTCATCAAGCGGCCCGGGCGCTCGCCGCGGGACCGGGCCTCGGCCCGGCTCGACGCGGAGGTCATGGTGGGTGCGGAGGCGGGCACCGGCGAGACGGTGGTCCTGCGGATGCACGGTGAACTGGCCGCCCACGCCGAGTCGGTGGTCCTGCCGCTGCTGCTGCCGGACGCCCCGGTGGTCGTCTGGTGGCCGGAGGACGGCCCGGACAACCCGGCTCTGGACCCGCTGGGCCGGCTCGGGCAGCGCCGGATCACCGACGCCGCGGCGGCGGAGGACCCGGTGGCCGCCCTCGGGCTGCGGGCCGACACGTACGCGCCGGGCGACACCGACCTGGCGTGGACCCGGATCACCCCGTGGCGCTCGATGCTCGCCGCGGCGCTGGACCAGAAGCACTCCGAGATCCAGTCGGCGTCGGTGCAGGGCGAGGCGTACAACCCGAGTACGGAGCTGCTCGCCCTGTGGCTGGCGGACCGGCTCGGGGTGCCGGTGGAGCGCAAGGTCTCCGGCGGTCCCGGCATCACCGGGGCGCGGCTGACCACGCCGGACGGCGACATCTGCCTGGACCGGCCGGACGGGGTGCTCGCAGAGCTGGCGATGCCCGGCCAGCCCGACCGGCATGTCGCGCTCAAGCGGCGGGAGACCTCGGAGCTGATCGCGGAGGAGCTGCGGCGGCTCGACCCGGACGACACCTACCGTGCGACCGTGCGGTTCGGTATCAAGCACCTGGTCACCCACGCCGCCGCGGAAGCGTCGCCTGACCCCGAGCCGGCCGCGAAGAAGGCGACTCCCTCGGCGAGGAAGACGGCCGCGGCCTCCGCGGCGAAGGCGGCGGCCGAGTCCGGAGCGGGCAAGTCCGGTTCCGGGGCGGCGGGCTCCGGGAAGGCGGCGAGCCCGTCGTGAGTACGCCGCAGGTGGTCGTCCACCGCGACAAGGAACTGATGGCGCGCGCCGCGGCGGCCCGGCTGATCACGAAGATCGTGGACGCCCAGGCCGCCCGGGGCACCGCCGACGTGGTGCTCACCGGTGGACGCAACGGCAACGCGCTGCTGGCCGCGCTCGCGGAGTCCCCCGCGCGGGACGCCGTGGACTGGGCGCGGCTGGATCTGTGGTGGGGTGACGAAAGGTTTCTTCCGGAGGGCGACCCGGAGCGCAACATCACCCAGGCGCGTGAGGCCCTGCTGGACGCGGTACCCGTGGACCCGGCTCGGGTCCACGCGATGCCCGCGTCCGGCGGGGAGTACGGCTCCGACGCGGACGCCGCGGCTGCGGCCTACGCGGCGGAACTGGCGGCTGCGGCCGGGCCCGAGGACCACGGCGCGGTACCGTCCTTCGACGTCCTGATGCTCGGGGTGGGGCCGGACACGCACGTCGCCTCGCTCTTCCCGGAGCACCCGGGCGTCCGGGAGACCGCACGAACGGTGGTCGGCGTCCACGGCGCTCCCAAGCCGCCGCCGACCCGTGTCTCCCTCACGCTCCCCGCGATCCGCGCGGCCCGCGAGGTGTGGCTGCTCGCCGCCGGGGAGGACAAGGCGGGTGCGGTCGCGGTGGCCCTGTCGGCCCCGGGCGAGCTCCAGGCCCCCGCGTCCGGTGCGTACGGGCGGGCCCGCACGCTGTGGTTGCTGGACCGGGCGGCGGCGGCCAAGCTTCCTCCGCAGTTGTATCCATCTGCGTCGTCGTAACCGGCCCCGGCCCCGAGCCGCGCCCGGGCGCCACCGGGCCACGCCGTCGTGACTCCTCACCGTCACGACGGCGCCCGGGGTCCCGGCCCTCGGGTGCGGGAGACTCCCCTGTTCACCCGAACCGCAGCCCACGCCACCGGACACCCCTCACGGCTCCTCACCACCGCGGCAGCCCGGGGCCCCGGCCTCCAGCAGCCGCGGGGGCGGGAGCACTACCCCCACTCACCCGAACCGCAGCCCACGCCACCGGACACCACCCTCACGGCTCCTCACCATCACAGCGGCAGCCCGGGGCCGCGGCGCCCGACGCCCCCCGGGCGCGGGTGCGGGAGGCAGTTCCCGTGTGCAGGGGCCGGGGACCTGTCCCCGGCCCCTCGGCTTTCCGCCGCAGCGGCGATCAGCCGGCCCGGCGATGCCGGGCGCGGCTCGGACGACCCACGTCAGCGGCCCCGCAGGGATCAGCGGCCGCGCAGGGCGCGGTACTTGGCGACCAGGGATGTTGTGCTCGGGTCGAGGCCGGGGATGTCGGCGCCCTCGGTGAGGGCGGGTTCGACGCGCTTGGCGAGGACCTTGCCGAGTTCGACGCCCCACTGGTCGAAGGAGTCGATGTTCCAGATCGCGCCCTGGACGAAGACCTTGTGCTCGTAGAGGGCGATCAGCTGGCCCAGGACCGACGGACTCAGCTCGGCGGCAAGAATGGTCGTCGTGGGGCGGTTGCCCCGGAAGGTCTTGTGGGCGACCAGCTCCTCCGGGACACCTTCGGCGCGCACCTCCTCCGGGGTCTTGCCGAAGGCCAGCGCCTGGGTCTGCGCGAAGAAGTTCGCCATCAGCAGGTCGTGCTGCCCGGCCTGCGGGCCGAGTTCGTCGACCGGCCGGGCGAACCCGATGAAGTCCGCCGGAATCAGCTTCGTGCCCTGATGCAGCAGCTGGTAGTACGCGTGCTGCCCGTTCGTGCCGGGCGTGCCCCACACCACCGGCCCGCTCTGCCAGGTGACGGGCTTGCCCTCACGGTCCACGGACTTGCCGTTCGACTCCATGTCCAACTGCTGCAAGTACGCCGTGAACCGGCTCAGGTAATGGCTGTACGGCAGCACCGCATGCGCCTGCGCGTCATGGAAATTGCCGTACCAGACACCCAGCAGGCCCAGCAGCAACGGCACGTTCTCCTCCGGCGGCGCGGTACGGAAATGCTCGTCCACCAGGTGGAAGCCCGCCAGCATCTCCCGGAAGTGCAAGGGGCCGATCGCCACCATCAACGAGAGACCGATCGCGGAGTCGTACGAATAGCGCCCGCCGACCCAGTCCCAGAACTCGAACATGTTCTGGGTGTCGATGCCGAACTCGGCGACCTTCTCCGCGTTGGTGGACACCGCCACGAAGTGCTTGGCCACCGCCTCCTCGCCGGCGCCGAGCTCACCGAGCAGCCACTGCCGGGCGGAGGTGGCGTTGGTGATGGTCTCGATCGTGGTGAAGGTCTTCGAGGCGACGATGAACAGCGTCTCGGCCGCGTCCAGGTCCCGTACCGCCTCGTGCAGGTCGGCGCCGTCCACGTTGGACACGAAGCGGAAGGCCAACTCCCGGGCGGTGTAGGCGCGCAACGCCTCATACGCCATCGCGGGGCCCAGGTCCGAGCCGCCGATGCCGATGTTGACGATGTTCCTGATGCGCTTGCCGGTGTGGCCGGTCCACTCCCCCGAGCGGACGCGGTCCGTGAAGACCGTCATCTTGTTCAGCACGGCGTGCACGGCCGGCACGACGTCCTGCCCGTCGACGGTGATCACCGCGGATCGCGGCGCGCGCAGCGCGATGTGCAGTGCCGGCCGGTCCTCGGTGACGTTGATCCGCTCACCGCGGAACATCGCGTCCCGCAGCTCGAACACCCCGGTCGCGGCCGCCAGTTCGCGGAGCAGCCCGAGCGTCTCGTCGGTCACCAGCTGCTTGGAGTAGTCCAGATGGAGATCGCCGACCTGGACGGTGTACCGGCCGGCCCGCTCGGGGTCGCGCGCGAACAGGTCCCGCAGGTGGGTGTCGGCCAGCTCCTCGCGGTGCTTGGCGAGCGCGTGCCATTCGGGGCGCCGGTCGAGCCTGGTGGAGGCATGCGCATTCATTTCGGACATCAGTCCACTTCTCCTCGTTCTCGCTGCCCCACCAAACTAATTGATGGCGCTCCGTAACGAGGTTCCTGGCCCCCCACTCCGGCGCGCGCCGGACCGGAAAGGGTGTCAGCGGCAGGTGGGGGCCGGACGGGAGGGGCGGGTTCAGAAGCCGCCGCGGTGCAGCCGTCCGGCGTAGTGCTGCTCCAGTACGGCATTGCGCTCGTGGCCGCCGGGGAGGTTCGCCGAGACGTAGACCGGCGCTTGCCCGCCCTCGGCGGTGAGCAGTCCCACGGCCTCGGCGACGACCATCTGCACGAGCATCGCGGAGGTGATGGTGGAGACGCCGCACAGGGCGCCACCGCCGGGCAGCGGCAGCAGCGCGTCGCCCGCGGGGGCGCAGTTGTCGAGCACGGCGTCGGCGAGGTCGGCGAGATGCTTGCCGCTGGCGTGCAGGGCGGGCACGGCGCGGGTGTGGGTGAGCGAGGTGAGGGCGACCAGGGGGTGGCCGGCTTCCTTGACGTGCAGGGCCATGTCCACGACCGAGTTGTTGACCCCGGAGTTGGAGACGATGACGAAGAGGTCCTGCGGGCGCGGGCCGGCCAGCTCGTACAGCCGCCCGGCCAGGCCCGGCGAGCGCTCCAGCAGCGGGTCGCTCAGTACGGAGCGGTCCTCGCCGCCGCGCAGCACCAGGTCCGACAGCCCGATCCGGTTGGTCGGGATCAGCCCCCCGGCCCGTCCGACGATCTCCAGCACGGTGGCCTGCGAGTGACCCGTGCCGAAGCCGTGGATCACCCCGTCCGCGGCGACGCAGTCCGCGAACAGCCGCCCTGCCGCCGCCACGGAGTCCTTGTTCGCCCCGATGGCCCGCTCCACCGCCGCACGCCCCTCCTCGGCGAACCTCGCGGCACTGATCCGTCCTCCGGCCATGTCGGGTCCCCTTCGCGCACGTCGTCGATCTTCGGTGATCCGACCAACCCGATGACGACCCGATGAAACAGCGAGCCAAGTCGGTCGTCAAGGACGTACGGTTCCCCACGTGCTCCGGGCCGGGCCCGGCCGGGGCGACGGCGAGCCCACCGAGCGCCGCCCCCCCGCCCGCGCGCGGCGACCGGCACGGCCTGCGCGATCGCCGCC